>JBCCPQ010000012.1:0-19213 GCA_039024825.1 Pseudomonadota bacterium
AGGCGCTGCTCTCTGGCAGGCAATAGAGTTGGGAGCGCATATCTATGTCTGTGGGGACGCCAAGCGGATGGCCCCAGACGTCGAGGCTGCACTGATCTCCGTCATCGCGGAGCATGGAGGGATGTCTGAACGTTACGCCGAAGACCGTCTTGGGCAACTCCGCCGACAGGGCCGTTACGCTAAAGACGTCTACTAAAGGTGTAGTCCCCGCCCCAAGCCTCTAAGGGCGGCTTCCTGAAATGCCTCTGACTGTGTGGGGTGCGAGTGGATCGTTTCTGCAAGGTCGTCAAGCCGAGCACCCATTTCGATGGCGAGGGTGAAGGCTGCAGAGAGCTCTGCCACGCCCGCGCCCACGGCTTGTACGCCCATGATAGCCTCATCTGCTTTCCTGAACACAACGCGCACAAAGCCGTCGTCACGGCCGAGGGTCAGCGCCCGACCGTTGGCCGCAAATGGAAACTCCGCACTGGTGCAGCCATTTGTATCGGGGCCGTCGCCAACGCTGACAATCTCCGGATCTGTAAAGCAGATGGCTGGGATCGCGCGTTTGTCCCAGTTTGTTGTCTTGCCGCAAATGTGGGCCGCGGTTATCTCACCCTGCGCGGTAGCACGGTGAGCGAGCATTGGCTGCCCCGTGATGTCACCCACGGCGTAGACCCCGCGCATTGAGGTCTCGCCCCGACCGTTGACCCGCACAAATGGCCCATCCATATCGAGGGCAAGCTCCTCAATCCCAATGCCGCCAGTGCGGGGTCGCCTCCCCACTGTAACAAGCACCTTGTCGACCTTGATGTCTCCTTGATCGGTGTGGAGCGAGCCGTTTGAAAAGCCTTTGGCCTGCGCACCGGTACGCACGTCGACGCCGAGGGTTCCCAATCTGTGAGCCACTGGACGGACAAGCGCGGCGTCAAAGCTCGGCAATATGCGTTCCCCGGCTTCGATGACGGTGACCTCCGCGCCAAGCTTCCGAAACGCAGTCCCCAGCTCCAGCCCGATATAGCCCGCACCTACGACGGCTAGCCGTTTGGGTACCTCGGCCAGCGCCAGCGCCGCAGTAGACGAAAGAACGTCTACTCCGAAGGGCAGGGACGGAAGTTCCACAGGCGCAGACCCTGTTGCGATGACTACGGTCTTTGCCGTGATCTCCCGCCCGTCATCGAGACGGATGCGCTTGCCATCAACAAAGCGCGCTCGGCCTTTCACAAGGTCTGCTCCCGCTCGCGTCAAAAGCCCTTCCACACCGCCGCTAAGCTTTGCGACGATCCCGTCCTTCCAAACCTGTGTTACTGAAAAATCGAGCTTCGGAGTGTCGTTATTAATGCCGAGTGGGGGATGCGATGATCTTGTAAGCCTGTCAAACTCCTCCGCCGCGTGGATGAGTGCCTTTGAAGGGACGCAGCCTATGTTGAGGCAGGTCCCTCCGGCAGCCGCTTCATCAACCACTATCGTTTTCAGGCCCGCCTGAGCACATCGAATGGCGCAGGGATAGCCTCCTGGCCCAGCGCCAACGATAAGGACCTCGCATTCCATGTCAGTCCTCCATGAAAAGAAGCGCAGGTTGCTCTAGCAGGCCCTTGATTGTCTGGACGAAGAGAGCGGCGTCGTATCCGTCGATCACGCGATGGTCGAAGGACGCGGAGAGGTTCATCATCTTCCGCGGCTGGAATGCCTGCCCGTCCCAAACGGGCCGCGTTTGCATGCGGTTTACGCCGAGGATCGTGACTTCCGGGTGGTTGATGATGGGTGTTGTGGCAATGGCGCCGAGTGGGCCGAGGGACGTGATCGTAATTGTGGAACCTTTGAGGTCTTCGAGCTGAATGCTTCCGTCTCGGGCCGCGCCTGCAAGGCGTGCAATCTCTGCCGCTGCATCCCACAATCCAGCTGCCTCAGCATGTCTTAAGACCGGTACGGTGAGGCCCGCGTCAGTTTGCGTTGCGACGCCGATATGGACTGCGCCATGGCTACGGATAAGCCCTTCATCGTCATCGAAATGGGAGTTGAAGACAGGGTGCCGATCTACCGCGCGGACAAGTGCGCGGGCGATAAACGGCAAAACTGTAAGCTTTGACCGAGTATCGGTGTACTGCGCGTTCAAAGTAGCGCGCAGGCTTTCGAGAGCCTCCATCTCGACTTCTTCGACGATGGTGATGTGCGGGATGCGTGCGTTCGCCAGCGCCATCTTCTCAGCGACCTTTCTCCTCATCCCTGTGATACGCGTCTCTGTCACTTCCGTTCGTAGCGTGGTTTTTCGGCCCGGCTTGTCCAGGTCCTCATGGGTAATGCGACCCGCTGGACCCGATCCGCTCACACTCGTGAGGTCGATGCCGGCCTCCCGCGCGCGTTTGCGGACAGCAGGGGATGCCAGAGGCTTTGAGCCTGGCTCAATGCGTGTTGGCGGAGGCTTCGCCGTTTGATTGTACGCCGCTGTGACCTCTGGCTTTGGTGTTTCGGCGGGCGGATCCGTGGCCTCTGTTCCCTCCACGTCAAGAACGATAAGCACTGACCCAATAGGCAGCATATCTCCCACTTCGCCGCGCAGCTCGAGGACTTTGCCCGCCCGCGCCGTCGGAACCTCCACGGCGGCTTTGTCAGTCATGACTGCTGCAAGAATTTCGTCTTCGGCGACGACGTCACCCGCTTCGACATGCCATTCCGATAGCTCCGCCTCCGCGATGCCTTCACCAATATCCGGCAGCTTCACCTCGTATCGCATCACCCCTCCATGGCGCGTTTAAGTGCCTCGCCTACCCGAGCCGGGCCCGGGAAATAGTCCCATTCCTGTGCGTGGGGGTAGGGCGTGTCCCAGCCGGTGACGCGTTCAATCGGGGCTTCTAGCGAGTAGAAGCACGCTTCCTGAACGAGGCTGAGGAGCTCCGCTCCGTAGCCGCTTGTCCGCGTGGCTTCGTGGACGACCACACACCGCCCTGTCTTCTTTACGCTTTCGGCAATTGCGGGCAGGTCCACAGGCACCAGCGTCCGCAAGTCGATTATCTCGCAATCAATGCCGGTTTCCTCGCATGCAGCTTGGGCGACATGGACCATCGTCCCGTAGGCAAGGACGGTGATTTCGCGCCCTTCGCGTGTGATCTTTGCCTTGCCCAGAGGGACGGAGACGCCCTCGGGCACCTCGCCCGCGTCGATGTTCTTCCAACTCACCACCGGGCGGTCATGATGGCCATCAAAGGGCCCATTATAAAGCCGTTTCGGCTCTAGAAAGATCACCGGGTCGGGGTCTTCGATTGCTGATAGCAAAAGGCCTTTGGCATCGCTGGGCGTCGACGGGATCACCGTTTTAAGGCCGCAGACATGTGTAAAGATCGCTTCCGGGCTTTGGCTGTGAGTTTGGCCGCCGAAGATGCCGCCGCCCGCAGGCATACGGATTACGATTGGCACAGTGAAATCCCCGTTTGAGCGGTACCGGATCCTGGCGGCTTCCGACGCGATTTGATCGAAGCCTGGGTACACGTAGTCCGCAAACTGGATCTCGATGACGGGACGTAAACCGTAGGCGGCCATGCCTATCGCGGTGCCGACGATCCCAGACTCGTTAATAGGCGCGTCAAAACACCTTTCTTTTCCATATTTTGCTTGAAGACCCTGAGTGCAGCGGAAAACGCCGCCGAAGAAGCCCACGTCTTCGCCGTACACGACGACCCTGTCATCTGCGGCCATGGCCTCGTCATGGGCAGCGCGGATGGCCTCAATCATGGTCATACGCGCCATCAGAAGCCCGCCTCCTGGCGCTGGCGGACAAGGTGTGGGGGCATGTCCTCAAAGACCTGTTCGAACATGTCGCGTGGGGTCGGATGCCTTCCGTCAAGCAAGGTACCAACGGCCTCTGCCGCTTTCTGCGCAGTGCGGACGTCGTTCATGGCTTCTGCCTTCGCTTGCACGTGACGTTCTTCGGACCACTCATCCTCGACGATCAGGTGGGATTTGAGCCGTTCGATAGGGTCGCCGAGTGGCCATGCGGCTGCCTCCTCCGGGGATCGGTAGACGCTTGGGTCATCAGAAGAGGAGTGCGCGCCTGCGCGGTAGGTTACATACTCAATCAGCGTTGGCCCATGACCTCTTCTGGCGCGCTCTGCAGCCCAGGACGCAACGGCGTGGGTCGCGAGAAAATCATTCCCGTCCACTCGGATCGCCGGAATACCAAAGCCATGGCCGCGCGCGGCAAAGGTACCCACGCCTCCGCGGGCAATGCCTTGAAAGGACGAGATTGCCCACTGGTTGTTGACGATGTTGAGCATTACGGGAGCACGGTAGGTTGACGCAAAAACCATGGCGGCATGGAAGTCGCTCTCGGCAGTAGAGCCGTCCCCGATCCAGCCTGCCGCGATCTTCGTGTCTCCGGCGATGGCGGAGCCCATCGCCCAGCCCACGGCCTGCAAGAACTGTGTTCCAAGATTGCCAGAGACCGTGAAAAAGTCGTGCTCTTTCGAAGAATAGCAGATCGGGAGCTGGCGCCCCTTAAGGGGGTCCGCGCTATTTGAATAGATCTGGTTCATCATCGTTTCGAGCGGGTAGCCAGCGGCGATCAGGAGACCCGCCTGCCGGTAGGTCGGAAAGTTCATATCCCCTTGCTCGAGGGCGCCCGCGACTGCACAGCTTACTGCTTCCTCGCCGAGGTGCTGGGCATAGAAGCTTGTCTTTCCTTGGCGTTGAGCTGTGAGCATTCGCTCATCATAGGCCCGGAGGGTGAGCATGTGTCTAAGCCCCGCGCGAAGCGTCTCGGCGTCGAGCAGGCCAGCCCAATCGCCGACTGCTTCGCCCTTCTTGTTCAAGACGCGGACGATGGAAAAAGCCATGTCGCGTATGTCATTGGGGTCCACGTCGACGGGCGGGCGGCTCACTTCTCCGGCGCGCGGGATCTCAAAGTTCGAGAAATCCGGTGTGTCGCCTGGTCGGCAGCCCGGCTCTGGTACGTGCAGGGAAAGAGGTTTGAACGACATGGCCAGAGCTTACCGCAGTGCTGCGACAGAAAAAGAACGCTTGTTGTTCTCTCGAGGGTCTTTAATAGTGAGAAACTCCTGTAATATGAGTTTTCATGGTGGCTTTCACTACAGACTATGTCGATCGAGAGATTCTCCGCGCGCTTCGGACAGATGGGCGAATGACCCTCGTGGACCTCGCTGAAAAGGTTGGGCTGTCGGCGACCCCATGCAAGCGGCGCGTGCAGCGTCTGGAAGAGAGCGGATTGATCTCAGGGTATGTTGCTCAGATCGACAGGGCCGTCGCTGGCTTCGGCATCACGGCCTTTGTCAGTGTGGAACTAGAGCGGCAGGATGCAGAGGAAGTGAGCAGATTTCAGCGCGATGTCGCCCGCTTTGAAGAGGTGGTGACCGGCAGGCTCATGACGGGTGGGATGGATTTTCTTCTGGAGGTCGTAGTGGAGAGCCTCGAGGAGTTCGAGAGTTTCCTGCAGACACGACTTCTCCGCATTGGCGGTATCCGTGCGGTGCGGTCACGGTTCGCCCTAAAAACGTTCATCGACCGGGAGCGGGTTCCTTAGCACGCCTAGCCCGTAGGCCTCAGATCTCGAACACCTCGAGATCTTCGGCAATGACAGCGAGGCCGGCAAAGCTCTCCTTTAAGGCAGCCAGATTTCGCTGCCGCCGAGCGTCTTCATCCATGTGTTCGCGAATGTGGCTAAGCGCGAGCCGTTTAACTCCTACCCGTTTCGCCATTCTTGCGATTTCTGAGGGCGTCGGGGATTTTGCGTCCAGCTCTGGGCTGATGCTCTCTCCTTCGCCCCGGTAGCACCAGTGGATTAGGAGGTCCGCGTCCGCGCTAAGTGTTTCCATCTCAGCGCATAGACCTGCATCGCCCGAGTAGACAAAGGAGCCCGCTTCGGTTTCAAGTCGGAAAGCAAGGCACGATAGGAAGGGCTGCGCGTGGGGGACCTCACAGGACAGGAGCTTCCAACCACGTCCCTCAATGGTGAAACCCGGCTCAATCTCTGTGATTTCGGGTTCCGGCCACGGGCGGGGCAAGGAGCCCCCGCGAGCCTGCCACACCTGTTGCGACGGTTCGTATCCAGTCCGCGCCTTCAGATCCCAAGCAAAGGCGCCGTCGGGTCCGAAAAAGCGTTCCGAAATCTTAGCCATCGGTGCTGGACCGTAGACGCGAAGTGGTGGGGCGCCGGTATCCCATGCCGCGTGCACAAGCCGTGCGTAATCCATCATGTGATCAGAATGCAGATGGGTCAGAAACAAAACATCGATTTCGGCGGGACGGACTCCGATCTCTAAAAGGCGTCCGACGACTCCGCCGCCACAATCAAAAAGCAGCTTCTGGTCAGCTATTTCGACAAGGTAGCCGGAGGAGGCCCGCCGCGCGTAGGGCTCAGGCGTGCCAGAGCCCAGAACGGTGATCTTCAAGTCGGTTCCGCGACGACTTCATTTTCGCCTTCTTCCATCGCCGTGATGGCGTCTTCAAGCTTGCATAGGATCGTGAAAAACGCATCAGCCTCCGCCTCATCCAGCTCATTCACCAGCCCCTTCTGGCGCTCGAGCATCCGAGGAAGAGCATGCATGAAACGCTCACGACCGGAATCTGTCATGCGCACTTTGTGGAGCCTTTGGTCGGTTTTGCTGACAACGACTTTGACCAATCCAGCCTCGGACAGGCTTTTGATCGCACGGGACACCATCGCCTTGTCGATCTTAGTCAAGCGGACGATCTCGCTTGCCGAGATCTCTGTCTCAGCATCAATCATAACGAGAATGCGCCACTGCGAGAGTGAGATTCCCGCCGTGGCGCTCAGGATACGGGCCGCTTGAGCATTGAGGCGCCCGTGAAGGCGGCTGATCCGGTAGGAAACGCGCCGGTCTAGCGGCGGCACGCCAGTTGCAAGGTCCAATGGTGTCACTTGGTTCATATCCACACTCTTTGGATCACGATGACATCTCAAAAATCGCTAGTCAAACTAATTGTTGACCCCACAACTAAACTGTGGCTGATTTAGGATAGCTGGTCATTAAGGGAGGAGACCATGAAGAAATTTATCTTGGCGGCGGCGATGACCTTTGCGGCGTCACTAGCATCCGCGGAAGACTGGACACCACCCGGACCAATCAAGCTCATGATCGCGTTTGCGGCAGGAGGTGGCGCGGATACGCAGGCGAGGCTAATTGCTGAAGAGCTTGAGGCTTCCATGGGCTGGGAGTTCATCCCGGAGCAAGTTACCGGGAAGGGTGGGCTTAACCTCGCCGCGGCGATCAAGGATATGCCTGCGGACGGATCCGTCATTGGAATGGTGGTCACCGAGTCCCTTGGGTACAACATGCGCGCCGCCGATGCGGGATTGACGCCCGATATGTTCACACCAATCGCCACGACAGCGGGCTTCCAGATGGGAATCGTTGCACCATCTTCGAAGGGCTGGAGCACGTTCAGCGACGTTGTCGACGCCGCAAAAGCAGGTGAAGACATTCGCTTTGGCACAATGTCACCAAAGCTGTCTGACCTCGCGTTCCTTCTCGGCGAAGCGCAGGGTGTAGAGTTCAATATCGTGCAAGTACGCGGTGGCCGCGCTGTCATGGACGGTGTGACCGCGGGTGATATGGACCTGGGGTTTATGGCGGGCATCCAGCGCAAAGGTGTGGCGGCAGGTGACCTTGTTAACCTTGCGTCCGCGCTTTCGGCGCCCCTCGTACAGACGCCAGAGGCACCCACCATGGCTGATCTCGGGGTGGAATTTGTCGCAGACGGGTACTTCCTGTTCATTGGGCCTGCGGGCATGCCCACTGAAGCGCGGGAGGCCCTTGCTGGTGCGATTGAAGGCGTGGCGAGCAATACCGGCACCAAAGCCGGGCAGCTTATTCAGAACGCGTTTGGTGGTGCGTCGGTGATCACCGGTGACGACCTTGATGCGCTGGTTGCAACCGACTTCGCATCTGCTGGTGCGTTGCTAGCAGCCACTGAATGACATTTTGGGTGGCGTAGGGCGGACCCTCGCCACCCGATAAAAAAATGACTTCTCGAGCCCATCTCATTCTAGGCCTTGTGGCGTTGGCGCTCGCCGTTCTGGCGGCATTTCTGTGGATACCGCTCGACACTGACAGCGGGCTTTTGGAAACCGTGCGGCGGCGGGTCTCGATAGGCGACGCCCTGGCGCCAACCATAGCTGCCGCTTTTATAGGGTTGGGTGGATTTAGCCTCATTTTGTTCGAAGGATCCGAAGGTGACAGTGTTGTACCGAGCCGGGAAAATATGTTTCGGATATTCGCTCTCACCGGCATCGTGGTGCTGGCGATATTGATCATGCGCTGGGCAGGGCCTGTGACGCTGGGAGCGGAAGAATACCGCCTTCTCCGCGCAACACCGCCATGGAGCTGGTTGGGGTTTCTGATAGGCGGTGCGCTTCTCGTCACGGCGCTCGTCGCGGGCATTGAGCGTCGGCTGAGCTTTCGTGCAGTTTTCGTCGGTGTCGGTTGGTCGATCGCTCTCATCCTACTTTTCGATCTCCCCTTCGAGGACCTCTTACTCCCGCCAAACGGGGACGTCTGAGACGTGAGTGTCTTTGACTACATCCTTGCCGGGATTGCCGCCGTATTCGCCGGGCCGGAAATCGCGTTTCTCGGTCTTGAGCTTCCGGCGACGCCGCTCATGGTGCTGTTCGGGTTTCTACTAGGGATCATGGTGGGAGCGACGCCAGGCTTGGCTGCGCCCATGGCCATGGCTGTGGCATTGCCCCTGCTGATCTCGTCTTTTGGTTTCAATCCGGACGCTTTGCTTCCGGTCATGGGCTTTCTCATCGGTGTAATGAAGGGCGGTACTTTAGGCGGGTCTGTCCCCGCGATCCTGTTCAATACTCCGGGTACGCCGGACGCGTATATGACGTCACTAGACGGGCACCCTATGGCGCAAGCCGGTCAGTCGGGTCGGGCGCTTCGGATCGCGCATTTCTCATCTGCATCCGGGGACACTTTCTCTGACATCGTCCTTATCCTCTGCGCACCGTTCCTCGCCGTCATGGTGGAGATGTACCTGGATCTGCCTGAGAAGACGGCGCTTCTTCTGCTGTCGCTGGCGTTCATCGCAGCTGTCATCGGCGGTTCTATGGGCAAAGGGCTGATCTCCACAGGGCTAGGCTTGCTGGCGGCCTATGTCGGGACAGGCGAGGACTTTTACCCGCGCCTCTCCTTTGGCACGCAAGAGCTTTCACAGGGTTTTCCCATCACGACAGCGGTCCTGGGCGTCCTAATCCTCGGCGAAGTTTTCAAAGGGCTCGAGGATGAGTGGCAGCGGCGTGGAACCGAAGGCAAACGCACGGACATTTCTGCGACCGGGCGACAAAGGCTTAGCCGTGCCGACCTCTCCCGCATTGCACCCTTCATCGCGCGCTCTGCTTTCATTGGTACGGCCATTGGCGCTTTGCCGGGTGTCGGTTCCACCCTCGCCGCCACGTTGGGCTATACGGTAGGTCGTAATCGGCATCGGCAGCGATCGCCGGACAGGACGCCGTTCGGACAAGGCGCTCCAGAGGGGATCGCGGCGACAGAGGCTGCCAATTCTTCGGTATCTGGGGCGAACCTTATTCCCGTTTTGTCCCTTGGAATACCTGGCAATGCAGCTGCGGTTTTCCTCATACTCGCTGCAGAGAGCATCGGAGGTTTCAATCCGGGGCCAAGTGTCTTCCGCTTTACCGAAGAGCCTAATCCAGAACTTATAATCGCTTTCGGCCTTTTCACAGCGATGATGATGGCGAACCTTCTCAACTGGTCGATCGGTGGCGTTTTTATGCGGGCCACGGGGGTCATGATCCGGATCCCACGGCACATTCTGCTGCCTTGCGTGCTGCTCTTAACCCTCACCGCGATCTACGTTCAAGAAACGCGAATGGCGGCGATTTGGATGGCCGTCGGATTTGGCCTGCTCGGCTACTTTATGCGCCGTATCGGCATGTCGCCCTTACCTTTTGTCATCGCCTTTATCCTTGGCGCCAAGCTTGAGGAGACCGCCAGGCAGGCCTTCGCGGCGACCGGCGGCAACCCGTTCTTTCTTTTTTCTTCTGCCACGTCTGTCGTGCTGATGGCTGCGATGGTGGCGACGGTCTTTTTCTCTATCCGCAGGACGCGCCCATGACACGGCCCAACATCCTCCTCATCTCAGCAGACCAGCACCGCGCGGATTGTATGGGTCACGCCGGGCGAAGGGTGAAGACACCGCACCTGGACGCACTGGCGGCGCGAGGCACGCGGTTCACGCAGGCGATCACGCCCACCGTCGTTTGCCAACCAGCGCGGGCCTCAATCCTGACAGGACAGCTTTGCCGAACGCACGGCGTCCACGACAACGGTATCGACCTTGATCCTGCAATCGGAGAACGTGGCTTTGCGGGTACGCTCGCGCGGGCAGGGTATAAGACTGCGTACTTCGGCAAGGCGCATTTCTCGACTTACCATACTCATGAGCCGACCGGGACGCCGGAGTGCCTGACCTCCTCTGCCGACTACGCAGACGATTGGTTCGGTCCCTACATGGGTTTTGAGCACGTGGAGCTCATGCTCGTTGGCCATAACTGGTGGGCGCCGTCCAAACCGCCTGCAGGCCAGCATTACGAGCGTTGGTATCACGCTGATGGCCAAGGCGACGCGCGCACAAAGCTCATGTGGGAGAACGGTGGCGACACCAAAGGCGCGGCGCAGACATGGCATTCGAGGCTTCCGGTGGAGTGGCACAACTCTACCTGGACGGCGGACCGGGCAATCGAGTGGCTCAAAGTGCGGGACGATCAACCATTTTGCTCGTGGGTGTCCTTCCCGGATCCGCATCACCCCTTTGACTGCCCTGAGCCTTGGTCTCGCTTGCATCCAACAGAGAGCGTCGACCTGCCTAAGCATCGCACGCGCGACCTTGAGGACCGTCCACGGTGGCACCGCGAAGTCCTTGAGGCGGAGCCAACCGGGGATAGGGCAGACGCACAGACCCGCAAAGCTTATTCCAGGATCCCGCCTCAAAGTGACGTACAGCTGCGGGAGATCATTGCTAACACCTACGGGCAAATCGCGTTGATTGATCATCAGGTCGGTCGCATCATGGCGACGCTGGAGGAAACAGGGCTGATCAAGAACACCATCGTCATCTACATCTCGGATCACGGCGACTGGCTTGGGGATCACGGTCTCATCCTGAAGGGTCCGATGCACTACGAGGGCTTGCTTAAAGTCCCGATGATCTTTTCCGGGCCCGGGATCCCGCAGGGTGAGGTGGACGAACCGGTATCAACTCTCGATCTTGCCGCGACATTCGCAGACTTCGCTGAGACGAAGGTGGGTCTGCCGCAGCACGGGCGTTCACTACGCCCGCTTGCTGAAGGGCGGGAAGATCCGCGCCGATATGCTCTAAATGAATGGGAGCTCTTGCCAACGAGGGCCGGGGTCGCGTTATCACTTAGGACGGTGCGCACAAAAACGATGAAGCTCACCGTTGATGCGCTGTCAGGTGCTGGGGAGATGTACGATCTCTCCGCTGACCCGGACGAAATGCGGAACGTGTTTGACGACCCGGGCTATGCAGCAAGCAGAGCGGAGCTAGAAGGATACCTTGCGGAACGGCCCGACGACATGGTGCCAAACAACGTCCAGGTGGGGATGGCCTAGAGCTTGATCCAGGCGGTTTTGAGGTCGAGGTATTTGTCGAAGGCATGCATCGACTTGTCATGACCGTTACCCGACTGCTTCACACCGCCAAGGGGCACCGTTACGTCTGGCCCGCCGTAAGTGTTCACATGTACAACCCCCGTTTTCATGGCTGCGATCATACGATGAGCGCGCGAAAGACTGCTCGTCCACACCCCGCCGGCAAGGCCGTACACAGTCGAGTTCGCAAGGCGGATAGCATCGTCTTCCGTTGCAAAAGGAGTGACGGCGAGGACTGGTCCAAAGACTTCTTCCTGTGCGAGCGTGTCGCTTTCGCTAACGCCTGTCACGAGTGTTGGTGCCATGTATGTGCCGCCTGTCTCCGCGAGGATTTGAGTTCCACCCGTGACCACGGTGCCGCCTTCGGACTGTGCGGCCTCCACCAATGCGAGGTTGCGTTTAAGCTGCGAGGGGTTGTTGACCGCGCCAGACTGCGTAGTGAGATCAAGAGGGTCGCCCACTTTCATCTTTTCCGCTGCTTCGGCCATTAGAGCGACAACGTCGTCATGGATTGACTGTTCCACCAAGAGCCGGGACCCAGCCACGCAGACTTGCCCGGAGTTTCGGAAGATCCCCGCCGCGGAAACCTGCGCGGCTTCTTCGAGGTTTGCCGCATCAGCGAAAATGACATTTGCGGATTTGCCTCCGAGTTCGAGATAGCACCGCTTGAGGTTGCTCTCTGCTGAGGCGTGCAGGAGCCGCCGCCCAGTGGCGCCGGAACCGGTGAAGACGATTACGTCGACGTCCATTGACCTAGCAAGCGCTTCCCCCACTACGGGGCCTTCGCCGGTCACGATGTTGAGGACACCCGGCGGCATGCCCGCTTCATGGGCGAGTTCCACTATGCGCAGAAGGGAAAGCGAAGCGGTCTCCGACGGTTTCAGTACAACAGAGTTTCCTGCTGCCAGGGCGGGCCCAAGCTTCCAGGCGCCGATCATCAGCGGGAAGTTCCACGGGATAATCGCTGCCACGACGCCCACAGGCTCCCGGTGGACGAGGCCGAGGGTGCCTTGCGGCGTCGGCGCAATCTCTCCGTTGAGCTTGTCGGCGGCCTCCGCATAGTAGCGGATTGTGGCAATCGCAGATCCAGGTTCTGCGCGCAGTGCCATACTGATTTCGGTACCATTGTCGCGCACACCAAGCACCGCTAAGGGCAGCATCTCCGCCTCCATGAGGTCAGCCCAGCGAAGCATGATTTTCTTGCGCGCGGCCGGGGCCATGCGCGACCAGCGGCCATCTTCAAAAGCACGCCGAGCTGCTGCAATGGCGCGATCGGCGTCTTCACCGGTGCCTTTCGGTACGGTTGTCAGAAGGGAGCCGTCAGCGGGCGAGCGAATTTCCATTTCCTCACCGGATGCCGCATCATCGGGCGCCCCGTCGATCCAAAGTTTGCCTGCGGCAACAGGTGCCTGACGCAACGCGTCAATAGCGGATTGATCCATGCATGCCTCCCTCGTTGCCAAAGTGATTGACCCGCCTGCGCGCGCTGTCAACAAATGTGCGGAAGGGAGAGCGCCATGGACAGAACCATTCTCGTCATTGGGACTTACGACACGAAGGATGAGGAACTGAGCTACGTCTGCGACGCGATCCGCGGTCAGGGCGGCGGCGTCCTTTCGATGGACGTGAGTGTTCTTGGTGATCCTTCGGCGCCAACGGATATCTCCAAGTACGAGGTTGCCGCGGCAGCGGGAGCGTCGATCACGGATGCGATCAATGCTGGCGACGAAAATGAAGCGATGCAGATCATGGCCCGAGGTGCAGCGGCGCTGACCGCCAAGCTTCACGCTGACGCAAAGATCGAAGGCATGATCGCGCTCGGTGGCACGATGGGGACGGATCTTGCGCTGGATTGCGCGCAGGCCCTGCCAATGGGGGTCCCGAAGTACGTGGTGTCCACCGTTTCATTTTCACCGCTTATTCCGGCGGATCGCCTGTCACCCGACATCCAGATGATCCTCTGGGCGGGCGGGCTTTACGGGCTTAACTCCGTCTGCAAGTCGTCACTGTCGCAAGCGGCGGGCGCGGTTCTTGGCGCAGCCCGTGCTGTGGAGCCGCCCCTTGCGGATCGACCGGTCATCGGCATGACGAGCCTCGGTTCCAGCTGTCTAAGGTATATGACGCATCTAAGGGAACCGTTGCAGGAACGCGGATTCGAGGTGGCTGTGTTTCATGCGACTGGCATGGGCGGGATGGCGTTCGAAGCACTGGCGCAGCAAGGCTACTTCGCGGCGGTCCTTGATTTCGCGCTGCCGGAGCTTGGAAACCTGATGGTGGGCTCTGTCGTCAACTCAGGTGGAAGTCGCCTGACCAACGCGGGTGCCGTCGGCACACCGCAGATCGTTGCACCTGGCTGCACAGACCTTATCGATTTTGCGGGCTGGCAGGAGATACCGGCAGCCTACGCCAACCGTCCATTCCATGCGCACAACAGGCTCATAAAGTCCTCAGCTCTCGATGCTGAGGAGCGTCGTGCTCTCATCCGTGACATCGCCGCTCGTTTGGAGGCGGCCAAGGGGCCAGTGCATTTCCTAATGCCTACCGAGGGAGTTGAAGAGTGGGATAAAGAGGGGGAACCGGCCCACGATCCCATCGGTCTCGCCGCTATGGTAGACGAGGTTGAGACGGCAATTCCGCCAATGCGGCTTACGATGTTGGATTGCCACATTAATGATGCGGCATTCGCCGAGGCTGCACTAGCGGTGCTGGACGGATGGCTGGCCGACGGGACGCTTTCTTAGCGGCCCCCGGTCTTCAGGCGGCGAAGTTCGCCATTCGTCTTGTCCTTTCCCCAAGCCGGCACACCAGAGCGAAGGGCTGCGCGTCCGATCATGTGGGCGCCAATGGGTGCTGTGGTCAGTAGGAAAAACACGATCACAATGGTGCGCAGAACCACAGCAGGGTCGGCAAAGTGGATCGCGGCCCCTGCCAGAACGAGCCCTGACCCTAATGTGCCGACTTTGGTGCCTGCATGCATGCGGATGAAAACGTCGGGCAAACGCACGAGGCCAAGGCCCGCAGCGACGGAAAAGAGGCTTCCGATCAGGACGAAGACCGTGGCAATGATAAAGCTCATTCCTCAGTTTCCTTCTCCTCAAGCGCGCGGGCGCGGCGGTCGACATAGCGTTCTGCAAAGCGGGCAAGAGCCACGGTTGCCAGAAAACCCACCAGCGCAAGGACAAGCGCCACGTCGAGAAACGCGGGGTCACCGGACCGGATCGCCGCAAGGCCGCAGAACGCGACGATTGCAACCGTGATGATATCGAGGGCGACAACGCGATCGGGGAGGGACGGGCCCTTTACAAGGCGAAAGAATGCGAGCGACACGGCTACAAAGACCATGGCAAAACCCGCATTCACGGCCCAGTCGAGGATCTCAGGCGGCGTCATTCGTTTTCCTCCACGGCGTCAATGACCCACTTTTCCATGCCCGATTTCAACTCATGACAGACAGCCTCGGGATCATCCGCGAACATCGCGTGGATGGTAAGCGTCGTTCGGTCAGGGCTCACGTCAATGGACAACGTGCCCGGCGTGAGCGTGATGAGGTTTGTCACAAGGAAGATGCCCGCATCGGTTTTGACATCTAGCGGGACCTCAATGAAAGCTGGGTTTGCGCGGTGAGTGGGCGTTATGATGTCCCAGAGCACCTGGATTGACGACATTACCAACTCATAGTGAAACATCACGATGAGCTTGATCCAATACCACACCTTCTTGAAGTAGCTCGACTGCGTCCCTGTAAGCGGCTGTAAAAGCCAGAGCGTAAAGTAGCCCACCACGAAGCCAGACAGCATCGTGAGCCAAGTAAAGCCGCCGAACAGGATCGCCCATGCTGCGGCAAGCATCATGTTGGTGGCCAGATTGTTCATTGCGCGGCCTCCGTCAGAACTCCGTCACCCAGCACCGTAGTAATATAGGGCGTCGGATCGAGAAGTTGTGCCGCGGCCGTCTCGGCAAAGCTTACAAAGGGCTGCGGGAAGAACCCAATGATAAGAGTGAGGACCGCTAGTCCGCCGATGGGCAGCAGGAGGTAGCGGCGCGCAGACGGTTCGAGAGTGTCAAGAGTCGGGTCCTGACCCTCGGGATGCGCTTTCCAGAATGCTTCCGCCCAGATCTTGGTCATCGAGTAGATTGTAAGCAGCCCTACAAGGAGCGCTACGCCTGCGATCACCCAGCCCTCATTCTCAAGCGCGGCCGCCACGAGCACGTATTTTGCCCAGAAGCCGCTGAGCGGCGGAAACCCGGCGAGCGAGAAGGCTGGAATGAGAAATAGGATCCCGAGAAAGGGTGCGGTCTTGTACATGCCGCCGATTTTGCCGAGGTCCGTCGAGCCTGCGATGCGCTCAGCCACGCCCGCGATGAGAAACAGGTTCGCTTTCACGACGATGTGGTGGACGAGGTAGAAGACGGCTCCGGCAATTGCCAGCGGCGTGTAGATCGCGAGCCCCATGATCATGTAGCCAATCTGGCTCACGATGTGGAAGGACAGGATCTTGCGCATGTCGTTCTGTGCGGCGGCGCCGAGAACGCCGGTCACCATTGTAAAGGCCGCCACCCACAGAAGGACGGTATGCGTGAATCCGATGTCCTGATCGAATACGAGCGTGAACATGCGAATAAGCGCGTAGACGCCAACTTTTGTCAGGAGGCCCGCGAAGACGGCTGACACGCTGAAGGCAGGCGTGTGGTAAGAGGCAGGCAGCCAGAAGAATAGCGGGAAGACCGCCGCCTTAACGCCAAAAGCCACCATGAACATCATCGCGACAACGGTTACGAGCCCCTGGTTTTCCACGGTAGGGATCGTCACTGCGAGATCGGCGAGGTTGAGCGTGCCGGTCATCCCATAAAGAAGTCCGACGCCACAGAGGAACAGGATCGTGGAGACCAGGTTCAGCGTGACGTACTTCACACCGCCGTCGATCTGCGCTTTCGATCCGCCGAGGACAAGGAGCCCGAAAGATGAGATCAACATGACCTCGAACCAAACGTACAGGTTAAAGAGGTCACCCGTGATAAAGGCCCCCGTTACACCGCCGATCAGAATGTTGAACAGCGCGTGGTAGCCCAGATACTCCTTGCGCGTATTGATGTCTGAAAGTGCGTAAACCGAGACGGCAAGGGCAGTGATGGCCGTGATGACGACCATGACCGCGCTCAGGTAATCCGCGACTAGCGTGATCCCGAAGGGCGCAGGCCAATTGCCCATCTGCCCGGCCACCACGCCTTTTTCGTAAACATGGCTGAATAGCAGGATGGCCGCGCCCAGAAAAAGCACGTTCCCGAACACGCTTATCCACCGCCCGGATGGGCTCTCCCGGGTCAGGAATGCTGCAACCGCGGTCAGGAACGGCAGAACCAGCGGGATCGTCAGAAGCCAGCCCAACTACTTCTCCTCGCGGGGTTCCGCGATGCGCATCTCATCGGAGTCGAGCGTGCCCAACGTCGTGTAGGCACGAAACATCAGGATGAGGGCGAAGGCGAAAAGGCCGAAGCCGATCACGATAGCTGTCAGCACAAGCGCTTGTGGCAACGCGTTGGCTACTCCTGGATCAGGGGCAACGGTTCCTAGCTCTATCAGCGGGGGAGCGCCTTCCGTCAGCCGTCCGGCCGTGAAAATCGTCAGGTTCGCTGCGTTGGAAATCAGCACCAGCCCAAAGATGAAGCGCAGCACATGTCGCGCAAGCATCAGGTAGACCGCAGCGGCAACGAGAACGCCGATGGATATGGCCAGAAGGGCTTCCATCAGATCTCCTCCTCCATCGCGAAGACTAGAGCGATGATCGAGCCGAAGACGACAAGATATACTCCGATGTCAAAGATCAGCACGGACGAGAGCGGTATGCCTTTGTCAAATTCGTCGGTGTCGGATGCTCCGACAAAGAGCCACTGCCCCGTGAACAGAGCGTCCCCGAAAACGGCAGCCAGGATCCCCGCAAGGAGCGCGATGCCCAATCCGGCCATGGCGATGTTCTGCGGCAGGATCCGCAATGCTTCGCGTGCTTCCGCTGTCCCGCAGCCGATGGCGTAGAGGACAAAAGCCGTCGAACCGATCAGGCCCCCGATAAAGCCACCGCCAGGCTCATTGTGACCACGGAGCAGCATGTAGAGTGAAAAGATGATGAGGAGGCCAGCGAGGTAGCGCGTCCCTACTCGCAAAATGATGGAGCTCATCTGTCGTCACTTTCGGCATGGCCTCGGGGAATTGCGTCGGTTGTGCGCAAGAGTGCATATGCGGACAAAGCTGCAATCACGACGACGGCGATCTCCCCGAAAGTGTCTAGAGCACGGAAGTCGACGAGGATCACATTGACGATGTTGCGGCCATAGGCTTCTGGCCAGGCCGTTACTTCGAAGTACTCAGTCAGCCGAAGATCAATTGGGTTTTCGAGCACAGCGAGCAGGATGACAGTAACCACCAGCCCTACACCTGCGCTCAGCAAAGCGTCCAAGGGACGGAACCCGAAATGACCCGTCATCTTTAGTGATGGCAACCGCAGGAGCGCGACAGCAACAAGGACAACGACAAGTGTCTCAACCAGAAGCTGCGTGATGGCGACGTCGGGCGCTGCGAAAACGATAAAGATGACAGCGACGCCCATTCCGACCACGCCGAGCCCCGCCATGGCCGTGATCCGGCTGTCGGTGACGGTCGTCAACAAGGCCCCTGCGATTACAAGCACCATGAGTGCAACATTCTTCCAGGTGATTCCGCTAAGATCAGGAGCCCCCGGAAGCGCTTCATGGACGATGAGCGTTGGCCCAAGAGCAAGCAACACGACTGCAAAGGTTACAAAGATATAGTAGCGCAAGACGCCCGGCTGAATGATCTTAGTCTGCCAGGCGGCAAAGGATTTGAAGCCGTCGAGAAACTTGTCCCAGCCGCGGTCAAAGTTCGGCGCTGCGGCATCCGCTGCGACTAGGCGCTCCCGAAGCCCACCGTGTGTGGCGTAAAGCACAAAGCCAAACGCGAAGGTTGCCAGGGACAGATAGAGCGGCACGTTGACACCTGCCCAAAGCTTCAGCGTCTTCGGGTCAGCGGCTTCGCCCATGAAACCGACGACAGTCGGGTTGATCAGACTGGCCTGAATGAGACTTGGCATAAGACCGAACAGCAGCCCGAGACATGCGAGGAGCACGGGGCCCAGAAGCATCGCTGGCCCTGCCTCGTGGGGTGCGAGCGGCATCTCTCCCCCCGCTGGCCGCCAGAACGGTTTGAACGCGACGATGCCGGCCACTGCAAACATCAGCGCATTTGCAGCAAGAGACGCGCCGGCCACGAGATAGACGGAAGACGGTGCTTCGAGAGAGCCCGCGTATGCGAGCTCTTTTGCGATGAAGCCCACAAACGGTGGTAGCCCAGCCATGCTGAGCGCGGCCAAGGCTGCAGCGAGCGCAGTGATCGGCATGGCCCGGGCAAGCCCGCCGAGAATGCCTGCCTCCCGCGTGCCCGTTCCATGGTCGACACAACCGATCATCAGAAAAAGCGACGCTTTGTAGAGTGAGTGGGTAATGAGGAAGGTCACGAACGCTGTCATTGCGTAGCCTCCCGACTGGCCGAGCATCAT
>JBCCPQ010000013.1:0-18969 GCA_039024825.1 Pseudomonadota bacterium
CGCGAATATCGAAGATGCGACCGGCGGACCGGATCACGGCGGCGCGCCGGGCCGGGAAAGCATGACGTGAGTCCCGGGGAGACCTATGACGGGTCGACGCCGCTTTCGCGCGACGACGATGAGGGTTTCGCCGAGTACCTGGCGGCGGGGGCGAAGGCGGCGCAGGCCTACACGCGCTCCCGTCCGGCGGGACATCGGGCCGATCCCGGCAATGCCAAGCAGAACGCCTGGAACACCCTTCAGCGTCGCCCTTGGATCAGGCTGCGCGCCGACTGGCTGGCGCGCGCCGCGGCAAGCGCGCGGGACCAGCGGGTGCTGGACGTTTCCGATGCGGACGGGGTGCGGGCGGGTATGATGCGGCTGACGGCAAGTCTGCGGCAGGCCTATCTTCGTCTTCAGAACGAGGGGGCCGGCGCGGCGGATCTGGCGAAGGTCCGGCGGCTGATCTCGGGACATGCCGCGCGAGCCCTCTCCACATCCGCATTGGCCAAGTCCGACGTGGACCCCGGAGACGACGCGTCCTCGACCCAGCGTGGCGGCTCCGTTGTCAGACATGCGCCCACAGTTGCACGAGAGGGGCGGTGCCATGATTGCGGGCGATGAGGTCGATGCGCTCCGCTTTGCCTTCACCAGCGCCCTGGCGGCTGTCGAGGCCATGACCGAGGCCGAGACCGTGCGGCCGCATCTGACGCTTCTGGTGGCCGAGGCGGAGACGGCCAGCACGAGTGCGAAGCGCCTGGATCAGCACTACAGCCGCGTACGAGCGACGGAGGTCCCCACACCGCCCGCGAATGACGGTGCTGCGCTGGCCGCCGCCATCCGCATCCTGGATCAGATCGATCAGGCCATCGGACCACGGTGCAAGACCTGCGGTCGGGCGCATGGGGCCTGGCAAGAGGAGCCAACCGCGACCCCGTCCTTACGGTCAGGATGACCGAGCCGTCAGCGCCATGGATGGCCGGTCGGACGCCGCAGATGTGTCCGCGAATCCACGTGGCCCAGAAACTCGTTAAGATGATCTTAAGCTCGCCGCGGTAGGCACCTTCCAGACGTGGAAGCCCGACCGACCGGTCGCGGATGACCACCAGAATCAATCGAAGGGCCCGCGAGACGGGGCCACAAATTCATCCCGGGCTCAGGCAAAGATGCGCCTCGCCCTAGACAACACCCCGAAGGCGTTCGGCTTTTCGGTATCGGAGGATCCTGATGACCAACACTAACAGCGCCCGGACGGGGCGCGACATCGCTAAGGCGGTGAACGATGATCTGCGGCCCGAAGAGGGAAGCGCAACGCCCGGTCAATCTGACCCGGTCGATGACCCGGCGCCCCTGACCCAGGCCACGTGGCACAATGCCGAAATTCGCGGCGAGGACAGCCCGGACTGGCAGGCCGCGCTGGTGGAGAGGTTTCCCTTCATGCTGGGTGGTGTCCTGCCGGAAAACCCCAGTGCAGGTACACAGAACGGCCAGTGGAAGAACGCTACGACGACGCTGAAGGAGATGATAGTCGGTCGTGGGAAGGTCAGACCGGAAGACGCCCTCGGCTTCGGTTGGCACGCGGTCAGCAAACAGAAGGCCGGCTTCGCGTATGTGTTCGGGCATTCCGAGAAAGGTGCGCGCAAGGCAGAGGCTATGACGCACACTCGCTTCCTGGCTCTGGATTGCGATGCGGGAACGGGTCTCGAGCGAACAATCGAGACAATCGAAGGTCTGGGTATCGCGGCCTTTCTCTACACGACCCATACCCACAACACGACGACTCTCGCGCTGCCTGCCGGAAAGGTGGCGAAGGTCTGTGGCCCGAAGATCAATGATGTGGCGATCCGGGAGTACCTTTCGACCCATGATCGGCATCCCTGGTCCGCCGACTTCATCGCGGGATGCACCTACGAAGGCCGTCGGGACCAAGGGGCACCGGGAGAAAAGGTGCTGGTTAGGACACCGCCGCAGGAGAAGTTCCGGATCGTCATCCCGCTGGCAGAGCTCATCGATCTTCGAGCGCTCGCAGAGGATCCACAGGATGCGCTTGGCATCTACGCAGAGAAGGTGGTCGGCCTGGCGCGGGAGCTTCTGGACGTCCACTTCGATCCGGCCTGCACCGACCCCTGCCGGGCCTTCTACACGGCCCGCCACCATCCGGAGGACAATGACTGGAGGTGCGTGATCATCCGGGGTCGTCTTCTGGACTGGGCCGACGTGCCGACAGCATCGAAGGATGCGTATCTGGCCACGTTGCGTCCGGAGACGGCGGAGCCGAGCAGACGGTCGGGAACCTCGACCAAGGCTACGCGCAAAAAGACGACGAAGAGCAAGGACTCGGTCCCGAACAGGTTGAAGTCCTGGGCGGCCAAATACGGCAAGCGCTTCCTCCTGGCGGACTACGTGCGGCATCACGCGCCCGATGACATCTGCAAGGAGAAGGGGGGCGGGAAGATGTTGATTGTCGACTGCCCCGCGGCGGAGATGCATGGCGATGGCGGAAAGCGGGACACGGCCTGTCACGTCCGATCGGGAAACGGCAAGAAGCGAAGCTTTGCTTTCGAATGCAAACATGGGTCGTGTCCCGATGATCGCCTTGCGCTGCTGAATGCCTTCATGGCGAAGCACGATCTGAAGTTCGCCTCTCTGAAAGACGAGCAGTTCCTTGTCTCCGATGACGAGGACGGCCCCTATGCTTGGTTGCCGGGAGACGTCACGTACAGTGAGGAATCCGAATGGTTCGTCGAGGAACGGTTCGTCGGAGAAGATGTTTACGAGGTACCGATCTGTAGGGCGTTCGAGAGCGTCGGCCGGTCGGCCAGTCTCGATGGCGAAGCCAATGCGGGCCGGATCATTGCTTTCCGCAACGAGAACGGGAAGGACATCGAACTCACCCTGGACCGGGCGGACCTCTTCAAGAAGGATAGCAACGGGGTGATCGATCGGCTTGCCGATGCGGGCATGGAGCTTGGCCTGGCCGACACGAAATGGCGACAGACGATGGTCGCCATCCTGCAATCCGTGACGAGCGAGCGGCTGATCGCCACGACGCCCCGGCCGGGCTGGGTCCGGCGCCACGATGACGTGCTCGGGTTCATGACACCGACCGGCCAGTGGATGGATGCCGGGTCCGGCGCCCATATCCGCTTGCACGAGAACGGTCTGGCGCAAGACCGCACCACCCGCGGCGATCTGGAGAGCTGGAAAGCGGGCATCGGGATGGCCTTGGCCTCCGGAGTGGATCACTTCGTGATTGCGGTCGGCGCCGCATTCGCCGGACCGATCCTGGGGCTTCACGACGGCCTGCCATGCGGCCTCAACTTCAGCGGCGAAACCTCTCGCGGAAAGACCGTCGCTCAGTCCCTGGCGGCCTCCGCCTGGACGAACCCGGCCCCGCGTCAGGGCGTGCTGCATTCAATGAACAGTACCGCCAACGCGGTGGAGGATCTCGCGGTCATGGGCTCGGATGCCGTCCTCTGCCTCGACGAGATCGGCGCCCTGGGCGACGCCAGAATGCTGACCGCCATGCTGTTCGGGCTGTCGTCCGGCATCGGTAAGAGCCGCAAGAAGGGCAGAGGCGCCGGCCTCGCAGCCTCGGCCGCCTTCCGCCCCTTCGTGATCATGTCGAACGAATGGAACTTGCGCCGGGTCATCGCCGCTGCCGCGGGCAAGGAGTCGATCAAGAGAGGCACGACCGTGCGCTTTCTCGACATTGACGTCACCGGGTCGCGCCAGATCGAACCGGACATGATCTCCGGGATCATCAAGGGATCGCGGAACTACGGACATGCCGGGCCCGCTTTCGTTCAATGGTTGATCGACAACGATTGGCCCAGGCGGCGCTCGGAGCTGGATGCCCGTCTCACGGCGGCGCAAGGAACACTGGCATCCTCCGCGCAGCCGCCCGCCATCCAACGCGCGGCCAAGGTCCTGGCCTATGTCATCGTCGGCGCGGAGCTTGCGGGGGAGGCGGGCTTGATCGATCCCGGTCCAGTCAAAGACGCGGTCGACCGGGCCTTCGCGCGCTTCATGCGCGGCAAGGACGGCGAGACGCTGAAGGGGCATGAGGCAACGCTGGATGCGCTGCGCGCGGCCTTGGCCACCCATATCGGCAGAGTATTCATCCCAGTTGAAGAAGCCGACACCGCAAAATACGGCGCGCCGGCGGGTTGGGTGACGGCCGATCACTACATCATCGCCAAGGATGCCTTCGATACGCCCGCGCTTGGGCTTCAGGAGACCACCGACGAATGTCTCGCAGCCCTGCGATCGATCAATGCTCTTGAGAAGAGCGGTAAGGATTACAGCTTCAGCAACCTGCCGCAGGGACTGTTGATCGCCGGGCGGGAGGGATCGCGTGTCCGAAACATCCGGATCAAAAGGACCGTTCTGGACGGGGATGAATCGCGTGTCGCCGAGGAGGAGGCCCCCCGCACGGACGGATGACGCTCGCACGGACCTGCCGACAGAGCGGTCCGTGCGGAAAAACCCTTCCAGATCAATACCGCACGGACGGCACGGATCGCACGGATGAAGAAAGAGTTATTCCCAAAAACAAAGGACACGCACAGCCCCGCGCCGCTTGCGTGCGGCGGTTGGGGGGTAGGGGGACGATTGTCCTTCCTGCAGGTCCGTGCGCTCCGTGTGCGCGTTACATCTTGAGATCGCAACGCTTTCTGGCCTCGCCTCCCTGGGGCAGGTCCGTGCGGCGTCCGTGCGCCCCGTGCGGCGGCTGTCTAGAGGGCGCGGTGGAAAGTTCCCATTGGTAAACCTCGCCTAGTTTTGACGGGAGCGGGTTTCGATTTGAGGATGAGGCGGATCCCTGACGATGAGGTCCGCATGAGCTGGGCAATGGGAGGTGGAAAAGTGGCGCGGGACGCAGAACCGGTCTCGATGCGCCCGCCCATGATGCAAAGCCCCAGATGAGGCGAATGTCATCAACAGTGCTGACCGCTTTCTCAAAAGTTAAGACGGGTCCGATCCGGATGAGCACGCGCGAGGCGATGATCGTGACGCGCGAGAAGTGGACCTCGAAGGCCAGGCACTAAGCATCCCGACTGCCGCCAGGCCGAGCTGCGGCGTCTGCGCAGGGCGGGGGACTACTGTCGCCGACCTAGCGAAACTGCCCGATACATCACTGTCAATCGGCTGTCGGGTGCTTGCTCGAATGAAGCTGTTAGACGCAATGAGAGCCCGCACGGCGCTAGAGTGACCTGCCGATAACGTCTGAGCCTCACGCTCGTGGTATTTCGAATGGCGAGGACCTGTTCAACGGAGCGTCCAAGCCGGTTTAACATGACCCGTCATTGAAATGCGCCCTGTCAGAATGGCTACAATACAGGCGTCTTCTGGGCCATAACAGGCAATGCTCGCGCTTTGCTTCGGGAGTGTCTTCGATGAACGGTGATATCATCGAGGATAATGAAATTAGGAACTCGTTGCGGTGCGTCCTGAGCAGACAGATTGATCGTTTTGGTTGACGCGAAGCCTTCAAACTTCCTACGCTCTAGACAGTGACGGTCTAGCCACACTGAGAACTCGTGTGGATAACTGTCTGGTTTTCGAATGATATCTGAACGGACATTTGTGAATATGCGAAACTTGACGTTTTTGTTTCTCTTTATCTCGCTCGCTTTCTTCGGCGCTAATGCCGACCAAAGCGTCAGGCCGGAGAACGGGACTGGAGATGTCACTTTTGAGGCCGAGGGCACGACGATCGCATTCGGGGCTCCAGCACCGGTAGGCTATTTCCCCGGAGCGGTTCGGCTACATATCACAAGCGGCTTTATGGGTGCCGGCCGTTGCTCGGGTACGCTGATCGCGCCACGCCTCATTCTCACCGCTGCGCACTGTCTCGTAGATGGCCAGAACCGTCTGAAAGAGCGCGTGCGCGTGGAGTTTCCGAGTCTGTCGCGGTCCGCGCGCTTCCGGAGGATGGCAACAGACCTGAGAGGAAACTCTGTCGTCGCCTCCGGTTATAGGCGTTGGCAGGACGGTAAAGATATCCGAGACAGCGGCGCCCGCTATGACTATGCTCTCATTCGCCTTCCGAGAGATGCGCCCGATGCATCGAGCCGCGTCACACGCATCGCAACGCTCGACGAGCTTTCGACCCTCCGAAATTGGCAAGTCGTTATCACCGGACACGGATTATTGACCCACTTCGATAGTGGACGCATCGTGTTGCGACAAAGCGACCAGCTTCAGGCAGGAATAGTGCGATTGGAACAACCCGGTGACCCCGGCCGGATGCCTCGCCCGAATGATTTTACCGGGCCTGTGACTGAGCTCTATAATCCGATAGAGGTCGATGGTGTTGCGCGGTCCCTTATCGTTTGCTTTGGCGACAGCGGTGGCGGAACTTACGCCAGCTCATCAATTGAGACACGCGGCAACACCGCACAGCTTCGTCTGCTTGGGATCAACTCACGCATCGACTTCGGCGAGAACGACTATGATGATCTGAGATTTCATGATGAGAGTAGCTCGGGCGCGGTCGACCCCGACCAGTGCATCTCGACCGGTCTTGGAAGTATCGTCACCTCGGTTCCAGCGATCAGTTCACAACTCACTTCCATGGCGGCCGTACTCGGTATCCGCCTATGACTGCAAACCTTCTCCCAGGCTTGGCTTTGATCTTGATCGCCGCCACACCATCCTTTTCACAGCAATCCGATCTCCGAGCTACAACGCCGGGCAGCCAGTCGACGCAAGTCGAACGGCGGCCTAATTTCGACGGGTCGGTTTCTAGCGAACTCAGTCAGTATCGCGGCGATATCCTCGACACTTTTCAGCATAGACCAGAGGATACTTCGCTTTTACATCCGGCGTACAACAGGGACATGCAACGGCTAGTCGAGCAATACGGCATCCGTATAAAACGCGATGAACATCTCGGGGAACAGGGCGAGACCACCCAGGTGATCAACAATATAATTTCGGCTATGGAGGGCCAAAGTGTCGGCAGAACCTTCCTGCTACGTCAAGCTCTACAAGACCGCCTTCGGCAGTCCGGACGGTGGCCCAAAGTCTTCGGAACGCCTGTCATGTCTGCTGAGGACGTTCGTTTAGCTGAGCTCTTAGGATCCGTTGCACCATATAAGATGCCGGCCGGCCCCGATGATACGACGCCGGTGCTTCCGCCTACGTTCGGGGCCTCCACACCTCGTGTCCAATTAAACACAGGCTTTTGGATTCCAAGCGAAGCAGATCTGTCTCCCAATGCGCGTAGACATGTCCAGTGTAAATCCTACCCCTGGTCGAAAACCTGTCTCGACCAAATTAAGATTGGCGAGCGATGGGATGTTACAGACACTGAGCGATCCAAACTGGTCCCCTCGACGATTTTACCACCACTAATTGAACTCGCGAAATGGGTCGTGGCAGACACTATGATCGTCGCAGTTGAGGGCTATGGTCTTCG
Source organism: Pseudomonadota bacterium (assembly GCA_039024825.1). Classification (GTDB taxonomy): domain Bacteria; phylum Pseudomonadota; class Alphaproteobacteria; order Rhodobacterales; family Rhodobacteraceae; genus Shimia_B. The sequence goes on from JBCCPQ010000013.1 coordinate 7,403, forward strand.
TTCGCCGAAGGACGGATCGAATGCGTGGATTGTGGATGCGACGAGTACAAAGCTCTGCGAGGGTGCTGTACTTCCATTTGCATGCTCGGGTTTCCTGTCAGGGGACGGCGCAACCGTGACAACAGCCTCCCACTGCCTTGAGAACCTATCGGCAGAAGGTGCTCGAAGTTTCGAAAACCGCTCGATACTTGGGCTCGACATCGGAGAGACTGGCCAATGCACCAAGAAAACCGCGCTTCGGTTGATCTCTGGCGGGGCATTTTACCAAGGCGAAGGCTGGTTCCCGAGCGATGCAGTCCATAGCTGCGCCACCGTAACCCGCGTTTCCGACGACGTGGTGGAAATACTCCTTAGCCAGCCGGTCTTGCGCTTGGGCCGCCCCTCATCTCTCGATGACTCTCCGACCCGTATAGTCGACCTTCCTGCCGGGCGCCGAGTCTTCGGTGTCGGATTCTCTCACACACTTCTTGCGCGACAAAAGCAGGCGGGTTTTCTCGCGCCCGCGGGGCAATGCAGCGCAACCCTGGCGAATGCATCGCTGACCGCTCCCCTCGACCCTGAGTATCCGTTGGTTGGTGACTACGCTTGCTCTTCTATTGATACCTTTGGCGGCGATTCAGGCGGCCCTGTGATGGCAATCGACGAGCGCGGGGAGTCGATGACATTTATTGGCGTAATGTCGCGGGCAATCGCGGGCGGCGCAGCACTAGAATGCGAAGCTTATCGCGGAGTTGGAAACTACATGCCTGATGTTCTGGGACGGGACGACATCGATACGTTCAACCTCGTGGCACTGCTCCCGTGAAGAGCGGTCGGAGGTCCCCGGAAGTCTAGAGAAAAGGCGTCCTGCCGCACCACGATATTAAAGGTGAACGGGACACGATGCCCGTTCAAGGCGTTGGTCATCCGTCCAGATGATCACTGAACCGTCAGTGATGCGCTACCGAACGTCTTTTTGAAGAACGACGCCCGCATCTCTGTCTGCCCCGTCTATGTCCGACATGAGTATACTCGCACGGGACGTCCGATTTGCCTTGGAATCTGTCCGATTAGACCTTCGAACAGGCTTATCGGACAGGCAATCATTGTCGGACAGTCATATCGGACAAAGTGAGATCGTGATGAGTGAGATGATCGGATATGCGCGCGTGAGCAGCGCCGGACAGTCCCTGGACGTCCAAGAGGCGGCATTGATGGCGGCCGGGGTGGGCCAGCCCCATCTTTACTCCGAGAAGCGCAGCGGCACGCAGCGAGACGGACGCGTTGCCTTGGCCGAGATGCTCGACCGGGGCATCCGGAAGGGCGACACGGTCGTTGTCACGCGTCTGGATCGCCTGGCCCGCAGCACGCGAGACCTTCTCCAGATCGCGGCGACGTTGGAGGGCAAAGGTGTCCACCTTCGGGTGCTGGAGCAGCCCGTGGACACGTCCACCCCCGCCGGGAAGCTCTTCTTCACGATCCTGGGCGCATTCGGGGAGTTCGAGGCCGCCATCCGGGCGGAACGCCAGCGCGAAGGGATCGACGCAGCCTTGGCCAAGGGGAAGGAATCGCCCTTCAAGGGACGACCGCCAAGCCTCGATCGGGACCGCGTGAAGAACCTCAGCGCCGCGGGGAAGGGCGCCAGTGCCATTGCCCGAGAGATGGGGATCGCGCGTTCGTCGGTCTATCGGTTGCTCTCCGACAGCCAAGAGGCGGGCGCATGATCGCGCGGTTCGTGGAGATCGTGACGCTGCTCTTCGTTCTCTACCTCATCGCGCCATAGGCCGCGCAGGCGGGGGGCCGTGAGGATGTCGGGGGACCCGTGGGGGGGTATCCCCTCGCGTCTGTAGCCGGCGCAGTAGCTGCGCGCAGGTAGTGGGTTAAGAGGAAGTAAACGGGCTGAAAGAAGACACACCGGTCTGATCGTCGGACTTGCGATGTGGCAAGAAATTGCCGATGCTCCGTGAGATGGTAGAAGCGAACGGCGAACATGGACGCGGCTGGCAAAAACCGATGCGCGGCGACAGACTATATGGCTCGATCCCTTCTGCACATGGCGGCACAACAACCGTACCTAAATTCGCCCTACCAAGCGCGGCCTCGATTTCCCCGTGTTGACTAGGGAGGATCTGCGCGTCGAGAATTCCGCAGGGCGCGATCTCGGAGACGGACTTGAGGTCATACGCGGCCCATTCGGTCGGCCAATTGCGCGTGGTTCAGCCCTGCCCCCAAGCGGATTGACACAGGAGCGGCTACGTCGCGTTGGGGCAGCGCGCATGGCAGCGCGGACTGACGCGTATGCGCGCCCGCGTGACTACTTCATTCTTGTGCCGACACTGCGTTGCAACCTGCGATGCGACTATTGTCAGGTTTCCCGGGCGGCGGAGAACGCGCGGGGTTTCGACTGGGATACGGAGTTGCTGACTCACATCCGCGCGCTGATCCTCGCTACGGAGGCGCGCGAGATCACGCTGGAGTTCCAAGGCGGCGAGCCGCTTCTGCGCCTCGACGTTATGATCAATCTCAGAGACGCTGTACGTCGCGCCGGCAAACGTGTGCGCACGGTGGTCTGCACGAACCTCCAGCGGGTGGACGCCGCGGCTTGGGCGTTCTTCGGCGAAGAGGACGTCTTTATCAGCACTTCCTTCGACGGGACATGGGATGCGCATGACACGCATCGCACCCGGGCAACCGAGGCGCTCAGCGCGTTTCGCGCCAATCTTGAACGTGCCCTCTCCGATTTCGGCACTGATCGCGTGAGTCTCACCACTACGCTCGACCCGCGCACCGCACCCGCGCCGGAGACGATCTTCGCTGCGTTCGACGCCATGGGTGTGAGGACGATGTTCCTGCGCCCCGTCAACCACCAAGGCTTCGCGCGCAAGGCCTATGATGTGCGGGAAGACAATACTTGGGACAGCTACTACCTCGACCTGCTCGACCGGCTAATTGCCTACAACCTAGGTCGGCAAAACGCACTCTCAGAGCACTACTTCGCCTACGTGCTGCGACGCATCCTCGACCCGCGACGCGGCGAGCATGTAGATCTTCGCAATCCTTCACCCGTAGGATCAGACTATCTCGTGGTGGGCGAGCGAGGCGATCTGTTCCCCACTGACGAGGCGCGCATGCTCTTCCGCACGGGGCAGATAGACCTGCGCATCGGCCACGTTACGGCCGGACTCGACCCCACCCGTGTCGCGCAACTGAACCGCCATGCCGACAATCGCGCCGACCCGGACTGCGCGCGTTGCGTTTATCAGGCCGTATGCGGGCGAGATCTTGTCGATGACCTTTCGCGCTACGGTCGGATCGACGGGCCACGCCAGGCCACGCGTCACTGCCGCCGGCATCTCGCGCTGTTCGACCACATCTTGCGCCGACTCTCGACCGCCACGGAGCCGGAACTGGATGTAATGGCAGCAATGGCGGGCCTGTCCGGCCTCGATACGACGCCTTACAGGCCCGCGCATGCATAGCACTAAGATCGCCCTACCGGACTATCCGGACGCTTTGCCCGACCTCATCCGGTTGGCCGCAGCGCCGGACAATTCGAATGGAGAAAGCGCAATTCCGGCGGCGGTGCTCGTCTACGAAGATAATGCGGCAGGCTGGTTTCAACTAGGTACAACCGCTTTCGAGGTGCGTGGACGCCCGCCGCGCGACCTCCTCGGCGATGTGGTCCTTGCGAACCGCGCCCGCGGCACCGGCGACCGTATTCTGCGGCACGGCTCGTGCCACAACACGCTCCTGATTACGGAACGATGCGACCAACTCTGCGTGATGTGCTCGCAGCCGCCTAAAGACTACGAGCTTGATCTATTCGATGCTTACCGCCGGGCGCTCCCGTATGCCGCTCCTGATGCTATAATCGGCATCTCGGGTGGCGAGCCGCTTCTCTACAAGAGCGCGGTGTTCACGTTGATCGCCGAGGCCGCCGCAACGCGCCCCGATTTGGGCTTCCACGTGCTGACCAATGCACAGCATCTTGAGGACTGCGACCACGGCGCACTGGCGGCGCTGCCTCATGACCGGCTTCGGTTCGCAGTACCATTGTATGCGGCCGAGGCGGTGCTCCACGACGCGATTGTTGGAAAGCCAGGCGCGTTCGAACGCGCTCTGGAAGGAATTGCGATGCTTTTAGAGGCAGGCGCGGAGGTCGAGGTTCGCACGGTACTGATGCAACATAACGCTGCAGGATTGGCTGATCTCGCGCGATTTCTCGCTTGGACATTGCCAGACCTTAACCATTGGGCGCTGATGCAGATGGAGTATATCGGTTACGCTAGACGCGACTGGAGCACGCTCTTCTTCGACCATTCCCTAGACCCGGTGCCCATCGAGGCGGCTGTCAAGACGGCCGAACAGCATGGCCTGCGCACAGTGTTATACAACATGCCCCTTTGTACCCTGCCACCACATCTTCGCGACCGCGCGCCACGAACGATCTCGGACTGGAAGCAGAAGTATTTGCCGTCCTGCAATGCCTGTGCCTGCCGAACCGCCTGCTCTGGTCTTTTCGCGTGGCAAGACCCTGTCACTACTTTCGACCGTTTGGAGCCGATATGCGACGCTTCGTGATACCCTCGCTTGTCGCGGCCGGCTTCATTGCACCGTCCGATAGCACCGCAGCACCGCCGCCCGATCGTGGGGAGGAGGGGGACACGCCGCCGGGGTTCAAAGAGCGGTTGCGTTTGGAACACCGCTATACCTTAGCAGGTCATTCGTCACATTCCTCCCACCGCTCGCACTCCTCCCACCGTTCCTCGTCGAGCGGCGGGTATTCGCGACCACGGGCGACGCCAACGCCCGCCCCAACCTACAGAAACCCTGCGCCGATCTACACCGCGCCTAGCACCTCGTCAGACGGACGCAATTACGGCTCCACGCCGCCTTCCTCGATCCTGCCCTCGCCGCCGGCCGCCGCGCCAGGGCGGACCGAGGAAGGGCTCCCGCCGTTACCTGGCAACAGCGCACGGTTTCAAGTGATTGCACGGCAAGTGCAGATCGCGCTCACAGCCTACGGCTACTACACGGGGCCGATCGACGCGATTATTGGATCTGGATCGCGCACGGCATTGTCGAAGTTCCAAGCGGATTTCGGGCTTGAGGTGACGGGGACGATCACGCCAGAGGTGCTCGATGCGTTTGGCATTCAAGCGCGCTAAAGCCCTGTGGTTCGCAGGCGGCCTCGCCTGTGGCGCTGCGCTCGCGTTACTCGTCGGCCCCCTATGGCAGGTAGGGCTGCAGCACGTCTTCCGCGCCGAGTTTTACCGCCTCACCGAACGGTGCGACGGCGCCATGCGCGTCCACCTCGTGGCCAAGAACCGTCTCGATTTGGACCCGTCGGAGTCGCATGTTCGCGCCCTGCGCTCGGCCGAGCTCGGGCTCATCGACTGTCAGGACTACGATTTAATGCGCAAGCGCATGATACGGCTCGGTCTCGATGAGAATTCACTTAGCGAAATGACGCTATCTTTCGCAGAGGACCGCGCCTCAGATTTGCGTCGCGTGGTGGAGACCCATGAGTTTCGGTACTGATTACGCCAACATGCTGGCGCCGAGGGACCTCTCGGTGCCCGCCCTAGCTATCCTGGCATGCTTCGTCTGCGCACTCGCCTCGGGAGCGGCGGCGGAGCCGATGCGCGATCTTGTTCTGCGCGACTACGCGGTGGCCTTCGGTCTTACTCATCCCGAAGAAACCTGGGTCGAAACCGATCCCGATCGTGTTGCAGTGGGTCAACGGCTCTTCGAAAGCGTGCTGCTTTCTTCGGAGCGCGATACTGCCTGCGCAAGTTGTCACCTAGACCGGTTCGGTAGTGCCGACGGGTTGCCCATCGCGGTGGGCGTCGAGGGTCAGGGTAGCGGACCTGACCGCGTGCGGCGGGGTGGGGATCCGCAACCACGCAATGCTTTGCCGTTGTGGGGTCGTGGTGGAGTAGGGTTTGACACGCTGTTCTGGGACGGGCGCGTCGAAGCGCTGCCTTCAGGCACGGTACATTCGCAGTTCGGCCGGGATGCGCCATCAGACGATCCTCTCACGGTAGCGGCCCATCTACCGCCGTTGCAGCTAGGCGAAATGGTCTTCGATCGCGACAGTACGTTCGATGCCTACGAGCGGGAGGCGGTAGATGCGGCTAAGGCTTTCGGCGAGGTTATCGTCGAGCGCTTGCGCACCGAGAGCGACATTGTCGACGCCCTCGGCATTGCCCTAGATATACGCCCCGCCGCGGTGAGCTACACGGACGCTATGGGGGCCGTGGCGCAGTTCATCGCCCATAATTTCCGTCTGCAGGAAACGCGTTTCCACGCCTTCGTCTTCGGGAATAGTGCCCTTACGCTGGAAGAACTGCGCGGTGGGCTCACCTTCTACGGCAAGGGCCAATGCGTCGCCTGCCACAATGGGGCGTATTTTTCGGATATGGACCACCATGTGATCGCCTTCCCGCAATTGGGCTTCGGGGCCAACGGGTTCGGCGTTGACTACGGGCGCTACAACGTCACTCAAGACCCCGGTGATCTCTTCGCCTTCCGCACGCCCCCCCTCCTTAATGTGGCACGTACGGCCCCCTATGGGCACTCGGGGTCGGTACCCGACTTAAAGACGGCGATCCGGCTACATGTTGATCCCCTGGCGGTGACACTGCCCGAAGGCCTTGCCCCGGAAGACCGGCAGCAATACGCACGACGGCTGGGGTTATGGGCGCAAGGATATCCGGTGGTTGCCACACTCACCGACCGCGACGTGACAGACCTTGTCGCGTTTCTAAATACGCTGAATTACGAAAGCGCGAGCCCGGTGGCGGAGATCGACGTGAATGAACGGTAATCGCGCTTAACGTTGGCACGGATGGGAACGTCCCGGTTCAGTCGACCGGAGCGTTTGCGGCTCCACCTCTCGCGACTGCGTGCGCTGCGCCGCAGCGTTTCGCCTCCAATCAAGGTCCGCTATCGAGCCGATCGATCGCAAGCCCGGTAGACAGACTTACTGCCCCGAATGCGAGAGGAGCTGCGCCGCAAGAAAATCACAGCCCCACGGCCCGAAGCGCCATCGTGCGCAGGGTCTCCGTCATGTCGAGCGACGTCCGCAGGTCCGCTTCGACCGGCGTTCCCGGCATAGCCCCTGCGGCGTCGCGGAGATGCTTGAGGCGGGCATCGTCGGCCCCAGCCAGGTCACGCACGCTTCCACTTGGCCGTGTCACGAGTACGACCATGTAGGCGGCGAGGATCCGGGCGCCGACGAGGTGGGTCAGGGTTGCGATGGGATCGTCACCGGGCGGATGGAGCCGCTCGCAGCAAAGGCGGGCCTGCGTCAGGATGTCGTGGAGCTCGTCCTGCTCCGTGATACCGCCCGTCAGACGTAATTGTGCGACCCAGGCGTCGTAGACGTCCGCGCTCGTGCCGATCCGCATCAGAGCCGTCCTCTCGCGTTCTCCGGGCCGATCTTTACCGTGCGGCCAGTACGGCGCAAGAACAGGAAGGCCTCATCGGTCATCGGCAGGCCCCGTTCGTCGATCACTGCCGCCTCCTTGATGGCGGCCAGTGCATCCTCCCGCGTAGTCTCCTGGCCGCCCTCCGGAGGATGCGTCCAGGTATGCCAGGTCCACTCGCCCTGCCTGGGACCATGGGCCGTAAGGCTGACGCGGCCAATGCGCCATCCGTCGTAGGAGATGTTCCACGTCTCCGGCGGCGTGGTGTCGTCCCGGGAGCGGGTAAACCCCGTGCCACGTTGATTGAGGACCGACCGAACCCCCTCTGCCTCCGCGAGCCCGACGAACCGCAAGCCACACAGACCCTCTTGCCCCGTACAACCACGCGACAGAATGGCAAGGGCGACGCCCGGTCTCGTACAGGGACCGGCCCGGCGTCGTAGCTCCGAGCGCGGCAGGTCTTTCGGCATGGGGCAGTGATCGCATGTCAGGGTGATCGCCGGTGTCCGGATCGTCATCGGGGACAGCGTCGTCCTCATCGGACCACGGGCAGGTCCGAGAGACGCGTGGTGTAGCGCGGGCTTCGATGATCGGCGCGCAAGGCCCAGGCGCGACGCATCCCCTCCGAGGCGACGACGAGCGTCTTCTTTCCGAACCGATCGTTCATCGCGTCCAGCGCGCCCATGAGCTGCGCGGATTTGGGCCGCAGGGCATCGAACAGGGTCGGTGGTCGGTCTTCCAGCGGGAGCAGATCGTCGAGCAAGACGCCCGCCTTGGTGAAGCCATAGGGCTTGCCGTCCTTCGGCCAGCCCGCACGCGCGCAGCGTCGAGCGGCTTCGATGAGGTCGAAGGTGTCCGACGACATGGGTGTCAGCTTCGCCGACCGGGCGGTGGACCATTGCGGTCGGTCCGGGCGGTGCTTGTTGGTGTGGAAGATCACGGTCAGCGTTCCGGCCACGAGCCCGTGCTGGCGCAACTTCTCGGCAGCCCGCGTCGCGTGGGCCGTGATGGCCTGGAACAGCGTGTCGAAGTCGGTCATGGGTGTCGCGGCCGAGCGCGTGACGGCCATCCCCTTGCGGCGCGGCTCCACCTCCTCGAGCGACAGGCAGGGCTCGCCCTGCAATTCCAGGACGGTCCGACTGAGGCAGCGCTTGCCGTTCCAGTCCATATCGACAGGGATTCCTTCGCAGCGCTCCCTATCATAGAGGGCCTCGCTCGCCGGAAGCGATATTAATCCGCGCGAGCGAATGAAGGTACCGAACTGAGTCTCGGCATGTTCGGAAATATGCTTTCGCATTATACGCACCTCTTGGCTGTTGTTGCCCGCAGCCGAACAGTTAAGGTGACGTAGGGGCACCCAAAGATGCCGAGGGACATTGATGATCGAGATGAAAACGGCGCTCCGAGTACGGGGACCCGCCTTGTCGAACCTAGCCGTGCTTTCAGCGACGATGTTGCTACTGATCCTTCCAGAGATGGCAGCATCGGAGACGTACACATTGTCGGACGGCCGCACGGTCGAGACGCTCGAAACCTTCCAAGAATGCAATGTCTGCCCCGAGATGATCGTCCTGCCGCTGGGTAGCTTCACCATGGGCGCGCCGTTGGAGGAGTCGGCGATCATTCATTTCGGGCGGAGCGAACCTGGGGAACCGAGAGGCAGGCAAAACGAAGGGCCGATGCATGACGTCGAGATTGATCGACCATTTGCCTTAGGCCGAAACGAGGTCACGCGCGGGGAATGGATGAACTGCGTGTCGGATGGCGGTTGCAGCCACACGCCGACGGACGTTGTGGATGCCACATCCGGGTCACGGCCGGCGACCGCCCGCGACCCCGTGGCCGATATATCCTATCTGGATATCCAAGAGTATCTCTTTTGGCTCAACGCGAAAGTCGGATCTGAAGTCTATCGCCTCCCAACGGAGGCAGAATGGGAGTACGCCGCTAGGGCAGGTACGCAGACACTATTCGCCCAAGGGGACCGCCTGAGTTCGCGCCAAGCGGCTTTTTCGGAGAGAACGACAGCTCTGTCCGAAGGACGTCCGAGAGATCAATTTCCGAGAAAAACAGGGCCAGTCTCGGTGGACGAACTGGACGCCGAAAACGCATGGGGTCTGCGACATATGGCGGGCAACATTCTTGAGCAGACGATGTCGTGCTGGAGCGAGCGACATCTGGGCCTGACAACGTCCTCAGCGTATCTGGAGGCCGCCCGTAACGTTCCCAATTGCAAGCGCACGTCCAAGGGCGGCGCCTATTTGGCCAACATGTATCTCGCGCGCCCGGCAAGCCGAGGCCGCTCCCGAGAAACACATCGATCCGAATTCTCCGGGTTTCGGATCCTACGGAATCTTGAATAGGAAATAGACATGCTTTGCCCAACTCTTTTCACTAATCGCGGCGATGGCGCGGTGGGAACCTACTCTCAAACATCGGTTAGTGTACCCGTTGGAGGCTTATTGAAATTTTCCGTTACAGGAAATGGCGGCACCGGGCACATTGCTACGGGGACTATCGGGCTGAGTCTCGGCTCCATCGGTGGATTTGAGCTGACTAATCAGTATGGGCCTAACGGCCAAGTCTGGAAGAGCAGCGCGGAATTCTCCGCAAACCTAAAGTCAAGATATGACGGGTTTGGAATTGACTTGGGCACAGTTATAGTTAGCGGCGACCAGCTTAAGGTCGAAACCGTCATTACTCCAATAGAAATAAAAAAGACGGAGCTAAACTCACCCGAATTTCAAGATAATCTAGAGAGGCTTGGCCTCTCGGATGCAGATATATCAGATTTTAAGAGTCTCTTGAATTCCACCTTTAATACGCTCGATAACGGGGGCGTCCCACTACAGAGTTTCGATATTAGCCCCTTTTTTTCCGATCAAGGCAACTTCATCGCGGAGAACTTCACAAAGCCTGGGTATTCGACTCTGAACATTTGCGCTATAGGTGGAGAGGAAATTAGTGGGACCTATGGTGGTAGTGGTTTCGGTGGCGCTCAGGTCGTTTTCACGCGAGCTGATAATGAGTACGCGGATCCGCCCGGCGACGTAATTCAACGGTTCCTCCAAGAGGTTGAGACGGACCCGTTTTTGAGTGGGCAGGATCCATTTCAAGCGTTCATATATTTTGTCAACGAAGTGTCAGGCTATAGCACCGTATCGGAAGTCGAGATTACGGCGGCGGGTGAGATCACGAACGGCGTCTCTTTGGACGATGCGATCGAGATTACAGGAACGAATGCCAACTACTCCGGCACGTCCGGCAACGAGATCGTCTGGTCAGCCGTTGGTACCGATAGCACGATCTTCGGCGGCGGTGGCGACGACGTCATTAGCGGCGCCGATCTTGCCGACACGCTCGATGGCGGTGACGGGAACGACTCTGTTACTGGTGGTGGTGGCGATGACATCGTCAGCGGCGGAAACGGCAACGACATCGTCATGGGTGGCGATGGGAATGACGACTTGGATGGCGGCACCGGGAATGACGAGATCGTTGGTGGGATCGGCCTGGACATCATTCGCGGCGGTTCGGGCGAGGATGTCATTACGTCGGGCGAGGGCAACGACACGATCTGGGGTGACGATGGCGACGACGTCATCTTCGGAGAGGACGGCGACGATGAGATACATGGCGGCGGCCAGGAAGATTTCATCGATGCGGGCGCAGGGAATGACTGGCTCTCCGGTGGGATCGGGACCGACCGGCTAACCGGTGGCGCCGGAATTGATCGGTTCGTGTTCGTCTCAGGCGATGGCGCGGACACGATCACCGACTTCACTCTGACCGATGATCTGATCGAAATCGACGGCGTCGTCATCGATCCGGCCGATCTTCCGGCCGGGGTACTAGCAACGGCCGACGGCTCCGACGTGATCCTGACCTATGGCGGTGGGGATACGATCCTGATCCAGGGCGGTGATATCGCAGATTGGAACTCGTTCACCGGCGGCGCCGGAGACGATACGCTCGTTGGAACCGAACTGGCCGATGTGATCTCGGGAAATGGCGGCAACGACACGATCAGCGGTAATGGCGGTGACGATACGCTGTCGGGGGGCGACGGGAACGACTCGATCTCCGGCGGCGACGGGTTCGACGAGATTGATGGTGGGGCCGGAGAGGACGAGATTTTCGGCGGTGCCGGGAACGACC
>JBCCPQ010000014.1:0-18857 GCA_039024825.1 Pseudomonadota bacterium
GATGCGCGCATTGATGCAGCAGAAGTTTGCATTGCTCATGACAACGCGGTCTGCGTCATCGTTGTCGAGGATCGCGTCCAGGACGTCGCGCCGTCCCAGCTTGCCCGCCGCGCCGGCAGCGAGGTTGCCCAAGAGTTCACGTAGCAATTTGCGGTAGCGCCCGGGGTTCGGCACCGAAACTCGTTGCTCCGCCAGTGTATCCCTGTTTTTGAGAAGGCACTTTAGGAGGCGATCTTCGTCCGTCTCGTGGGCGCCAATGTGGTAGACGATTTCCATGCCGTCTTCTTGTCTCGTGAGGGCTGCTATATGGTTAATGAAACGAAATTTTCCCTCACGCAAGGGCGGCTCGGGTGAGCGCTGATGTGGCGGCAGGCTTCGCAGCGCTTGCGAAGCACCGGATGGCCCGCTATGAGCGCCGCGTGCCTCTATAGCTCAGCTGGTAGAGCAACTGATTTGTAATCAGTGGGTCGGGAGTTCGAGTCTCTCTGGGGGCACCACCACGCAATTCATGCATTTGTGTTCGAAACGGTGTGTTTACCCGCCGCCGACGCCTTTCCACTGCGGCGTGTTGCTATATGCTTTGCGGCAGGCTTGGGCGAGTTGAGACGCACGGTAGCCTTTGGGAGAAACGGGGCAGCTGGGACGGACCATGCGCGAAAAGCTGGGCTTAATCGGGATGTTCGCGGCCGGACTCGTCTTCATTACGGGCATGGCCTTGTTTGTGTTTGACGCAAATCCACGGGTCAGCGCGGACGAGGCCTATACGGTTCCCCGTCAACCAGCCATGACAGTCGAGGTCGCGACGCAGCTCTTTTACGAGTTGACGCCAGCGCTTTTGATCGTCGTCTACGAGGCCTTCGGCGAGACGCAGGAGAACGAGATCTACGACACGCTCGAAGGGGTGACCCACGGAGATGCGCTGGAATATCTCTATCTGGAGCGGGTCGGTGCCATGAAGGGTGGCGGGCTCGAGGAAGATGCCGATCAGACGATTCACGAGATCAAGCTTCTCAACACCGAGCTCACCCGTAACCGTGATACGCTCCTTATCGATGCGACGTGGCAGGTGATCGGCACCGTGGGCCATGCGGAGCATCTTCATGTGCGGGGCAATACCTACAGTGCTGAGCTTACCGTGGCACCGGTGGATGGCGCTTGGCGCATCACCGCTTTTGATCTTCTTGACGTGAACCGCGACGCGGCGGGAGAGACCTTTCTCGCACCTGAAACAAACTGATGGTTACCCTCGAAAACGTCACATTCAGCTACGGGGCAGGGGCGTTTCGCCTGCGCGTGCCGGATCTGTCCGTGGCGTCCACGGACAAACTCGCGATTGTGGGGCCGTCAGGGAGCGGGAAGACGACGCTTTTAAACCTTGTTGCAGGCCTGCTGACGCCGGAAAGCGGCAAGGTCAGCGTGGCTGGCACAGATATCGGTCGCTTGCCTGACACCGCGCGGCGCCGGTTCCGGGCGAGCACGATTGGCTTTGTCTTTCAGGACTTTGCGTTGCTCGACTACCTCTCCGCCCGTCAGAATATCCTCTATCCCTACCGCATCACCCCTGCACTGAAGCTTGATGACGCGGCGCGGACGCGGGCGGAGGAACTGGCGGATGCGTGCGGCATCGCTGACAAGCTTGACCGTCATCCGACAGCGCTGAGCCAGGGGGAGCAGCAACGCGTTGCCATCTGCCGGGCTCTGGTGACGCAGCCAAAGCTCATCTTGTCGGATGAGGCGACCGGCAATCTCGACCCCGACAGCAAGCTTCGGATTCTCGACCTCCTTTTCGAGCAATCGGACCGGGCCGGGGCAGCGGTGCTGGCCGTGACACACGACCATGAGCTTCTTCCGCGGTTTGAACGCGTTCTCGACTTTGCCCAGTTCCGCGAGGCGGCAGACGCATGAACGCGCTTTTCCTCGCTTTCGCCTACATGCGCTATCACGCCGCCCGCAGCGCTGTGTTGGTCTTGGTCGCGGCGCTGATCCTCTTTGTCCCGATCGCGACGCAGATCCTTTTGTCCACGAGCGAAAAGGCGCTGGTGGCCCGGGGGGACGCGACGCCACTTTTGCTTGGGAGCCGTGGCTCGCAGCTCGACCTGACGATGGCTGCTTTGTATTTTTCCGAGGAGCGGCCCGACCCTCTCGCCATGCGCGAGGTGGAGGCCGTTTGGGAAACCGGGCTGGCCATACCGATCCCGCTGCACACCGCCTTTACCTCCAGCGGTTTCCGAATTGTTGGGACTTCGCTCGACTATTTCGATTTCCGGGCGCTCGAGCTCGCTGAGGGGCGGGGGTTATCGCTGCTTGGTGACGCGGTTGTCGGCGCAAACGTGGCGGTGACCCTGGGCAAGGGCGTCGGGGACACGCTCGTCTCCTCGCCGGAGAACCTTTTTGACCTCGATGGGGTCTATCCGCTGGAGATGCCCATCGTGGGCGTCCTTGAAAGCACCAACTCACCCGACGACGATGCGATCTTCGTGGACATCAAGACGGCGTGGGTCATTCAGGGAATTGGCCATGGCCACGAGGATGTGGTCACGGCCGCGGAGGTGGCTGCGGGAACGGCTGCCATCGCAAGCGCGGCGGTCGTGCAGTACCAACGGATCACGCCTGAAAACATCGACACGTTTCATTTCCACGGCTCGCAAGATGACTTCCCCACGTCTGCCGTCGTCGTCGTGCCAAACGGCACGCGCGCGGAAACGATCCTGAAGGGCCGCTACCTCGACAGCGAGAACCCGGCGCAACTGGTGGAACCCGCGCGCGTGATACAGGGGCTCGTGGACCGCATCTTTCGGATCAAATCTCTTCTCGATGTCGTGACCGCCATAATCGCTGTGGCTGCGTTTGCGGCTATCGGGCTTGCTGTTTTCCTCAGTTATCGGCTTCGCGCGCGCGAAATCACAACTGCGGTGAAATTGGGGGCAAGGCGTGGTATGGTGCTTAGACTATTGGCGGCAGAGACGTTTACCCTACTATCCCTGTCTGGAATTCTTGCTGCTTTCGGGGCGGTAATCGTATCTCAAAACGCCGAGGCATGGGTGGGTTGGCTGCTTGCTATCGGTTCATGATTATCACGGAGGTCACTTATGAGACGTCACAGTCTTAGCGCATCAATTGCCGCTCTTGTTGCGGGAAGCCCCGCGCTCGCTCACTACGGGATGATCATTCCCGATGATCCCATGCTGAGCCAGGAAGACGGCCGGTCAATCTCGTTGACGATGTCGTTCTCGCATCCGTTTGAGATGGACGGCATGATGCTTGATACGCCGGTGTCCTTCTCTGTGACCCACGAGGGGGAGACGAATGATCTGCTTGGCGCGCTGGAAAGTGCCACGATCATGGACGATGCGGGCTTTACGATGGACTACGCCCTAGAGCGTCCTGGCACCTACATCTTTGCCATGGAGCCGCAGCCCTACTGGGAGCCGGCGGAAGACGCGTTCATCATCCACTACACGAAGACGTATGTGACCGCATATGGCGATGATGAAGGCTGGGACACAGTGCTTGGTCTCAAGACCGAGATCGTGCCGCTGTCGAAGCCATTCGGCCTTTGGGAGCACAACGTGTTCCAGGGTATCGTGAAGATGGACGGTGAAGCCGTGCCTTATGCCGAGGTTGAAGTGGAGTTCTTCAACAATGGCGTAGGCGCCACGGTGCCCGACGAATTGATGATCACGCAGACAGTCAAGGCGGATGCCGACGGCGTCTTCACCTATGCGCCGCCGTCAGACGGCTGGTGGGGCTTCGCGGCACTGAACACGGCTGACTACACGCTCACCGAGGAAACCTCTGGCGAGGAAAAGGCCGTAGAGCTTGGCGCTGTGATCTGGGTCCACTTTGAAGAGTGGACGGGTCAGTGATCCGCAGCGTAGTCCAGGGCGCTGCCCTTGGTCTTTGCATCGTCGCCGCGCCCATGGGTGCGGCGGCCCACCAACTCGTTGTTTTTGCGTCCGTCGAAGACTGCACGGATGTGGTGGTGGAGGCCAAGTTCTCCAACGGGAACGCGGCACAAAAGGGTGAAGTGCGTGTCCTCGGGGAGGATCGGGACGTTCTGTCGACGCTCATGTTGGACACGGATGGAACCGCGCGCGTCGGGCTCGACAGTGTCGACCACTCAGCCGGTCTCATCATCGAGGTCGATACGGGTGGCCACGACAATTACTGGATCCTCACGCCGGACGATATCGCAGGCAAGTGCGGGAGCTGATCTTGAAAAGTGTAACGGCGCGTTTGGCGCTTTTGGTGACGGTGGGCATCGCTGCGACGGCTGCGTCCGCGCAAGACGGCCCGCGCGTTGTCGCGGTGAATTACCCGATACAGTATTTCGCAGAGCGTCTTTTGGGCGAGGCTGGCGACGTGGTGTTTCCGGTTCCGGCGGATGTCGACCCTTCGTTCTGGCGTCCGGGTATCTCAGACATTTCGCTGGTGCAGGGCGCGGATCTCATTCTGCTGAATGGCGCTGGCTTCGCGACGTGGGTTGACCGGGTGTCGTTGCCGCGCTCGCGCACGGTCGTCACGGGGGCCGCGCTTGAAGGTGAGCTTATCGTCACCGAGAGCATCACGCATAGCCATGGCGATGGTGGTGAGCATTCCCATGAAGGGCTCGCAACTTACACGTGGCTTGATCCAAGTCTCGCTTCTGTGCAGGCGGAGGCCATTGCCGGCGCCCTGTCGACCCGTGGGTTGGCTGCAGAGGAAGATGTGGCCGAGCGGCTAGCGTCGCTGCAGGCGGAGCTTGAGAGCTTTGACGAGGTAACGCGTGATGCGCTGAGCCCCCTCAATGGGGCGAGCGTTATCGCGACCCATCCTCGCTACCATTATTTCGAGCGGCGTTACGGCCTCTCCATCACGTCGCTGGAGTGGGAAGCCGGAGCGATGCCGTCTGAGGACGAGCTCGCTGATCTCGCGGAGGCCGTCGCCGACACTGGCGCGCAGATCCTGATCTGGGAGGCCGCCCCGCCTGCAGAAGCGGTGGAGGCTGTGTCCGCCCTCGGTCTGCAAAGCGTTGTCTTTCCGCCGCTTGCCCATGCCCCCGCCGAGGGGTCCATTTTCGAGAGTCTTACTGCATCGGTGACAGCCCTTGCGGCTGCGGCACAGGGGGCGGGCAACTAGCCCGCCGCCCACCAACCCCGTTACACGAAGCGCGAGACGTAATTTTCCAGCCGCTCCTGTCGGCCCGAGCGGGGCTCCGGCGCGTGCGTTGAGCCGCGCACCGCGCGGTGAATGTCGTCCAGAGACAGTTCGGTGAGGTCGTTGCCGTCCCAACCTGCATAACGTTCCGCGCGCATGGCCTCGAGCCCGCCGTCCTCCAGCATGGCAGCGGCGGCTTTGAGGCCGCGAGCACAGACATCCATGCCCCCCACATGGGCCAGCAGTAGGTCTTCGGGATCGAGAGACTGACGGCGCAGCTTTGCGTCGAAATTCGTGCCGCCCGTCGTGAAGCCGCCTGCGCGCAGGACCTCGTAGTAGGCCAAGGCCACCTCGCGCGGATTGTCGGGAAATTGGTCGGTGTCCCAGCCTGACTGGTAGTCATTGCGGTTCATGTCGATGGAACCGAAGATCCCGAGCGAGGCCGCCAGGGCAAGCTCATGATCGAAGGAATGGCCGGCGAGGATCGCGTGGCCCTGTTCGATGTTGACCTTCACTTCCTTCTCGAGCCCGAAGTCCTTGAGGAAGCCGTACACGGTGGCGACGTCGTAGTCGTATTGGTGCTTGGTGGGTTCCTGGGGCTTCGGCTCAATCAGGATCGTGCCGGGGAAACCGATCTTGTGTTTGTATTCCACGACGCGGTTCAGGAACGCGCCTGCGTGGGCTCTTTCCCGCGCGAGATCCGTGTTTAGCAGGGTCTCATAGCCCTCCCGTCCGCCCCAGAGGACGTAGTTTTCCCCGCCGAGGGCATGCGTGGCGTCCATGCAGCTTTTCACCGTGGCAGCAGCGTAGGCGTAGACCTCCGGGTCGGGGTTGGTGGCGGCCCCGGCCATGAAGCGGCGGTTTGAAAAGAGGTTCGCAGTTCCCCAGAGCAGTTTGACGCCGGTTGCTTCCATCTTGGCAGCAAAGATGTCGGTGATTTCCTTCAGCCGGTCTTCGCTTTCGGCGAAGGTTGCACCTTCCGGGCGCACGTCGGCGTCGTGGAAGCAGAAGTATGGCGCACCGAGGCGCGAAAAGAGGTCGAAGGCGACGTCAGCCTTCATGCGTGCCGCGTCCATGGTGTCGCCGAACCACGGTCTTTCAAAAGTCTGGCCCCCGAACGGGTCGCCACCGGGCCAGGCGAAGGAGTGCCAGTAGGCTATCGCGAAACGCAGGTGATCTTTGAGTGCCTTGCCCATGACCATCTCGTCGGGATCGTAGTGACGGAAGGCGAATTCGTTGTCGGTCCCCGGCCCCTCATAGGTCACTGGCGGGCAGGCGGCGAAAAAGTCAGTCATGGAAGCTCCTTGAGGAAGTCAGCGGCTTGGCGGTAGCGGGCGTGGGCCTCTGCGAAAGCGTCCGTCAGGTCCGGGACGGGGTCAACCTGGCGGGCAATCTTCGGCGGTGTGGCGATGCTTGTGTCGCCGGTTGCGGCCATCATGCCCAGACGCGCTGCCCCGAAGGCGCCACCGAGGTCGGAATTGGCGGGCATCTCTAGCGGCAGTCCGAGGGATGTGGCCAGGGCCTGAAGCCAGTATTCTGATCCCGTGCCCCCGCCCGTGGCGAGGAGGCGGTCAATACGCGTGCCAGTCGCCGTAAGCGCGTCGCGGCAATCGGTGAGGGCGAAGGTAATCCCTTCGAGAACCGCACGGCCCATGGCTTCGCGGTCAGCGCTGTGTTCGATCCCGATCCAGGCGCCCCGCACCGAGGCCGAGGCAAGCGGTGTCCGTTCGCCGCCGAGATACGGCAGAAAGACCTCGCGCCCGGGGGCTGCCAGCTGCCCGAGACCCTCCGTGAGGCCCTTGGCATCCGTCCCCAGAAGTCGCGCCGCCCAGTTCAGCGCGTCTGTGCAGGCGAGTATCACGCCCATCTGGTGCCACATGGCCGGAAGAGCATGGCAAAAGGTATGGACGGCTGTTTCAGGTTGCGGCGAATACGCGTCGGAGGCGGCAAAAAGCACCCCTGATGTGCCAAGGGACACGAAAGCCTGTCCCGGTTGGGTGACACCGAGCCCTACGGCGGAGGCCGCGTTGTCCCCACCGCCCCCGGCCACAGGCACCTCATCCATGCCGAAGCGCTGGGCGAGGGCAGGGCGCAGCGTCGCGGAGACGTCCGAGCCTTCGACAAGTCTCGGCATATGGGTGCGAGACAGGTGCGACTTTGCGAGGAGGTCATCAGACCAGTCTCGCGCCCCGGTATCGAGCCAGCTTGTCCCTGCGGCGTCCGACATCTCGCCCACGTGTTCCCCAGTCAGCCAGAGGCGGAGGTAGTCCTTGGGCAAAAGGACCTTTGCGATCCGGTCAAAAAGCGCCTGGTCTGCGTTGCGCTGCCACGCCAGCTTTGGGGCCGTGAAGCCCGGAAAGACGATGTTGCCGGTCGCAGCCCGCCACGCGGGATCGGCGTCCATGTCGGTTGCTTCCGCAGCGCTTCGGGTGTCGTTCCAAAGGATGCAGGGCGCGAGTGGCGTATCGGATGCGTCAAGCATCGTTGCCCCGTGCATCTGGCCAGACAGACCGATCGCTTGCACTTTGGCCCGCACCGCCGGGTCAAGTGCGCCCAAGACCTCTTCGCAGGCTGTGATCCAGTCCTCGGGCCGCTGCTCCGACCAGCCCGACTGCGGCCTTTGCACATCGAGAGATGCGGTGGCCTGCGCGATGACGGTTTGTGCATCGTCAATCACGACGCCCTTGAGGCCCGATGTCCCTAAATCGAGGCCAATATACATGGCCGTCTCCCCATTGTTTGCGCCACCATGGCCGCAGAGCTGCGCATTGGCCAGCCCGAGGGTCGCGAAAAGACGGTTTCCGCACCGGAGCTTCCACCTACCTCTGACGAAACGAGGGACGACCTATGCAAGACAAACCGACACGCACCGTGAACCCATTCTTCGGCGTGGGGCCGATCAGCGATGTGATCCCCGACGAGGCTGCGGCGCGGCTGAACCGCTTTGCCTTCGACCGCTGGCTGGAGGCGACCTATCGCAAACGCGGACCTGATGGGCGTGATCTTGGGCCGTTCACGACTGCAGAGATCGGCCGTTCCATGCACCGCGGCACGCCAGCCGACGACATTTTGCGCGACATGATGCACCACATTCACCGCTATTTCGGCTTTCCGGCCGCGAACCGGATGGCCGTGGGTCTTGGCGGTGGGCATAGCGGTTTCACGGTGGCGCTGATGCATCTGATGAACCCGAAGCGCGCCGGTCAGAAAGTGTTTGTGGATACGCCCCGCCCCGAAAGCGAACGCGCCAATGCGAGCGGCTTTTTTCGCCAGAGCTGGGGTACCCAGGTCCTTGAGCTTTGTCGCCACGCGGGCGGCGAGGAGCGTGTGATTTTTGCCGAAAGCGAAGGCGCGATTCCCGCCGCATCGGAGCTGGAGGCCATGGGTATCACGCTCTTTATCGGCGTGGGGCACGAGACGACCGGCGCCACCACGTACACGGAGGCAGAAGTGCGGGGTCTTCTCGAATGGTTGGCGGGAGATCCGGCGGGTCGACATGCGATGATCGACGTTACCTCGCTTCTTGGTGCGATGCCGTGGGCCGAGGATGTCGTGGCTGGCTTCATGTCTCGCTGCTGTCTTTTCACGCCCTTCCAGAAGGCCATCGGTGGGGCCTCCGGCTACTTCCTTGCCTCGTTCACGCCCGCAGCGATGGAGTTGATCGAGGCGAACCAGAAAGATCCCGCTTGGGCGATCCCCCGGCAGCTCAAGCTGGCCGTGCCGAAGGACCCGAAGCGCCCGCTCAGTGGCGAGAGCACTGTGGCCCTCGGGCCATTTTACGATGCGGATGCCGGGAAGATGACGGGCGGGGTTATCAATACGTATTCTGCCCTGAACTTTGCTGAGACGACCTATGGCCTCCTCCGTGTGGAGGAGATCGTCGGCTCCGTTGCGGAAATGAACCGCCGTTCCGGCGTGAACAGGAAGGTCATCGACGATTGGCTTGCCAACCAGGATCTGCTTCAGCCCGGTGTCGAGATGCCGGAGCGGCGCGGGGCGGCTGTGACACTTCTCAAGGTAAATGATCCCGAGATCACCGACCCAGATATCCATGCGAAGATCATCGCGCTTTCCAAGGACTTGCTTGGATACATCGGGCTTGCAGATGAGCCGGGGCTCGATGCCGCGCGCTACGTGAACGCGTTTCCGGGCACGCCGGGCGACTACCGGGCGTGGATTGGGGGGATCCGGGAGGACGGCGACATTGTCCGCCTGCTGGAGAACATCACCTATGCCTATACCCGTGCGAAAGCCTCTGTGCTGGCTCAATCGACTGCGGATTCAGAGACGGTGGCAGCGCGAGAAACAGGTGCCACGCGGATCCTGATCGCTGATCTCGTCGGCTTGAAGTTCGGACCGGACGGTGCGCCCGATGCGTCCGCAGTTCGCGCGCATATCGAGGCGCAGGCAGCGACCTTCACCGAGGGGGCGTGGGATGGCGGCGCGTTGCCAGATGGTGAGCACTTTTTCTACCTGCCTGATCTTTCCACCATGGAAGAGCTCGAAGCCGCGTGCTGCGACGGGCAGTATCACGCGGTGATTGCGGCCGCGACGTTCCTGCCAGAGGGTGCCACCTTTCCCGAAGGCGGGGTGCGGATCGGGGCTGGAACCGGCAACATGGCGTGCGCGTGCTGGGGTGGCGGAGACGGGGCAGGCGGCGCGGCGCCGCTGATGAACACGCCTAGCTTCAACAGTCGCGCCACCGCGCAGATGGCGATGAAAGCACTGCTGCGGGTGCTGCCAGACCTTAAGGTTGATGAGATGCATGCGCGCGTGGTGGCGGGCGATTTCGATACGGGAAAGCACCTGAAGGACTATCCAACAGAGAAGCTTGAGGGGAAACGTCTTGGCGTGATCGGCTACGGCAACATCGGCCGGGAGGTGGCGAAGCTGGGCCGCGCGTTCGGGATGCACGTGACGATCTATGCCCGCGAGCGGCACAAGCCTTTTATCCTGTCCGAAGGGTTCGATTATGCCGCGACTCCGGAAGAGGCGGCGCGGGGCGCGGACGTTCTTTCGCCGCATACGGGTCTCGGGGCTCTCAAGGACGGCGTGTTTGCCAATGCGGGGCTCGTGGATGCCACCGTCCTCGGGGCGCTCAATGATGGTGCCGTGCTGGTCAATTATGATCGTGGCGAAGTGGTGGATGCGGACGCGCTTTTGGCTGCGATGCAGACCGGTAAGGTGCGCTATGCGGCCATTGACGCTGACCTTTTCGTTGCGGCGGACGGCACGCTGAGCGGACCCATGGTGCCGTACCGCCCGCTGGCGGAGTTGTTTCCTGACCGGGTGGAACTGTTGCCGCACGCTGCTGCCGATACCGAGCATCTCTCGCGTGTTGAGGGGGCCAAGCAGGCCGTGGACCAGCTTCTATCGTGTATCCGTGATCGGGTGGTTATCAACGTGAAGGGCGACATTCCCGCCGGCTATTCCGCAGGCGGCAGCAAGACCGTGCCTGGCGTCGGAAAGGTTTCACCGGGTGTGTTGATACACGCGGACGCCGGCGCCTTGAGGGAGGCGTCAGAGGTTCTGGCGGCCGTATGGGGCGCGCTTGAAGCCACGCAGGATCAGGCGCGCCGCGAGGAGATTGCCGCGCGACACGGGGAGGCGGTTACCCTGGCCTCAAACCGCTTGAAGCACGCGCTCGATGGCCTCACCGGAGGCTGGAGCGGCAGCTGAATTCCTGCGGGCGGCGCGCGGTGCGGCCCCTTTTGTCTTTCGCCGTGAAATCGGGTTGCGCCGCCTAGCGCGGCCCCCTACACGCAGCCATCTTTCAAGACCGCCGCGGACGCCTCCGCGGCGCCAATGCAATGGCGAGGACGACATGCAGGTCACAGAAACTCTCAATGAAGGTCTCAAGCGAGGCTACAAGATCGCGCTTTCGGCGGGTGAGCTTGAGGAAAAGGTCACTGAAAAGCTGCGCGAGGCACAGCCTGAAGTGGAGATGAAGGGCTTCCGCAAGGGCAAGGTGCCGCTTGCGCTGCTCAAAAAGCAGTTTGGCGACCGCGTGCTGGGCGAGGCCCTGCAGGAGACGATCGACGGGGCCATGGCGTCCCATTTTGAAGAGAGCGGTGACCGTCCGGCCATGCAGCCAGACGTGAAGATGACCAGCGAAGACTGGAAGCCAGGTGACGACGTCGAAGTAGAGATGTCTTATGAGGCCCTTCCGGCGATGCCAGAGGTCGACCTCAAGGGCATCAAACTTGAGAAGATGGTTGCCAAGGCAGATGACGCCGCGGTGGACGAGGCGCTGGGCTCGCTTGCTGAAAACGCCCAGAACTTTGAAGACCGCAAGAAAGGCTCGAAGGCCAAGGACGGCGACCAGGTCACGATGGACTTCCTGGGCAAGGTCGATGGAGAGCCCTTTGAGGGCGGCGCTGCCGAAGACTATCCGCTTGTGCTGGGGTCCAATTCCTTCATTCCCGGGTTTGAAGACCAGCTTGTCGGCGTAAAGGCAGGCGAAGAGAAGGATGTGACCGTATCTTTCCCGGATGATTATCAGGCGGAGCATCTGGCCGGGAAGGAAGCCGTCTTTACGTGCACCATCAAGGCGGTGAAGGAGCCGAAAGCGGCCGAGATCAACGATGAGATGGCAAAGCAGTTCGGTGCGGAGGACCTCGCTGCGCTGAAGGGCCAGATCAGCGAGCGCCTTGAAGCGGAGTACGCGGGTGCCGCGCGCGCCGTGCAGAAGCGTGCGCTTCTCGATGTCCTCGACGAGAAAGTGAGCTTTGAGCTTCCTCCGTCGCTGGTTGATGCGGAGGCCGGTCAGATCGCGCATCAGCTGTGGCACGAAGAGAACCCGGAGGTTCAAGGCCACGATCACCCCGAGATCGAACCGACCGACGAGCATAAGTCGCTTGCTGAGCGCCGTGTGAAGCTGGGCCTTCTCCTCGCGGAGCTTGGGCGGACAGCCGAGGTGGAAGTGACTGATGCAGAGATGACGCAAACGATTATGAATGCAGCGCGTCAGTATCCCGGCCAAGAGCGGCAGTTCTTCGAGTTCGTGCAGCAGAACCAGCAGATGCAGCAGCAGCTTCGCGCGCCTCTCTTTGAGGACAAGGTCGTCGACTACGTCTTCGAGTTGGCCGAAGTGACGGAGAAGGAAGTGTCCAAAGACGATCTTCAGAAGGCTGTGGAGGCCCTCGAAGAAGAGTGATCGGATCGTCGGGACGGACGCTGTTTGCCTGACGGCAAAGACGCCCCGCCCGCCGTCCCTTTTGGCATCTGATAAAGGGCGGGTCTTTGGCCGGCCCTTTATCACTTGATAGCTAAGGCACGAGAGACCTTTGGAGCGGACTCCGATGTGCTTCTAGAGGTGCGTGAGAGCTTTTGGCGCAAGAGCCCTAAGCGATTTGGAGCTAGCTTAGTATGAGACGGTTGACCCGGCTCTCGATATTCACGGTCTTAATTGTCGGGTCCTACTTGATTGTCCGCGCCTTAGTAGGCCTGCTTGCTTTGAACGTTGATGAACTCCAAATAGCTTGGACGCAGGACCAAGCCACGTTCTTCGCAACAGTTCCAGTAACCTTGAGAGGGGCATATTGCGTATGCCCCGCCTACGTCTGCGCGACGAACTATTAGGCGACACTCTTGGCAACTCCGAGTGTGCTTGGGTGGCGCAAATTCATGTATTTTCGGGACCCTGCTCCCCAGAAAAAAGAAGCGCCTCACTATGGGCGTCGAATCGTTCCGGAGTACGAAACAGAGTGCTGTGTCGTGAAACATCGGGGCGATTTACTGGCGATTTCACTTGAGCCTCAGGGCCGAAACCTAACCCTCCAAATTGAGTAAGCTGAGGCCAGCGTCTCTTCATTCGAGGGGCCATATCCAGTTTTCGTTGTCTGTGATGCTTCCGTCCGCCGCCTAACGGCGGTTAAGGAACGCACTGGGAGAGACATCTGAACTACGCAACAAAACGCCGCCCATAGGAGGCGGCGTTTTGAAAAGTTCTCCGAGGTCCTTTAGTCCTCTTCGGAGGCGTCCTCGGTGGACGTCTCGACTTGCTCGGCAAGGTCATCATCGTCCGAGGTGGCCGCTCCGATATCTTCGAAGAGCTCCGCGATTTCGAACTCTGCTTCGGCTTCTTCCTCGGCGGCGAGTTCCTGGATGGACTTGCCGGAGGCCTGAAGTTCGGCTTCCTCAGTGGACCGCGCTACGTTCAGCGTGATAGTAGCGTCGACCTCAGGGTGCAGTTGCACCGTGAGATCGTGGAGCCCGAGCTCCTTGATCGGACCGGTCAGGGCGATCTGCTTTTTGTCGATGCTGAACCCTTCGGCAGTCGCCGCTTCGGCCGCGTCACGCGGGGTGACAGAGCCATAGAGCGAGCCTGCGTCGGAGGCAGAGCGGATGACGACGAATTGCTGCCCGTCAAGTTTCTCTGCTAGGGAGGCGGCCTCTGTCTTCGTTTCGAGGTTGCGCGCTTCCAGCTGGGCTTTCTCGGCCTCGAACTGAGCGAGGTTATGCTCGTTCGCGCGAAGCGCTTTTCCCTGGGGGATCAGAAAGTTGCGCGCGTAGCCTTCCTTGACGGAGACAACTTCGCCCATCTGGCCGAGCTTGGCCACGCGTTCCAGAAGAATGATATCCATGGATCTCTCTCCTTACTTCACTGCGTAGGGCAGCAGGGCGAGGAAGCGGGCGCGTTTGATGGCGCGCGCGAGCTCACGCTGCTTTTTCGCTGATACGGCGGTGATGCGGGATGGGACGATCTTGCCGCGCTCAGAGATGTAGCGCTGGAGAAGACGGGTGTCCTTGTAGTCGATCTTGGGCGCGTTCTCACCGGAGAACGGGCAGACCTTGCGACGGCGGAAAAACGGTTTTGCAGCCATGATCAGTCCTCCTTAGTCCCGGTCCCGGCGGCGCTCGCCACGGTCCCGGTCTTCGCGTTTCTGCATCTGGATCGAGGGGCCTTCGGCGTGCTCGTCCACTTTGATCGTCAGCACGCGCATGACGTCATCATGAAGGCGCATCAGGCGTTCCATTTCCTGCACTGCCGGCGCGGGTGCGTCGGTCTTCAGGAAGGCGTAGTGGCCCTTGCGATTCTTGTTGATCTTGTACGCCATCGTTTTGACGCCCCAGTACTCGTTTTCAACGAGCGTCCCGCCATTGTCGGCGAGAACAGAGCCAAAATGTTCGATGAGCGATTCTGCCTGCGCCGGTGACAAGTCCTGGCGCGAGATGAAAACATGCTCGTAAAGCGGCATGGGTTCTCCATTTTTTCGAAGCGACTTCAAAGGGCTGCGTGAAACACCGCGTGCAGCACACGAGAGGATCGCCGGTTGGGTTGGTCTCGCGGATGGCGCGTCATGACATAGCCCCTGCTATTTC
The DNA here is from genome assembly GCA_039024825.1 of Pseudomonadota bacterium. Taxonomy (GTDB): domain Bacteria; phylum Pseudomonadota; class Alphaproteobacteria; order Rhodobacterales; family Rhodobacteraceae; genus Shimia_B. Next base: position 14,461 of record JBCCPQ010000014.1, read on the forward strand.
GCAAGCCTGCCCCATTCTTGCCGCGATACGCCCGTTAACCTTGTTTTCAACGGGCTGGCGATAGCTGGTCAGGTCAGCGCAGGACGGTCGGACAGATGGCCTTTATCAATCTGGAACAAGACGGCATGCCGAAGGTGAGCACGCAGGCAAAGTCCTGGGGCTACCTGATGAAAGCGCGTGGTGGCGTGGATGGGATGGCTATCGTGGCACGGATGGTGCGACGGGGGCTGAGCGTGTCTGCCTTTCTGGCGGCCGCGTCTCTCTGGTTTCTGCCAGGGTCGGATGCGAGCGTTGACCTCGTTGCTATGAAGGGTGCTGTCACCATCTTCCTCCTGATGGTCACGATCTTTCTGTGGCGGTCCAGCCAGGCTGAGACGGATGCCGAGATCCACGTGGATTTTGTGCGCGAAGAGGTGCGGCTCGTGGATGTTGTCGGCGGGATTGAGCGCTTGCGTAAGGCCTACAGCTTTGCGGATCTTGGCGCTATGCATGTGGAAGATCATGCCCTCCACCTGTTTACCGAAGATGGGCGCAGGCTTGCGGTGCTCGAGCTCGATCCCTCTGTCGAGGCGATGCTGCAGCCATAGGCGGCTTTGCGCCCCCGGGTGCGAGAATTCACACATAGTGTTGAGAAGCGTGAAATTGTCCTTCGCGGGCAGGGCTCCATATCCGTTCGGTACAGAAACCAACGGAGCTCCTCCCATGAAAACGCTTGCCCTTGCCTCTGCTTTCGCTGCCCTGACGGCCGGAGCGGCCTACGCGGACGCCCAGTCCTACGTCTTCGACCCCACGCATTCGGCCATCAAATTTAGCTGGGGACACGGCGAGTTCTCCACGACCTTCGGGATGTTCTTTGAGGTGAACGGTTCCATGGAGCTTGACGTTGACGACCCGTCCACGGCGTCCGTATCCGCCACCGTGCCGCTCGGCGCCATGTTGGTCGATCCGACTCTCAAAGGCCATCTGGGTGGTGACCGCTGGTTCGGCGGCTTCGACGGTAAGATGGTGGAGTTCACCTCTACTTCGATCGAACTGACCGGCGACGAGACAGCAAAGGTGACAGGCAACCTTACGATTAACGGAATGACCCAGGAGGTTGTGCTTGACGCGGCTCTCAACACGATGGGCGAAGTGCGCGGCACGCAGATCGTGGGTTTTGATGCAACGACCACGATCCTTCGCTCGGATTACGGCGTGGGCGCCTTCGCGCCTTTCGTGAGCGACGAGGTCGCGGTGGAAATTTCCATCGAAGCGAACCCCGCCTGATCAAACTTGCATAGTATGAAAGGGGCGTCCCGGTTGGGGCGCCCTTTTCTGTTTCAGGAGGACGGTTCTTCTGCGGACGTCGTGGCGGTAAGGCCAATCGCGACGGAGACGGAAAGGCCAACATCGCTTCCGGTGGGCATCGACTCGCCGACGTTGAAGTCGAGGCGCTGGAGTTCGACGGTGCCGTTTGCCTCGGCCATGTCACCGTCGAGTGCGAGGTCAAACGGAAGAGTGAGGGGAACCTCAGTGCCCTTGATTGTGATTGATCCGCGCAGCTCATAGCTCTCGCCAACTGCCACCAGATCGCCGGCAACCTTGGCGGTGGGGAAGGCTTCTACACTCAGGAAGTCCGCGCTGAGGGCGTCATTTGTCACGCTGCCAAGCGTCAGCGACCCGATAGCAATTGTCACGTCGGCGCTGCCTTTTGTGTCGCCCTCCACATTCGGGTCGAACTCAATGGCGGCAGTCCAGTCAGCGAAAGTGCCTGTCACGATGGAGCCGAACTGCTCTACCGAGATTTCGATCTGTCCGTCGAGGACCCGCCAGTCGGAGGCAACGTCCTCAAGCGCGGGCGTGTCGAGAGCCCCGCGACCCACGGGCTGAAGCGCTGCCGCGGTGCCGACAGCCGCGAAGATGACAAGGGCGGAGACCGCGGGCGTGACTGTCTGAGCTGTGGGCGAGAGCTTTGGCAGTGTGAAACTTTGGCCGAACCACATCCGCCGGAGAGTGGCGTCTTTGTCGATGACATGGTGTTTCAGTGCGCCTGCGATGTGCAGAAAGAGCGACGCGACCATGACGCGTTCAAAGAACTTGTGGGCTGTGGCGAAGCGCTCCGCGAGTTCGGGATCGTTGGGTATGAACGGTAGCTCCTGCCCGAAAGGCCACTTGATCGGAGCAAAGCCCTCCGTGGCGGCGTGGGTCATCCAGCCGGTGAGAGGCACGAGGATCAAAGACGCATAGAGGGTGTAGTGGACGACTTCAGCGAGAAAGGCCTGGGCCTTCTTATCGCCGCCGATCATCGCCGGTTTTGGCTGGCTGATCGCCCAAAGGATGCGGAAGAGCGCCGTGAAGAAGATGGTGAGCCCGATGGTTTTGTGGACGGAATAGAGCCTGATTTTCCATGCGAGGCTCGACGGGTCGGCAGTTGAGAGGTTGTGAGCGATCACACCGGTGGCGATGACGCCGACTATGAGGAGAGCCGTCAGCCAATGGAAGGTCTTGGTCACTGTCCCGTAGCGCGTCGAGGTGTTGGTGAGACCGGGCCGCGCGTCTTGCGTTGCGGCGGAAGTGGTGGTGTCGGTCATCTGGCTGCCCTCCGGAGCTGGGGTTGCTGGAGCTAGGGTAGCAGATAGCGCGAGTCGGGTCTCCGGCACACCGCAGCAATCGCACAGAGTGTTTGCATTCCCGCGCGGGAGCGATATCTGCCCCGGCAACCAAGAAGGAGCAGTGCATGCGCGCGTGGGTGTTTCCGGGCCAAGGAGCCCAGACCATCGGGATGGGTAAAGCGCTGTCGGACGCATATCCGGCGGCCAAAGCAGTTTTCGACGAGGTGGATGACGCCCTAGGTGAAGCGCTGTCCAAGTTGATCTGGGAGGGCGAGGCCGACGCGCTTGCCCTTACCGCGAATGCGCAACCGGCGCTGATGGCCACGTCCCTCGCGGCTGTGCGTGCGCTCGAGGCGGAGGGGGTCTCATTGGAGGGCGCAGGATACGTGGCGGGACATTCCCTCGGTGAGTATTCTGCTTTGGCGGCTACCGGGGCCCTGAGTCTGAGCGACACGGCCCGGCTGTTGCGGATCCGCGGTCGCGTGATGCAGGACGCCGTGCCAGTGGGCGTCGGAGCAATGGCTGCGCTTCTCGGTCTCGATTTTGAGACTGCGAAGGCCGTCGCCGCGGAAGCGGCAGAAGGTGACGTGTGCCAAGCGGCAAATGACAATGACCCAGGACAGGTTGTTGTCTCCGGCCACAAGGCTGCGGTGGAACGCGCGATTGAAATCGCGAAGGCAAACGGCGCGAAAAGAGCCGTCATGTTACCGGTGTCTGCCCCGTTTCACTGCGCGCTCATGCAGCCCGCCGCTGAGGCAATGGCAGAAGCGCTGGCGGATGCGGACATCCTTGCCCCTTCAGTTCCTGTTGTGGCCAATGTCCGGGCCGAGGCCGTCAGCGATCCGGCGCTCATCCGCGATCTGTTGGTAGAGCAGGTCACCGGGTCCGTCCGGTGGCGCGAGAGCGTTGCCTGGATGTCGGCCCAAGGTGTCACAGAAATCTGGGAGGTCGGTGCCGGCAAGGCGTTGAGCGGAATGGTGCGCCGGATCGACCGTGAGATCGCCTGTACGGCCATCGGCACGCCGGAAGACGTCGCTGCAGTGAAAGGAAACTGAGATGTTTGATCTGACTGGAAAAGCGGCTTTGGTCACGGGCGCCTCCGGTGGCATTGGAGGGTCGATTGCGAAGGCACTGCACGGCGCAGGTGCGACCGTTGGATTGTCGGGCACCCGTGTTGAGCCGCTGGAGGCGCTGGCGGCGGAGCTCGGCGAGCGCGCCCACGTATTGCCCTGCAACCTCAGCGATGCGGAGGCTGTGACAGCGCTGCCGAAGCAGGCAGTGGAGGCGATGGGGGCCCTTGATGTGCTGGTCAACAATGCGGGTGTGACGCGGGACAACCTTTTCATGAGAATGTCGGACGAGGAATGGTCTCAGGTGATTGAGGTCAACCTCACCTCCACCATGCGGCTGTGCAAAGGTGTGTTGCGGGGCATGATGAAGGCGCGCAAGGGGCGCATCATCAACATCAGCTCTATCGTTGGTGCAACGGGCAACCCGGGGCAGGGGAACTATGCCGCGTCAAAGGCCGGGATGGTCGGCATGTCGAAGAGCCTTGCCTATGAGGTTGCCACGCGGGGTATCACCGTGAATTGCATTGCGCCCGGTATGATCGAAACAGCGATGACCGGTGCGTTGAATGTCGATCAAAAGGCGGCGATCCTTGGTCAGATCCCCATGGGGCGCATGGGCACGCCGGATGAAATTGCGGCTGCGACGGCGTTTCTGGCCTCTGATGAGGCGGGATACATCACGGGTACGGTTCTGCATATCAATGGTGGCATGGCGATGCTCTGACGCCGGAAGGTA
>JBCCPQ010000015.1:0-18012 GCA_039024825.1 Pseudomonadota bacterium
GAGACGTGCCACATGGATCGCGTAGCTGCGGATGAACCTGAGATAGAGCGCTGTGGCTGCGGCTTCGCCAATCACACCGCAGAGCTCGCTATGGCGCGCGTCATTCATTCCAATATGAAGCACAGCCGCCGGGCCGCCCCAATCAGCGTTTTCAGAAGACGGCCGCACAGAAAGGAGGGTGTCGGCGCTGAAGGGGGCCATGATATCTGCCAAGTTAACGGGGCGCCCTTCAGCGATACCTTTTACCGTCTCGAAGCAAAGCGCCGAGGTCACGGGGACCGGCATCCCGAGGCGAATGAGCCTCTGGAGGCATTTTGCACGGCCACCATGGTGACGCGCCTTCATGAAGGCGGTCTCCGTAATGGGCGCGATGTCGGTGGCGATCTCTTTTTGCTGCACTGCGGCATTCCTTTGTCCGCAGATTACAATTTAGGCGATTCGGATCAAGGGGTGACGCTTCGGTGGGCGTAGGGAATGCCTCGGGCGGAAGTACGAGGCACAAAGAAGACGAGCCAAACGCTCCCTGACCTTGGCGCGGGCGCGAGGCTAGCCCTCGATGCGGGTCAGGTCCGCAACTTGGCCGACCGTTTTGCGTATCTGGGAAAGGAGGTTGAGACGGTTACGGCGCACAACCTCGCTGTCGGCATTGATTTTCACAGCCTCAAAAAAGGCATCGATCGGGGCGCGCAGCGTTGCCATGGCGGCGATGGCAGCCGCGAAGTCCTCGTCGGTCATAGCGGGGGCTATCTTACTCTCAGCCCCTTCAAGGGCCGTGAAGAGGGCTTTTTCCTCGGCCGCCTCGGCGAACTTCATGTCTGCGCCGTAGGAATATTCGACACCGTCCTTTTCTTCCGCCTGGCTCAGAATGTTGTTGGCGCGTTTGAACCCTTGCACGAGGTTTGTCCCGTTTTCGGAATCCATCACTTCCTGCAGAGCGGAGGCGCGCTTGACGAGAAGGGCCAGGTCATCGTTGCCCGGCATCGCGAGGCAAGCGTCAATGACGTCATGGCGGATGCCGCGGTCGCGGAGGTACACCTTGAGGCGGTCGTGAAAGAAAGAGAGCAAGTTCGCGGCCCAGTCCCCGTCAAACATGTCTGACAGCGCGATCCGCGTCTCGTTTTCGAGAACACTCCGGATCACGCCCAGCGCTGCCCGGCGAAGGGCGTAGGGATCTTTTGAACCCGTTGGCTTTTCATCAATCGCCCAGAAGCCGGTGAGGATGTCGAGCTTCTCAGCGAGGGACACAGCGACGCTGACGGGCTCTGTAGGAACTTCGTCGGACGGGCCAAGCGGCGCGTAGTGGTCTCGAGCCGCGTTGGCGACGGACTCTGCCAAACCAGCCTCGAGCGCGTAGTAGCGGCCCATCACGCCCTGGAGTTCGGGAAACTCGTAAACCATCTCTGAGGCGAGGTCTGCCTTGGCGATTTTGGCGGCTTTCTCCGCTTGGTCGGGGTCGGCGCCCACCACGGGCGCGAGCTCGCGTGCAAGAGCAGCAATTCGGGCAATGCGCTCGGCCTGGGTACCGAGTTTTGCATGAAAAGTGACGTTCTCGAGGCTCTCCAGCCACGACCCCATACCCGCCTTCGCCTCGCGCAGGTCATTCTCCCAGAAAAACTTCGCGTCAGAGAGCCGGGCGGCCAAGACCTTCTGGTTACCTTCGAGGATCGTGGCACCGCTATCGCTGGTCTCGCGGTTGGCGACGGTGATGAATTTCTCGATCCGGCCAGTCGTTGGATTGCGGACGGAAAAGAACTTTTGGTGGTCCTTCATGGAGGTCTGGATGACTTCCGGCGGGAGGCCCAGGAAATCCTCGCCGATATCACCCATGAGCACGACGGGCCATTCCACCAGACCTGCAACTTCCGCCAGAAGCCCGCGATCCTCCATGACTTCCAGACCCGCTGCCGTGGCCGCATCGGTGGCAGCCTGCCAGATCATCTGCTGCCGCTCTTCGGGACGCAGGATCACGTGTGCGCGTCGCAGCCCGGCGTCGTAACTTGCGAAGTCGCTCACGGCAAAGCGATCAGGTGCCATGAAGCGGTGGCCGCCGGTCTCGTTGCCTGCCTCGAAGTGGTCTACGGCCACTGGCACGACAGCGCCGTCGAGTATGCAGAGGATGGATTGCAGCGGGCGGACCCATTTCAGGCTACCGGAGCCCCACCGCATGGATTTCGGCCACGGGAAGCTGCGGATGGTCTTTTCGAGAACGTCACTGACGATCACAGGTGCGGGACGGCCCGGTTTGGTTATCTTGGCGAAGTACACTTGGCCTTTTTTGTCATCGCGAACCTCGAGGTCTTCCTTTGACACCCCTGCCCCTCGCAAGAACCCCTCCAGCGCCTTGTCTGGCGCGCCCACCTGGGGGCCTTTGCGTTCCTCGACCGCCATGGGGCTCTCGGCCAAGAGCCCAGAGATATGAAGTGTCAGGCGTCGGGGTGTTGCGAAATGTTCAGCATTTTCGAAAGTCAGTCCGGCTGCCATCACCCCATCGCATACAAGCCGTTCTAGATCAGCAGAGGCCCGCGCCTGCATCCCAGCAGGAATTTCCTCGGAAAAGAGTTCGATCAGAAGATCAGGCATCCATTCGTCCTTACTGGTCCCGCACCGGGCAATTTTCACCCGCCGGTGTCCCGTCATAGAGCTTGTCGCCGCACTCGTTCACCTGATGCCAGACGAAGCCCTGCCCGGAGGCAGTCACCGCCACAACGCGGTCAATGCCGTACTCGAAATTACGTATGCCCGTGAAGGCGATGGCCTCGCCGCTGGCGATCTGCGCGCCAAGCGTTTCGGCATCGTAGCAGTCAAACCAGCCCGGCGCGGTGAGCGGTTCGGCCCCATCGAAGATCTCGTAGGTCTCCGAGAGCGTGGCAAGGCTCGTGGGCGTCGTAAAACACGCGCGATAGCGGATCGGGGAGCTTTCGGCGTCGATGCCGCGGAAATCGTCGGCGAGGATCGCTTCCGGCTCGCCTGTGGTGAGGTTGGTGAGCGCCACGTCTTCGGGCGCAACCTCTTCATAATAGCCGTAAACCTGCGCGTAGTAGACCCCGGCGCCCACTCCCAGCGTCACGAGGGCAAGCAGGATCGTGATGAACTTGCCCGCCATCAGATCCAGTCCCAGTTGATGGAAGGCTGCGTCTGCCCTGCCGTCCGGGCGCGAAGAGCAGCAGTGCGGGCAGCGAGCGCAGGAATGGCTTTTTCGTGGGTTTCCACAAACACCTTGTCGAGCTGCGCGACCCCGGGATGATCAAGCAAAACCTCGAAGAGAGGCACCTCTGCCCCTTCAATATCAACTTTTAGAAGTCGGACGGGCCGACCGGTCTGGGCTAACCATTCGGGGAAGGCAACGAGCGGCACGTCCACACTGTCTCCGTCCTGGACGCTTTCTTTCTCTACCATGATTGAGGCGCCCGTTGTGGCGCGGAGGGCATCCGGGCGGCGGCGCGTGCGCAACGAAACTGTGCCGGCTTCAGCTCCTGCAGCCGCGTTATGCAGCGTCACGTTGGGAAGCGCTCCCACGCGCGCTTGGAGCTCTTCGAACGCCAGCGGATGCGGTTCGAACGCATGGACCTCGGCCCCTGTCGCGGCGAGTTCTTCGGTGAAGCGGCCGACATTTGCGCCCAGATCAACAGCGAGGTCGCCGGGGCCAAGAGTTGCGACAGCTTGCGCCCAAGCACCATGCATGGCCGCCCGACGGCGCGCTTTTGCACCGGAAAGCCGATCCCATGCACGGGCGACAAGGCTCATTCCGCGACCTCTGCTACCCAACCACCCGCATCGGTCTTGACGAAGGCATCGGCGCAGCGTTTGGCAAGAGTTCGCACGCGCAGGATGTAGCTCTGGCGTTCGGTGACAGAAATCACTCCGCGGGCGTCGAGCAGGTTGAACACATGGCTTGCCTTAATGCACTGGTCGTAGGCCGGATGCGCCATAACGATGCGCTTGCCGGTCTTTGGATCATCGTAGGCTTCATCGAGGATCGCATTGCAGGCGGCTTCTGCGTCCTCGAAGTGGCGCAGGAGGACGGCAGTATCGGCGACATCAAAGTTCCAGCGCGAATACTCCTCTTCCGTTTGCCGAAAGACGTCTCCGTAGCTGAGCGCAATGGGCGCTTGCGGATCGTTGTAGGGCATCTCCATCACGTGATCGATGCCAAGCACGTACATGGCCAGCCGCTCCAACCCGTAGGTGAGCTCGCCCGAAACAGGATGGCAATCGTGACCGCCGACCTGCTGAAAATAAGTGAACTGCGAGACTTCCATCCCGTCACACCAAACTTCCCAGCCGAGACCCCACGCGCCCAAGGTCGGGCTTTCCCAGTCGTCTTCCACAAAGCGGATATCGTGGAGCGACATGTCGATACCGATGGCTTCGAGAGAGCCGAGATAGAGCTCCTGAAGGTCTGGCGGTGAGGGTTTGATAAGAACTTGGTACTGGTAGTAATGCTGAAGCCGGTTTGGATTCTCGCCGTAGCGCCCATCTGTGGGGCGCCGCGAAGGCTGCACGTAAGCTGCGGCCCATGCGCGCGTTCCAAGGGAGCGCAGCGTTGTCGCCGGGTGAAACGTGCCCGCTCCCACTTCCATGTCGTAGGGTTGCAGCACCGCGCAGCCCCGGGAACCCCAATAGGTCTGGAGGCGCAGAATGATCTCCTGAAATGATTTCGGAGCGGTCGCAGCGTCGAGCGGCATCGGTTGGTTCCCTTGAAAGCGCGTGATCCCTAGCCCTCCACCCTATGGGGGTCAACCGGCGGCGGGGTCCACGCGGGATGCAGCACTGTAGCAGGTGGGTGACAGGCACGGAATTGTGTGGCTGTACCCTGCAGATGGCGCGCGTTTGCGCTTCAAAGCGCTTAGGGCCTGTCTGATAGTGATGAAAATTTCCGATGAAGGATCGCTAGGGATGAGACGGCAGGGTCTGGCGCTGGTTGTGTGGCTTTTTGGGGTAATGGTGGCGTTGCCGGTGGCGGCTCAGAACGCGGTCTGGATCCAGATCGAGGCCCAACCCAGCTTGACCGAGGCGGAGGCCTCCGTTCGCGGCTATGCGGCCAGGTTGCCGGATGTGGCTGGCTTCAGGCTGGGCGGGCGCTGGTATGGCATCGCAATGGGCCCATATACGCGCGCGGATGCGGAACAGCGTCTCGCCCGCCTCCGCGCAGAGCGGGCAATCCCGCAGGACGCTTTCATCGCATTCCCGTCAAGCTTTCGCACCCAGTTCTGGCCGATTGGAGCCAATGATCTTGCGGCTGCCCCTGTGGCTGTCACCCCATCGACACCCGAAAGTCTGTCAGAACCGACAGCGACGCCCTTGCCCTCCGACGAAACCCCGAGCCAGGCGAGAGCCTCCGAGGCGCTTCTAAGCCGCGATGAAAAACGTCTTCTGCAGACAGCTTTGGCTGATGCGGGGTTCTATAATTCAACCATCGACGGCCTGTTCGGACGCGGGACGCGCGCCTCTATGGCAGCTTGGCAGGTGGCAAACGGCTACGAAGAGACCGGTGTTCTTACGTCAGGCCAACGCGGGGCGCTTCTGGCGGCCTATAATGCCATTCTTGATGGGCTTGGCCTTGCGTTGCAAACCGACCTTGCGGCAGGGATCACGATGCAAATGCCACTCGATCAAGTGGCGTTCCGCGAGTACGAGCCGCCGTTTGCGCATTACGACGCCACGGGCGAGGAAGGAATCTCCCTTTCGCTGATTTCGCAGGAGGGGAGCCGTGCGCGCTTTCAAGGTCTCTATAGCGTGCTCCAGACCCTTGATGTCGTGCCTCTGGACGGCCCCAGGGAGCTGTCACGCAATGTCTTCACGATCACGGGAATTGACGCCACGCGCCAGACAACGGTGGAGGTGCGATACCAGGACGGCGTCATGAAAGGCTTTATGCTTGTGTGGCCTGCAGGTGATGAGAAGCGGCTGAGCCGCGTTCTCGCAGAAATCCGCGCGTCCTTCTCGGTGCTCCCCGGAGCTCTCGATCCCGGCATCGCGCCACCAGACGAAGATCAAAGTATCGACCTTCTCGCGGGGCTCGAGATCCGTCAGCCAAAGGTAGAAGCCACAGGCTTTTACGTGAACGCGCAGGGAAGCGTGCTCACAGCGGCTGAGCCGCTTGCGACCTGCACGCGCATCTCCCTTGGCGCTGAAGTCGATGCTGAGGTGGCTTTCATCGATGCCGGACTGGGCCTCGCGATACTTCGCCCCTCGCAAGCAGTGACACCGCTGGAGTTCGCAACATTTCAGGCCGCGGTTCCGCGACTTAGAGCTGAGGTTGCCGTCGCGGGCTTCTCCTTTGGCGGTGATCTCGGCGCACCGACCCTGACACTTGGCACCTTGGCCGATCTGCGCGGGCTCAACGGAGACGAGAGCGTGAAGCGCCTGGAACTGCGTGCCGAGCCCGGCGACAGCGGCGGGCCAGTCCTCGATCAGGGCGGCGCGGTGCTGGGTCTTCTGCGCCCTGCCCCTGAGCCTGCGGGCCAGATCCTCCCGGACTTCGTGCGCTTTGTTATTGATACAGACACGATCCGAGCGCGTCTGGAGACCGAAGGGATTGCACTCCGCGAGACGACGGTCTCAGCGCGTAAGGATCCTGTGGAGCTGTCGGCGCTAGCCGACGATATCTCCGTTCTGGTCCAGTGCTGGTAGGACAGGATACGAGGGGCTCTGCCCCTCGCGCTCCCCGAAGTACGAGGCACAAAGAGAACAGGCCCTGCTACGTTGCGATGTCGGAGCTTACATGGATTAATGTGGGACCCTTCGCGTCGAAGGCAGCGCGGGTAACATCCTGCATCTCAGACAAGCTCTTTGGGGCCACGCCCGCGGCACCGTAGGCCTGGGCCAAGGCCACAAAATCAGGGTTTCGTGCAATGACAGCATTGGGCGGGATCTGGGCGGCGACCATGCTGTCCTCAATCTCTTTCAGCTTGCCGTTGTCCCACAGGAAAATGGGGAGACGCAGGCCGAGTTCCACCGCAGTACCGAGCTCTTGTAGCGTATACTGGAAGCCGTAATCGCCCGCTATAGCCATCGTCGGAAGCCCCTGACGCGCCACGGCGCCACCGATGGCCGCTGGCAGCGCGTAGCCGAGTGTGCCGAAGCCTGTTGGATGGTGCCAATGGCGCGGATAGGCCATGTCCCAGATCTCTTTGGCGGAATAAGCGAACTGCGTCATGTCGGAGTAGATCATGGTCTTGTCCGGTAGGCAGGCGCGCAGGGCGTCTGCGACAGGCACAATACCGGGGCGTTCGGCATCGACCTGACATCGCATTCGCGCGCGAAAATCCGCGACGTCGTCTGCAGACCATTCAGACGCAGGCTTCGCATCGCGCATCAAGGCGCCTATGGCCTTCATGAAATTCGCGCTGTCGCTACAGATCGAGATGTGCTTGCCGCAACCCTGCGCCAGGATTTCAGGATCAGTGTTCACAATGGCATAATCGCAGTCATGACCGACTTCTGTGCGCCAAAGGTCGCCTTCAGATAAGTCAGTCCCGACGAACACAGCAAAGTCGCATTTTTCAAAGATCCGCATGGACTCCGGTCTCGCCAGCAGAGACCCAAAGTGGAGAGGGTCGTCACCGATGATACCTCTGCCCGAATAGGTGCAAAAACTGGCGATCTTGCCCCAACGCATGACTGTCCGCGCAGCTTTCGTCGCATTGACTGCGCCGCCGCCAAACACAAACACGGGACGCTTCGCATCAAGGAGCTGACCCACGACGAATTCAGCTTCCGACTTACTGGGTTGGGGGATTGAGAATGCGCCAACCGGGCCGCGCCAGGCTTTTGCCTCGGCCATGGCTTCGAGCGCGCCGATTGGCACCGAGATATGCTTGGGACGACTTCGGCGCGACTGGAACTCCGTGAAGGCACGGTCAATGAGAGTATAGGCAGACGCGGCGCTCAGCGCCTCTTCGGACCAGTCGCAGACAGTGCGCGCGGCACCCACCTGATCGCGCATCTGGTGCAATTGACCTCGGGTTGCGGCGGTTTCATCCAGACAGCTTGAGATCGCCAGAACCGGCACGCTGTCAGAATAGGCCTGCCCGAGCGGTGTGAGCACATTGGTCAGACCGGGCCCGGTTATCACGTAACAAACCCCAGGCCGCCCTGATGCCCGCGCATAGCCATCGGCCATGAAGCCTGCCCCTTGCTCATGACGGGCGAGGATATGGGTAATCCCCGCCTCTTCGATACCGCGATACATCTCCTGATTATGGACCCCTGGTATGCCGAAGATCGTATCGACGCCGCGGGCGGCGAGCATATGGGAGATTTGTGCTCCAAGAGGGCGGTTTGTCATCAACTATTCCAGAAAGCGCGCGTGAAGAGGACGAGGACGGCCATGAGCTCCAAGCGCCCAAGAAGCATGCCAAAGGCCAAAAGCCATTTGGCGGTATCACCAAGGGAGCCGTAGTTCTCCGCCGGGCCAATCTCGGATCCGAGCCCCGGACCGATATTGGCGAGGGCAGCGGCCGCGCCAGAAATCGACGTGATGACATCGAGCCCTGTCATCGACAGAAGCACGGCCAGAATTGTCAGCGTGGCGAGAAAGACGACGAAGAAGGACATGACCGAATCCACGACGTCCTGACCAACGGGCCGCCCATCGTAGCGCGGTGTGAACACACCGGACGGCGAATAAATCTGCCGGACCTGCGCCTGAACGGAGGCAAAGAGAAGCTGATATCGGAAGACTTTAACCGAGCACGAGGTCGATCCCGCGCAACCGCCGACGAGGCCCACGAAGAAAAGCGCCACGATCGCAAAGCTTCCCCATTGCATGTAATCGGCGCTGGCATAGCCCGTGCCCGTGATCAGCGACGTGGTGTTAAAAAGAGCGGCATTAAACGCCTCAAAGCTGATCTGGTCGGCTCGAAGCCACAACCAGATCGTAACACTCAGCACGACGGCTCCGAGCACGATGAGGAGACCACGGACCTGGCGGTCGTGGAAAAGCGGCTCGGGCTCTCCGTTCACCATCTGCACGAAGCGGACGAAGGGCAGCGCCGCGAGGATCATAAAGATTACTGCGACAAGCTGAGCGCCCATGCCAAAGGCACCAAAGCTCGCATCGCGCGTGGAAAAGCCGCCTGTGGAAACAGTTGTGAGCGCGTGCAGAACAGCATCGAAGACGGCCATCCCCGCAAGAAGGTATGCGCCCGCGCAGGCCAGTGTCAGCGCGATGTAAATGACGGAGATCTGCTGCGAGATTTGCGCGGCACGGGGCAAGATCTTGCCCATTGTATCGAACCCTTCAGAGCGAAAGATCTGCATTCCTCCCACGCGCAACTCCGGCAGGAACACCATGGCCACGACGATGATCCCGACCCCGCCGAGCCATTGCAGCATGGCGCGCCAGACAAGGAGACCCTCGGGCATCTGATCCAGACCGCTGAACACCGTGGCCCCAGTCGTAGTGAGACCCGACATCGCTTCGAAGAACGCATCGGTAGGGCTGGCCGCCGTCTCACCAAGAAGAAATGGGATCGCCCCGAATACCGGAAGCGCGAGCCAGACGCCCGTGGTCAGCAGAAATGTCTCCTGCAGCGATAGCCCGCCGCGATTCACGTTGTGCGTGGCCAGCGCGACGAAGAGCCCCACTAGAAACGTGACAGCGGCCGCTTGCAGAAAAACGCCGCCATGTCCGTTGCCATACAGATAGTCGACGCCAGCGGGGACAAGCATGGTCACGCCGAGCGCCGCCACGAGCAAAGCAATGACATAAGAGACCGGGCGCACGTCGATCATAAGCGGCAGCGTTGGCGCGGGGCCCGCACCAAGTCAACTACTTACGGCGCTGTGGATAGGGGGAAGGATTGGGCTCCTCTAGGGCAAGGAGGACCTCCGCGACCCGCTTTCTGCGCGTTGGCTCCGTCTTGGCAGAGCTCACACGGTGCGCAAAACCGCGTCGCGTACCCGGTGTCAGCCCGTCCCAGATTTCCTGCATGTCGCCTTCGCGCAGCGCTTCACTTAGCTCAGCCGGGACGTCCACGGCATCTGGGTCGTCATAGCGAAAAGCAATGCGAACTGGATCGCCCTCTGCAAGCCCCGTTTTCTTCTGCATCTCTTTATTGAAGATGAAGTAAGCACGGCCGTCCGAGGTGGGATGCAGAGCGCCCTTGAAGGGAAGACCCTGAAGTTCGCCGATCACGCGCGGGCGGGCTTTGGCAGGTTGTGGCAGGTCCCTCGCAAACGCATCTGGAAGCCAAGCCACTGTGTAGCCCATGGGCGCGTAGCGGCCGACTTCGCCAACGGCATCAAAGGGAAAAAAGAAGTCCATCGCCCCTCTTCTTTGTGCTCCGTACTTCGGGGAGCGCGAGGGGAGACCCCTCGCTCCCACCCGATCAACCCACGTGGAACAGAGACGCAAAGAGCCTTGGGTCGAGGCTTTCGCTTGCAAAGGTCTCGCCTTCGAACAGCACACTCACCGCGTCGTGGCTGTGGAGGCTCTCCTGGTGAGAAGCCACCACGCGGAAATCCCGCACCCTAACATCAGCGAGGAGGACTTCGCAGAATGACCGCGCCGCATCCTCCACGAAAATCGGGTTCGCGGCATTGAGCTCCGCAAACGCCTGCTCATCCTCGCGCTTGACCATGACCTGAGTTTCCGTGGGCACGGCCGCCCGGCAAAGCTCTATGAGGTCCTCGAACCAAAGGCAGGGTGCATCTGTCGCCAGCTCAACCGAAACGCGCGCGACGGAGCGCTGCGAATGGGGCGTGGCGAGCTGGCCGCGTGAAACTCGCGCGTGCTCGGAGAGTTCGAGTGAGCAGGGGCACGTGCTTGAATAGACATAGTCAAGGTGGACAATCTTCTTGCGAATGCCAGCACTCTCAACGAGCTCCAGCGCGAGATCGTAGTACTGGTATCCCTCGAGGCCTGAACGCAGGGAGCGCACCTTCATCGGGAAAGACGTCCGCATCTGAATGCGGGCGTCAAAGCTCTCCAGATCGCTCTTGTAGGCGTCAAGAGCCGCCTCGATGACCTCAAAGGAAAAGGTCTCCTCCGCGTAGCCGTAGAACGTGCGCATGATGCGGGACATGTTGATGCCCTTCTTTTCCGCCTCGAGGCTCACGGTGCCAGTGACGGAGGTCTCCAACGACAGCGCGCCGCCCCCCTTGGTTTTGTAGCGGATCGGAAGGCGAAAATTGGAAATGCCAACATGCTGGATGTGTTGGCGCGCCCCGCGGATGAGCGAGGTCGGGCCGTTCTGGAGGTCGGGCAGCGTCGCCTTGTATGCCGCGTCCACGGTAAAATCGTCGGGATAGGCCCGCGCGAGCGCAGGGTAATCGGCAACAATTCCGGGCATGAGCGCTGAAACCTGAGGATCCAGATCGGCAACTTCGGTGTCTGACGCGTTGCCTGCCCAGCGCCGAAGCAGTGTGAGAGCGGCTTCAGCCTCTTCACGGCTTGGATCCCGGGCGATGTCGGTGGAGTGGATATTCATGGCAATTTCCCCCTTTCTTACGGGTGCGGGCCGATGACCGATATGGTCACGCACCCATTTGAACGCAATGGGTGCTTTTCCGTCTGTGGTAGTTCTACGTGTGCGCCTTTCGAGCGGATCAATCCGAAAGCGGAAGGTCCATGCGAAACCTGGGGATAAGTACGCCGTTCCGCTCAACTTTTTCGGGCGCAAGGGTGCGCCATCCCTGCCGCGCAAAGAAGGGCTGTGCGTAGAGCGAAGCGTGGGTAGTAAGCTTGTCGTGCCTCGCCAATCGCGCGCCATTCAGGATCGCCGCATAGAGCTGCTCGGTCAGGCCGCTGCCCCGCCGGGTTGGATCAACGTAGGCAAGATCCAAGTAACCATCTGTCGTGAGGCACATAAAGCCCCGGATATCCCCGTCGTCAGCGACAAAGCAGGTCTGTCCGGAAAGACGTTCACGCAACGCGGCGATCTCGGGAATTTTGGGAAGCCAGGCATTTCGCTGTGCGGCGTCATAGCGTTCTGCAGCGCCCTCATGGACGGCGCGATAAAAGACGTCGGCACATGCGGCGGCGTCCTCGGGCCGAAAGTGTCGGATCCACATCAGTCATCAAGCGCCGTGAGGAAGTCCGCGACGAGATCGCGCGCGTCTTCAAGACCGAGTGAGACCCGCACAAGCCCTTCGGTTATGCCAAGCGCAGCGCGTTGGTCATCGCTCAACCTTTGGTGGGTGGTCGTGGCGGGGTGCGTCACAATGGATTTTGCGTCACCCAGGTTATTGGAAATCGTGAAAATTCTCATTGCGTTCAGAGTCTTAAAGGCAGCTTCCTTAGAGCCGCAATCGACCGCCAGCATTGTTCCCCCGGCTCCCATCTGACGTGCGATGAGGCTGTACTGCGGGTGTTTTTTGGATCCCGGATAGATCACTTTCACATCGCCCCGCCCCTCGAGCGCTGCGGCCAGCGCCTCGGCATTGGCCGTCTGCGCACGCACACGCAGATCGAGTGTCTCGAGCCCTTTGAGGAGCATCCACGCTGTAAATGGCGACATGGATCCGCCTGTGTGCTTCATATACGGCTCAACAGTTTTGCGGATGTAATCTTTGGTACCAAGAATGATCCCACCGAGAGCCCGTCCCTGCCCGTCGATGTGCTTGGTAGCGGAATAGACCACGACGTCGACACCCTGCTCCACCGCTTTTGAATAAACAGGCGTCGTGAAAACATTGTCGACGATCACAATGGCGTCTTTCGCGTGGGCAAGTGCGGCCACGGCTTCGACGTCAATTACTTCTAGCGTCGGGTTGCTGATGCTCTCAAAAAAGACCGCCTTGGTCTCGGGCCGAAGCGCAGCCGCCCATGCGGATAGGTCGGTGCCATCCACGAAAGTCACCTCCACCCCGTATCGCGGCAAGATTTCTTCCAGAATATAGAGGCAGGACCCGAAAAGCGCCCGGGCAGAGACAACGTGGTCGCCAGCCCGAAGCAAAGACGTCAGCGCCCCGTTAACGGCAGCCATTCCAGACGCTGTCGCGAAACCATCCTCGCAGCCTTCAAGGGCGGCCATTCTGTCTTCGAACATGGCTACGGTGGGATTTCCATAACGGGCATAGATGAACTCATCCGGGCCACTCTCGATAAATCTCGCCTCGGCATGTTCGGCGCTGTCGTAGACAAAACCCTGTGTGAGGAATATCGCCTCGCTCACTTCGCCGTATTGGGACCGCCGAACAGCCTCATGAATGGCCTTGGTGCGTTTCTCCATGGTGCCCTCCTTCAGGCAACAAAAAAGCCCCGGCCGGGCGGCAGGGGCGCAGAAGCGACCTCAGACCTTTTAGCGGCTTATTTTACGTGGCCCGCAATCCGGCACAAATCACCACATCAGTTCGCTACGCTCGTGCGACGGGGGCGTCAAGGCTGATAAAAAAAGGGCCGGCGCGATTGGCGCCGGCCCTTCGTCGTTTGCGTGAGTGGAGGTTAGCGCTTCACGACGATGCGGTCTTCGTCAACTACGACGCCGTCCACGATGAGCTTGGCCACGAGAGGCTCCTGAGCGGCAGGTGCGCCAAAGTCCACGCGGACGTCGGTGTTCGTGCCTTCGTTCAGTGCGGCCATCCCGAGAACGTCACCGGAGAAGGTTTCGATCTGGACCGTCCCTGCTGCGTCGGTGCGTGCAACGGACACGTCGAAGTATGTATCGCCGGACTCAATGCCGCCTAGGATGCCGAAGCTGTTATTGGCGGATGCGGCGCCAGCGGTCAGTGCGATGGCGGCTGCGGCGATTGCGAGGTTCTTGAACATGGGTCTTTCCTTTGTCTTGGTGGCCCCTTGTTGTGTCGGACGGGGCCGGTTGGGTTTCGTTCGGACCTTGGTAGCGTTGGTCGGTGCCGCCGTCCGATGAGTGAGAAATGGGAGCCCCCACCCCTTTTGTCACCCCACGAGAAATCACATGAATATGTGCGTGAAATCAGAGACTTCACGCAGATGAGAGCATCTGCGCGCAAGACGCCTGAAATCGTGCGCCAATGCGCAGAACTAGCCCCATAACGACCCCTTTTGCCGTCATTGATGAGAACGTGCTGCAATATTCTGTGTTTCAACCGCTCACGGAGTGCGCGAGGAGCAGGACGAAATTTCTTTCGAAAAGTCTCTTGTCCGCCCAGAATGCCCCTTGGAAGGAGCCCTTGATGATCGATCTTTACTACTGGCCCACGCCAAACGGCTGGAAAATCACCATCGCGCTGGAAGAAATGGGCCTTCCGTACCGCGTTCATGAGATCAATATCGGGGCGGGTGACCAGTTCGCTCCTGACTTTCTAAAGATTGCACCGAACAACCGGATGCCTGCAATCGTCGATCCCAACGGTCCCGACGGCACCGAGGTGAGCATTTTTGAGTCCGGGGCAATCCTTCTTTACCTCGCGCGCAAAACAGGTCGCTTCATGGGCGAGACTGAACGGGACCGCATCGCCGTCGAAGAGTGGCTCATGTGGCAGATGGGCGGCGTAGGTCCAATGGCGGGTCAGGCGCATCACTTCCTGAAGTACGCGCCGAAAATGGATCCACCGAATGATCTGCCCTACGCCAAAGATCGCTATAGAAATGAGACGGGACGGCTTTACGGCGTCCTCGACCGAAGACTTGCTGACAATGAATGGGTCGCCGGACCGTTCTATTCAATTGCGGACATGGCCATCTGGCCTTGGGCATCTCTTTGGGAGGGCCAACAACAGTCGTTGGACGACAAACCTAATCTCGCAAGGTGGTTGGACGCTTGCTGGGCGCGCCCTGCCGTGAAAAAGGGGCAGTCTGTCCTTCTGGAGAAGCGCAACACTGCGCCTTCAAAGGACAGTCAGAAAAATCTCTTTGGAAAAAGATAAAGGGCCAGCTTTCGCTGACCCTTCATGATTGCGTTAGATCGGCCGGTATTAGCGGCGGACGTCGATCATCTTCTCGTCGACGACAACACCGTCAACGATCAGCTTTGCAACGAGGTCCTGACCCGATGCCGGCAGGCCGAGGTCAACGCGGACGTCCGTGTTGGTGCCTGCGTTCAGAGCAGCCATGCCGAGAACATCACCGGAGAGCGTCTCGATCTGAACGGAGCCCTCAGAGGTCGTGCGCGCCAGGCCCACATCGTAGAAGCTGTCGCCCTGCTCAGCACCGGACAAGATGCCGAAAGTGTTGTTTGCAGAGGCTGCACCGGCAGTAAGAGCGACGGCAGCGGCGGCGATTGCGATATGCTTGAACATGATAGTTTCCTTTGTCGTTTGGTGCGCCTCGATTTGGTCGGTGAGACGCGGGTTGATGTCTGTCGAACTCTGTGACGGTGGTCGGTCCCGCCGTTCGATGAAGGGTAGATGGGCACCACCAGGCAGTATTCCAGAGGTTAAACTATCACATAAAAATGTGGTCTCTGAACCGAGCCGCCGCCCTTGTAATTTGTTCTGGAGCGCCATGCGGCGACTTTGGTGCACCGGCGCGCGAATGATGTGCAAATCTGCCGGGAAACCCCCGATATGGGCGAGAAACCTGAAGGCCGAGGTGAAACAATAGTCACGAAGATCGATCGTGTTTTCTTTCAGGGCTTTGAAGTTTTGCTTGAAATCGGCGCGTGTGCGTTGTGATCGGGCCGGGCTGTAACGCTATTGTCCAAGTTTTTTCTCCTTTAAACACCAAATGCCGCACCGCCAGCACAGGAAATGCATCCGCGAAGGAAAAAATTGAAACCTTTTGCTGTTGCTTCGGTTGAGGCCCCATCGCGCTCCTAGCGCTGATACGACAAGACCAAGTCACGCGGCTCCTCCGACCAACCCGGGCCGCAACAAGAAAGGAAGACACTATGATTAAGCATATCGCTGCCGCTGTAACTGCCATCGCCCTCACGTCCGGTGTGGCACTTGCTTCCAATGATTTCGGCATCCTCGAAGGTGTGGAAGAAGGAGCGACCTTCTACGATGTCCCACTGATCCGAGCCGAAATGGGCGGGATGCTCCAGATCGAAACCGCAACCGGTGAAGTTATCGGAATGGCTGAACTTCAGCCGGGACCGAACACCGACGTTCGCGTGGACTTCGATACGCCGCTGGCCAATGTCGACCTCGTCCTGAAGCTGATCGTGGACGGTGCGGTCAAGGAGACCGAAATGGTCCGCGTGATGGAAAACTAATCTCACAAGAGACCAGCGAAGGGGGTCGGCTTTTGCCGGCCCCTTTTTCATGCACGGCCCTGCTTCCTCACTGCCTAGCCTTTGTCCTCGATCACAAAGCGCTGGAGAGCCATGATCTGCACCCAGAGGAACACGAAGAGGGCGAGTGGGAAGCCAAAAGTCTCAATCTTGACCCAGGTATCGGTGCTCATCGTGCGCCACACAATCTCATTAGCGAGCGCCAGCACTGCGAAGGCAAGCGTCAGACGCTTTGTCAGGATCATCCATCCTTCTTCACGCATCGGCATCATCTCGGCCATGACATATTCCAGAAAGCTCTTCCCGCGAAGAAGCCCAATCCCGAGAATAAGCGCGAAGAAGCCATAAACCAGCGTGGTCTTCATCTTGAAGAAGCGCTCATCATTGAACCACGCCGTCGCCCCGCCAAAAACGATGACCATGAACGCCGTAAAAAGCTGCATCCTGGACAGCTTGCCAGTAAGCGCCCAGAGAATGCCCATGGCCGCCAGAAGGATCGGCACGAAGACGATCGTCGCGACGATGAAGCCGGAGTACTCTGTTCCGCCGAAGTTATAGACCTCGTCGCGGATACGCAGATAGATCACGAAGAAGGCCACGGGCGGACCAAGCTCCAAGAGGAGCTTCGTCACCGGGTTAATCTCTTTAGTCTCCGTCACGCGTCATCCTCCGAATTCCACGATGACCGCGCCAAGCGCGATCAAAGCCATGAGCACCATTCGGCGCGGTCCCACAACCTCTTTCAACACAAGCCAGCCAATGATCGCAGCGAAAACCGTAGAGGTTTCCCGCAACACTGCCGCTTCGCCGACCTTGTCGAGGCGCGTCGCAAGCATAACCGACCCAAAGGAGCCGAACGCGATTAGCGCCCCCGCGAGGCCCCGCCAAAGGAGCGGGCCAAGCGCTGGACGGTGCTCGTCGCGAAAATAGAGGATGGGGCCGAGGATGACGAAATCCAAGGCCGTGATGAAGAAGAACCAAGCGAGAAAGGTGAAGGGATCTGGCGTGGCGCGGATCCCGTAGGCGTCATAGGTCGTGTATATCGCAACCATGACGCCCGTACCGACTGCAAGCCAAAGTGCAGGGGCTAGCGTGGTGCGGTCGATCTCGACATGGCGCAGGTTGAAGGCAGCAAGGCCGAAGATCGCGCCTGTCAGCAAAGCAACACCCGCCCATTGCGTCAGGGTGAATGCCTCCCCAAAGATCACCCATGCACCCAGCACAGTGAAGAGTGGTCCGGTGCCTCGCACCACGGGATAGACGACAGTGTAGGCTGCCCGCGAATAAGCAAGCGCCATGCCGATCTTGTAGATAAAATGGATGCAGAGCGCCCCGGCAAGAAGCCACCAGACACGTCCTTCAGGCCATGGGACGACGAAGAGGGCCACGGGCGCAGACAGCAAGAAGACCCAAATGTCGACCGCCCCGCGCGTTAGCCACGGGTCGTGCTTACCTTTTTGAAGCGCTCCAAAGATTGCATGGAGCAACGCCGCGAGAAGCGCGAGCGCAAGGGCCACGTGGTGACCTGTTTCAGTGCCCTCAATTGAAAGGATCCAGTCAGTCACCGAGGGCGAAACCGCGTATCTGTCTGCCGCGGCTGGGCATCGCAGGTCGAGGCAGAACTTGAGTGTCGCGTTCGTTCGAGACGCGCCTTTGCTCGTGTCGACGCCCGCGTGCTACCGGAGGAGAGGATCGGGCAAAGCGCCTCTGCAAAAACTGTGCTGGTCAAACACTGACGCCTCAAGCTCAAACGCCGGCCCCAGTCAGCGCTGACGCGAACTCATCCGGGTCAAACGGGGCAAGATCGTCAATCTGCTCTCCCACACCAATCGCGTGAATCGGCAGGCCAAACTTATCGGCGAGTGCAACGAGCACCCCGCCCTTTGCAGTCCCGTCTAGCTTTGTCATCACC
>JBCCPQ010000016.1:0-17870 GCA_039024825.1 Pseudomonadota bacterium
CGCCCGTCCGGGGCCTGTCGCACCTCCTCCGGAACAAGAAGGATATGCCCGAGCATTGGCGAGGCTGGCCGCGTGACAAGCAGGTCCCCCGGCGCACGTTGCATGGGAAGCTCAAGACCGAGCGGCGCCAAAAGCCCCGCAGATCCGCCGCCCGCAGCAAGGATGACCTCATCGGCGGGGATCAAACCGGCCTCGGTCTCCACCCCGACCACATGGCCATCGCCCGCAAGGATGGACCGCACCTGCTGTCCATAGACGATCCGCGCACCCGCGTCGCAGGCCGCAGCGAGCAAAAGGCGCGTCGTTCCCGCCGGATCTGCGGCGGCCTCACCCGGGAAGCGCAAAGCCGCGTCCGGCACATTTCTCAAAGATGTCTCCAGCGTGGCTATCTCGTCTGCCCCGAGCCTTTCCACCGGGTATCCGAGTTCGCGCAAGGCGCGCTCTTCGGCGACAATGTCGCCCTGGCCCCAACTCAACGTCCCTTGCCAAGTCACAGGCAGGTCAAGCCGCGCGGTCAGCTCCCGCCACGCGCGCAACCCGTCGGCGCGCAGCCGAAAGTGCGCGTCGTTCAGGTAGTAGCTCGCGTTGATCCAGCCAAAACTCGCAGCCGTGGCCCCGGGTAAACCCCCGTCAACGACCAACACATCGAGCCCTGCGACGGCCACACGCTCCGCAATTGCTGCGCCGACAATACCGGCGCCGATAATAACCACTCTAGACATCACATCCCCCAAGGGGACCTATAGCATATGCCAAAGCCGAGCGCAGCAAGGGGGCTGAGAATGACCGCAGACGAGCTGATTTCCCTCCTTGATCTGTCCCCACATCCTGAAGGCGGCTGGTACCGCCAGACCTGGGTGGAAAGCCCTGCAGACGGGCGTCCCACCGGGACCTCCATCTATTTTCTGCTGGCCGATGGCGGCGGGAGCCACTGGCACCGCGTGGATGCCACGGAGATCTGGCACTTCTACGCAGGCGCTCCCCTCATCCTGTCGCTTGCCTCAAGCAATGCCGGCCCGGCAGAGGATCATGTCCTCGGTGCAAACCTACCCACTGAGCGGCCGCAGATCATTGTCCCCAAAGGTCATTGGCAAGCTGCCCGGACAACCGGAGACTATACACTTGTGGGCTGCACAGTATCGCCCGGCTTTCAGTTCGATGGGTTCGAACTCGCACCTGACGGCTTCGACATCCCGCGCTCCCGGTAGCCTAAACCCTGAACCGGGGATGGCGGGCGGGGCGATCCGCGCGCGCGAAGTGGGTCGCGGGAGCGGCGTTCCGCCAGTTCAGACCGGGCGCGAAACGATGCCGCCGCCCAGCACCGCAGGCGCGCCCGTCGTCCCCGGGCACGACGTGGGCATCCCCTGCGCCACCCGTGCCGCGAGGTAGGCAAAGGCCTGCGCTTCCAACATATCCCCGTCGAGGCCTACCGCCTCCACCGCCTCAACCGGGCAATCTACGCCCGCGGCGATCATCTCCATCATAACCGGATTTTTGCGTCCGCCGCCGGTGACTAGAATGCGCGACGGCGGCGATGGGCACAGATCGACCCCGAGGACCACGGCCGCAGCGGACGCCGCCGTTAACGTCGCAGCCGCATCAGCGTCCCCCAGATGCGCCACGTCTAGGACATCAGCAAACTCGCCCCGGTCGATCGACTTCGGCGCCATCCGCGCGAAATAAGGATGCGCCAACAAGCGCTCAACGCAAACCAGATCGACCTGGCCGTCTCGGGCCAGCGCCCCGTTTCGATCAAACGGCTTCCCTCGACGCGCACGCATCAGATCGTCAATCGGTGCATTGGCCGGACCCGTGTCAAAAGCCAGCAGCACACCCGGTGCTTCGGGCACATCGCTCGCAGGATCCACCCAGGTCAGGTTGCCAACCCCGCCCAGGTTGAGAAAGGCCACCGGCGTCTCGCACCCCGCCCAGCGGGCGCAGGCCCAATGGTAGAACGGCGCCAGCGGCGCACCCTGCCCCCCCATCTGCACATCCGCGGTCCGAAAATCCCAAGCCACCGGCCAGCCCAGCGTCTCTGCGAGTTGCGCCCCGTCGCCCGCCTGATAGGTGCCCTGCCCGCCGGGATCATGGGCCAGCGTCTGACCGTGAAAGCCCACGAGGTCCGGGGCGTCAAACTCCGCCAGCAGCTCTGCGTGGGCGGCCTCAACGAGGGCCGCCGCGTCATCCGCCCGCCACGAGCCAAGCGCGGCGCGCAGCACCTCCCGCTCGGTCTCCGCATAAGGACGGAAGGCCGATGGGCCAAAGCCCTGAATGTCCGTGCCATCTGTTTCCAGAACCGCCGCGTCCACCCCGTCGAGGGAGGTCCCCGACATCATGCCGATCACGCGCAACCTTTCCCCCAAAGCCCTTTCCCCTTCCCGTCCCTTGCGATAGCCCCGAACCCAAGGAATACGCGCGGGACGCATCGGAGCAAGACAAATGAACTACCATCCGAAGTCGGATTTCATGGCGGTGATGATCGAGCGCGGCTACATGGCCGATTGCACGGATTATCAGGCCCTGGACGACGCGCTGCTCAAAGGATCGCTTCCGGCCTACATCGGCTACGACGCAACGGCCAAATCACTCCACGTCGGCCACCTGATGAACATCATGGTGCTGCGCTGGCTGCAAAAAACCGGGCACAAGCCGATCACCCTCATGGGCGGCGGCACGACCAAAGTGGGCGACCCCTCGGGCCGCGACACCGAACGGTCGCTTCTGACAGCGGAGGGCATCAACGCCAATATCGATGGGTTGAAGCAGGTCTTCGCAAAGCTTCTCACGTACGGAGATGGGCCCACGGACGCGATGATGCTCAATAACGCGGAGTGGCTCGACGGCCTCAACTACCTCGATTTCCTGCGCGACATCGGGCGGCATTTCTCGATCAATCGGATGCTGGCCTTTGAAAGCGTGAAGTCACGCCTCGACCGCGAGCAATCGCTCAGCTTCCTTGAATTCAACTACATGATACTCCAGGCCTATGACTTCATGGAGCTCAACCGCCGCTATGGCTGCCTTCTGCAGATGGGCGGCTCGGACCAGTGGGGCAATATCGTCAACGGCATCGACCTGACCCGCCGCGTGCTGGACACGGAGATTTTCGGCCTGACCACACCGCTTTTGACGACGTCAGATGGCCGCAAAATGGGCAAATCCGCCGGCGGCGCGGTATGGCTGAACGAGGACATGCTCAGCGCCTACGAGTTCTGGCAGTTCTGGCGCAACACGACGGATGCTGACACCGGCAAGTTCCTTAAACTCTTCACAGAGCTGTCGGTGGACGAATGCGACCGTCTGGGCGCCCTTGCAGGAGCGGAGATCAACGAAGCCAAGATCCGTCTGGCAAATGAAGTGACCGCTCTCTTGCACGGGGCCGATGCAGCAGAAGCCGCCGAGGCCACGGCGCGCGAAGTATTCGAAAAAGGCGGCGTTGGCGATGATCTGCCAACGGTAACCCTGTCAGCGGAAGAGCTCGGCGATGGCCTTTCTATCGTGCAGGCCTTCGTAAAATCCGGGCTGGCGAAGTCAGGTAAAGACGTCAAACGACTGATCGCAGAGAATGGCGCGAGGCTCGACGACAAGCCCTTAACTGACCCGGGCCGTATGCTCACGGCATCCGACCTTGCGTCTCCGGTTAAGCTGAGCGCGGGAAAGAAGCGCCATGCGCTTGTGCAACTGTCCCAATAAGGACCTTCTGCGAAGCTCCTTACTCTATGCGCTTCTGCGAAGCTTCTGGCTGCGCTTCGCAGAAGCGCGTTAACCTAAGAGCCTTCGCAGAAGGCTCTTAGTGCAACAGATCTTGCGGGCCGAATTCCCCCGTGACGTGACGCCACCGCCCGGGCTCAAGTTGGACGCGATGTGTGAACCGGACGGAATTCAACGGCCCTTCAATCTGCTCGTGCCAGAACGAAATGAACTCAAAGAGCCTCGGGTGGTCGGGGGCCTGATCGTAGTCTTGCCAGATGAACGTGTTCAGCACCGACGGGTGATCGGGCATGCCGTAGAACATTTCCGCCGTGGTGAGCCCGTAGCCCCTCAAAAGCATCTCGGTTTCAGTCATCGCCTGCTCCTTTGCGCTCTTTTCTCAGAATGAGAGCAATGGATTGCGATTCCGTCAACGATTTCAGCCTGTTGTCACTCCAGCGGAGTGCTGCCAAATCCACCCATGTAAATCGCTGGCATTGCCCCTAGATGCAGCGCGTGCTAATCATTATCCAACAAAATATAGCGCGGCCTGCAGTCGGGATGGGACATGAGCGACGACACGGAAACCCCTGAAAACGAAGGCGGAATGCCCCCTGATCGGCCCATTTATGACGGGCCGTCGATCTCGATCTCTGACGAGATGAAGAATTCGTACCTCGATTACGCCATGTCGGTCATCGTGTCGCGGGCCATTCCGGACCTTCGCGACGGCCTGAAACCCGTGCACCGCCGGATCCTCTACCACATGGACGACTCGGGCTACACGCATGACAAATCCTACCGCAAATCCGCCAAGCCGGTGGGTGAGGTCATGGCAAACTACCACCCGCATGGAGACGGCGCGATTTATGACGCGCTTGTGCGGATGGCTCAGGATTTCTCAATGTCGGTCCCGCTCATCGAGGGTCAAGGCAACTTTGGCTCCATGGATGGCGACAGCCCGGCAGCGATGCGATACACGGAGAGCCGCTTGCAGAAAGTCGCGCGTGCCCTCCTCGATGACATCGACAAGGATACGGTCGATTTCCAGGACAATTACGACGGCAAGGAGCGCGAGCCCACCGTCCTGCCTGCCCGCTATCCGAACATTCTTGTTAACGGTGCCGAAGGTATCGCTGTGGGCATGGCCACGCGCATCCCGCCGCACAACCTCGGTGAAGTGATCGACGCGACGCTGGCGCTCATCGAGGACCCGGACCTGAGCTCTGAGCAGTTGATCGACTATATCCCGGCCCCAGACTTCCCAACGGGCGGGCTGATCCTTGGGCGCTCCGGCGCGCGAAAAGCGTATCTGGAAGGTCGCGGCTCCGTCATCATGCGGGCAAAGACCCGCGTAGAGGAGATCCGCAAGGATCGCTATGCCATCGTCATCGACGAGGTTCCCTATCAGGTGAACAAGCTCACGATGATCGAGCGCATCGCAGAGGCTGCCCGGGACAAGCGCATCGAGGGCATCGCCCATGTGCAGGACGAATCCGACCGCAATGGCGTACGTGTGGTGATCGAGCTCAAGCGCGATGCCACGGCGGAAGTGGTGCTCAACCAGCTCTTCCGCTTCACGCCCATGCAAACGTCCTTCGCCTGCAACATGCTCGCGCTGAACGGCGGGCGTCCGGAGCAGCTCACACTACGCAAGTTCCTGACAGCCTTCGTGGAGTTCCGCGAGGAGGTCGTGGTGCGCCGCACGGCCTATGAGCTCGCCAAGGCCCGCGACAGAAGCCACATCCTCTGCGGTTTGGCGGTCGCCGTCTCCAATGTGGACGAGGTGGTCGCCACGATCCGGCGATCCGCAGACGCTGCCGAAGCGCGCGAGGCCCTGATGACGCGCCGCTGGCCAGCATCGTCGATTGAAAGCTACCTGCGCCTCATCGACGACCCGCTCTCCAAGATGAACGACGACGGCACCTACAACCTCACCGAGGTGCAGGCCCGCGCGATCCTCGACCTTCGTCTACAGCGTCTCACGCAGATCGGGGTCAAGGAAGTCACCGACGAGCTCGAAGAGCTCGCCGCCAAGATCAAGGAGTTCCTCGCGATCCTGTCCTCGCGCGAGCGGATCATGGAGATCATCGCCACCGAAATGCGTGAGGTGAAGGACAACTTCGCCGTTCCGCGTCGCACCGAGATCACCGAATGGTCCGGTGACATGGAAGACGAGGACCTCATAGAGCGCGAAGATATGGTCGTGACCGTGACGCAGGGCGGCTACATCAAGCGCACCGCGCTCGCGGACTTCCGCGCACAAAAGCGTGGTGGCAAGGGCCTTTCCGGCATGTCCATGAAGGACGAGGACGTTGTGACAACGCTCTTCGTTGCCAATACGCATACGCCCCTGCTCTTCTTCACGACGGATGGGATGGTCTACAAGCTCAAGACATGGCGCCTGCCTTTGGGTGGCCGCACGTCGAAGGGCAAGGCCATCGTCAACATCCTGCCAATCCCCTCTGGCGTTTCCATCGCCGCGATCATGCCAGTGGACCGTGATGAGAACGATTGGGACGAACTTCAGGTTGTCTTCGCAACCTCCGCAGGGACCGTTCGACGCAATGCGTTGAGCGACTTCGCAAACGTCATGCGGAACGGCAAGATCGCCATGAAGTTCGAGGGAGAGAACGAAAATACGCGTCTGATCAATGCACGCATCGCCTCCAACGACGACGACGTGATGCTCGTGACGAACTCAGGCCGCGCCATCCGCTTCAAGGCGACCGACGTGCGGGTCTTTAACAGCCGTGCGTCGGTGGGCGTACGCGGCATCAACCTGAAGGGCGACGACGAGGTCGTCTCCATGTCGATCCTGCGCCGCTTCGAGGCGGACCCCGATGAACGCGCGGCCTATCTCAAGATGCGCCGCGCCATGGCGGGGCTCGCAGACGACGCGGAAGGCGAAGAAGACGAAGGCAATGCCGACATGCCCCTGGCCCAGGAACGCTATGCGGAGATGTCGGCGGCCGAAAACCTGATCCTGACGATCACAGAAGGCGGCGCTGGAAAGCTCAGCTCCTCGCATGACTACCCGCTTCGCGGGCGCGGCGGCCAGGGCGTCACAGCCATGGACAAAGCCATGCGCGGCGGGCCGATCATTGCAAGCTTCCCGGTGGAGATGGACGACCAGATCATGCTTGTGACGTCGAACGGTCAGTCGATCCGGGTCCCCGTCGACGGTATCTCCTTCCGGTCGCGGTCAGCAGGTGGCGTGCGGGTCTTTGACACCGCCAAGGGGGAAACCGTCACGTCCGTTGCGTGGATCGCCGATCAGGGTGACGAGGAGGAATCCGAGGACTGAGACCCGAACTCTTTCAAAGAGTTCGGCGCCTAGATCGATGCCGCCGCTGGCCCGAACAGGAATTGCCACTCACTGCCGTCGGCCATGAACACGGTCCCTGACCCCGAGGTGCCGCTCTCGAACGCGGCCCGCCCAAGGCCGGTAAGTCCGTTCGAGCACCGCACCGGAAAGCTGACCTGCCGCACGTCGACCTGCCGCGTATACGTGCCTCTGCAGCTGACCTCACCGTTCGTCGCGCTGAACTGCCCGCCCGAGAGAACGGTGTCGGTGGCAAAACCGCGAAAGACGCCGCCATCGGGGCCGACCACCGCTACAGGATACGCGACATCGCATCCGGTGAGTGCAATCGCTCCGATCATCGTCCCAGCGAGAATTGAGGGTTTCCACATTGCTCGATCCTTTCGTGAACATCGTTCGCACCATGAACGTCGTTCACACAAGGTGCGAGTCAGGGAAACCTCACCTTGAAAAAAAGCAGATCAGAGACGGTAGATGTCTGAGAACTTGGCCTCGATGTAGTCCAGCAGCGGCGCCTCGCTGGGCTCCACCCCTGCCGCATGTGCGATGGTCTCGCGCGGTTCCCGAAGACCACCGTGCTGCTGAAGATTCTCTCGCAACCATGTCGTGGCCGTGGCGGTCTCTCCGCGAGCGAGCGCCTGATCGAGATCAGGCACATCGCGCCTGAGCGCCTCATGCAGGCAGCCCGCATACACGTTGCCCAAGGAATAGGTCGCGAAATAGCCAAATAGCCCGACAGACCAGTGCACATCTTGGAGGCAGCCATTGGAAGGTTTGTCGACCGCAAACCCAAAATCAGCCTCGAACCGCGCGTTCCACGCCTCCTCCAGGTCAGCCACGGCGAGAGAGCCGTCAACGAGCTGGCGTTCAAGGTCAAAGCGCAGAAGGACATGCAGGTTGTACTGCACCTCATCGGCCTCCGTCCGGATATAGCCCTTCCCGACCCTGTTCACGCAGCCGTAGAAGGTGTCGGCATCCATCCCGAGGTCCCCGAAGCTATCGGTCATGCGACCGTGGAGATAGCCCGTGAAGGCGCGCGAGCGGCCAAGCTGGTTCTCGTAGATCCGGCTTTGGCTCTCGTGCACGCCCATGGACACGCCTGATCCCAACGGCGTCAGTGCGTAGGCCGCGTCGATGTTCTGCTCGTAACACGCGTGCCCGACCTCATGGATCGTGGAGTAGAAGCAATTGAACGGGTCCGTCTCCGCCGTGCGCGTGGTGATCCGTACGTCCGCCCCAGAGCCGGAGGAGAACGGATGCACCGCTTTGTCGATGCGCCCGTGCG
This sequence comes from Pseudomonadota bacterium, assembly GCA_039024825.1. GTDB lineage: Bacteria > Pseudomonadota > Alphaproteobacteria > Rhodobacterales > Rhodobacteraceae > Shimia_B. The sequence goes on from JBCCPQ010000016.1 coordinate 8,301, forward strand.
CCATGTCGTATCCAAACGCCAGCGCCAACTCCTGACTGAACTTGAGCTGCGCTGCCTCCGCGAACGTTCCGCTCAGCGCGGGTGGCGCATCAGCGCCAAGGATCCGGTCGCGCAGCGCGACGAGACGCGGGCGCATGGCCCCAAACATTGCCTTAAGCTGTGCGGCAGTGGCCCCGGGTTCGTAATCCTGCAGGAGGGCGTCGTAGACATCACCATTTCCAGCCAGCGCCGCACCTTCTTCCTGGCGCAGCTTCACAACGGCATCGAGCACCGGCACGAATGCCGATACGTCCTCATTGGCGCGCGCCTCCGCCCACTGGCCCTGCGCTTTTGACGTCACGCGCGCGATCTCGGCCGCGAGCGCACCGGGCACCTTGGTGTTGCGGGCATAGTCTTTCCGCAGGTGCCGCATCTTCGCCTGCCCAACGCTATCAAGCGTTGCGTCGTCCACAGCAGCCAGCCATTCGCCCATGCGTGGGTCGGTTCGGCGCGCATGAAGGACGCTTTCCAGGGCGGCCATCTCCTCGCCCCGCTGATCTGCGGCGCCGCGCGGCATCATCGTTTCCTGATCCCAGCCCAAACGCCCCTGGATCTGCCCCAGCGCCTGGGTTTCGCGGTCAAAGGCCATGAGGTCTTCAAAGGCTGCCATGGTCTAGGCCTCTCTTACAGATGACTGGATCGGATGCGCGGCGAGGAAGGTCGCGTAGATCGTGGCCAGCCAAAGCGCGATGGCTACGGCCTGGTGAACCGCTGCGATCCAAAGCGACGCGTGCAGGAGGACCGTCGCAATGCCGATCACGATCATCAAAGTGATCAAGAGACCGATACGTCCGATCGCTTTACGTGTTCGTTTGTTCGGGGACTTTCCGGCGCGAACGCCAAGGAAGATCGCGAAGGCAAATGCGAAATAGCCCCACGTGCGGTGCATGAACTGCACCATACCGCTGTTCTCGAAGAAGTTTCGCCACGTGGGTTGCAGGTCGAGGGCGGTGTCCGGGAAGAACTGCCCGTTCATGTCCGGCCACGTGTTGTAGGCCCGCCCTGCGTCAATGCCCGCCACAAGCGCGCCGACAAGAAGCTGAATAAAGAGAACGCCGGTGAAGACCCAGAGTATCGTGACAAGCCCGCCCTCCCGGGCGCGCCGCGCTTGCATCAGGTCTCGCTCCGTCCGGCTCAGCTCTGCGATGTAGCGTCCGATGAAGGCAAGGATGATGAAGGCGAGGCCCAAATGCGTGGCCAGCCGGTAGGAGGCCACATCAAGCATCGTGCCGGTAAGGCCGCTTGACACCATCCACCAGCCGATCGCGCCCTGTATGCCACCAAGCACTCCAATGAACAGGAGCTTTGGCGTCCAACCCACTGGAATCTGGCGGCGAATGAGGAAGTAGAGGAACCCGAGACCCCACACGAGGCCGATGACCCGGCCAAGCTGTCGGTGCCCCCATTCCCACCAGTAGATGAATTTGAACTCCGCTAGGCTCATCCCTGCGTTCTGCAGCTCGTACTCCGGGATCAGGCGATAAGCGTCGAACTCCGCTTGCCACTGCTCCGCGTTCAAGGGCGGGATTGCGCCGCGGATGGGTTCCCATTCCGTGATCGACAGCCCGCTATCGGTGAGCCGTGTGAGCCCGCCCACGACGATCATGCAGATCACGAGAGCCGCGAGCACAAAGAGCCACGCCCGGATGGCCGTACGCGCGCCGCCCCGCCCCTTGTCGATCACGCCTTTGGTGACAGCGGGTTTCTGGGTCTCACCCACCTCTTCGAAAATGGATCGTGCCATCAGGTATCCTCTGACGTCGTCGCCTCGCGGCGCTTGCGCGCCATTTGTTTTAACAGCCCGTGCAACGTCTGAACATCTGCCCGCGTCAGGGGCATCCGGCTCCAGAGGTTGCGCAGATTGAGCTTCATGGTCGGAGCCTTGGCCTCCGGCCAGAAGAACCCCGCGTCGTCTAGCTGCGTCTCGTAATGGCGGGCCAGCGCTTCGACCTCTTCCCCGTTGGCCCAATCCCCTTTCGGGTCATACACTTCCTGCGCGATATCTGTGCTCGCGCGCTGCCATTCGTAAGCGGTCAGAAGGACGCATTGTGCCAGATTGAGGGAAAAGAACTCCGGGTTTACCGGCACCGTGATGATCGCATTGGCGCGCGCGACGTCATCGTTCTCGAGCCCTGCCCGTTCAGGTCCAAACAGGACGGCGACCTTCTCACCTGCTGCGATCTTCTCTGCAGCGAGGGCCATAGCCCGTTCCGGCGCATAAACGGGCTTTGTTAGATCCCTTCCACGCGCGGTTGTAGCAAAGACGTAAGTCGCGTCGGTCAAAGCGGCGGGCAGATCGTCCGTCAACATCGCCTCGTCCAAAAGCCGCCCGGCCCCGCTCGCCATGGCGACAGCTTTCTGGTTTGGCCAGCCGTCACGAGGCGCAACGATGCGCATCCGGTCGAGGCCGAAATTCCACATCGCACGCGCGGACGCGCCAATGTTCTCGCCCATCTGCGGGCGCACAAGCACAAAGGTCGGTTGCATCTGTCCAGCCATTACCGCGCCTGATACCGCCCGCGCCGCAAAGTGCCAAGGTGCCGCGCCAGCGCCGTTGCCGCATCCCCTGAGGCACGGTAAGGAGCCTTCAAAAGGAGCCGCACCATGGCCGAGATCGAGCATCCGCAAATCTACCTCATCAGCCCACCGGAACTGGAGCTTTCTCGCTATCCCGCAGAGCTTGCCGCCTGCCTCGACGCCGTTCCTGTGGCCTGCTTTCGCCTTGCGATGTCAACGACGGATGAGGCGCGCCTGTCGAAGGCCGCCGATGCCTGCCGCGAAGTCTGCCATAGCCGCGACGTGGCCATCGTGATCGAACGGCACGTGCAGCTTGCCGAACGTTTGGGGCTCGACGGTGTGCATCTGACCGACGGGGCCCGCTCCATCCGCAAGGTGCGCAAGGATCTGGGCCGCGATGCCATTGTCGGCAGCTTTTGCGGCCAATCGCGCCATGACGGGATGACAGCCGGTGAAGCTGACGCAGACTACGTGAGCTTCGGGCCCGTGGCCGCCACTGCCCTGGGCGACGGCGAATTTGCGGATGCCGATCTCTTTCAGTGGTGGTCGGAAATGATCGAAGTTCCCGTCATAGCCGAAGGTGCGCTCAGCGTATCTGCCATGGCCAGCCTCGCACCACATGTGGACTTTTTCGGCGTCTCGGAAGTCTGGTCGGCTGAGGATCCCGTGGCAACGCTTAAAGAGATGATTTCGGCCATTTCTTAGACATCGGGCAGAGCGCTGCGCACAAGCACCTCGAGCCGCGCCGCCGCGTCCTTGCGGCCATCGAACTCGCTGAGCGGCACTGGCTCATGGAAAACAACGCGCACGCGTCCCGGGCGTTGGACAGCCAGAACCTTTAGAAGGTGCCCCTCGAACGTCATCCCGCCCCACCAACCGTAAAACCGCGCATCCCTGCCCTCCGGAGCCTCGTACACAAGCGTCACAGCTTGCAGCGACATCTCGGGCAGGCCGTCCTCGAAGAACGCGGCAAAAAGGGTTGATCGGAACGGCAGAACGCGGCGTCCGTCCGTGGATGTGCCTTCCGGAAAGAAGAGGAGACGGTGACCGGCATCAAGCCGTTCTACGAACTGCGCGCGCTGTGCGGCGGCCTGGGCTCTCTCGCGTCGTATGAAAAGCGTGCCCGTTGCGCGGGCGAGCCATCCGATCCCGGGCCACCCCGCGACTTCCGACTTGGAGACAAAGTAAATCCGCTGCGGCGCGTTCAACGCAAAGATGTCGAGCCAGCTCGCATGGTTCGACACCAGAGCGCCCGGCCCCGCCATTGGCCGTCCCTCCACGGAGTAACCCATACCCATGATGAAAAATGCCGAGCGGCACACATATTGCGTGATCCAAGGTGTGATGGGCCGCCGCGCGCCGCAAAGGGGCCGTTCGACCAGCCGGACGACGAGAAGAAGGAGGAGACATCCGAACGTGTTGATCCCCAACGGCACGCCGCGCCGCAAAACCCGCACCCAGCCGCTTGCGGTGATGGGCGGATCGCTCGGATCATCCTTCGAGTACCAGGTCTGGCTCACTTCCGGCCCGTGTAGAGCGCGCGGGACCCGGGATCCATCTGCGCGATGTCGAGGATAAGGCAGACATCCGTGGTGTTAAAGGGGCGGTCGATGAACGCCCCCTCGCCCACAAACCCACCGAGCCGCAGATAGGCTTTCATGAGCGCAGGCACCTGCGCCATCGCTGCGCGCCGGTCGATCTGGTCCTCAGCGATCAGATCCATGGGCTTGTAACCCTTTGGGCGGGCCCGGACCCGCAATGGTTCAGGCGCGAGATGGCGGTGATGGAGGAGGGACAACGCAGGCGCGAGCCGCGCGGCATCCGTTCCATGAAACGATGCAACACCAAAGAGGATCTCTATCTGCCGCTCCTGAATATAGCCCGCGAGCGCCTGCCACATCAGATACATCGCCGATCCGCCCCTGTAGGCGGCATCGAGGCAGGACCGCCCAAGCTCAAGCAGCCTCCGGTCAGAGCCGGTCAGGCATCCCAGCTCGTATTCCGCGGCGCTGTAAAAACCATGCGTCTCCGCCCGGTCCCCCGGCATCAAACGGTAGACGCCAACCACATGGTCCGGCGCTTCCTGTCGACGGTCGATGAGCATCAGGTGATCGTAAACGGCGTCGTGGCTGTCGGCCTCCAGGCGTGCGTCGTGGTCCACCATGTCGCCGTCGCCGCCCAGTTCTTCCACGAAAACCCGGTAGCGTAGGCGCTGGCACGCGCGGATATCCGCCTCGTCTGCGGCAAGGCGCAGCTCCAGATTTGGGTCGTGGGCGATCATGGGCTCCGTTTAGGATGTGGCCCCGACCTTGGCAATCGCCTCGCCAAAAGCGGGTATTTGCCGACAGGTGTGGATGGAATTAGCCTGCAACCTATCCGATCATAAACGGTTAACGGCAAATTAACCCTTCGCGACCACTAAGGAGAGGCACGCATGGCGACAGACCATTTCCGACGCATTCGTGCTGTGTATCGTGTTTGACCAGGGCTAAAGGCACATCGGCCTCCGGCCCGACCGTTCCGCAACAAGATCGAGGTTCTGGGGACATGACACTTCATCAACGCCTGACACCGCTCGTGGGCTCGCGCATCTGCCACGACCTCATCAACCCTCTGGGCGCAATTTCAAACGGGGTCGAGCTTCTCAATATGACACCAGGCGCCGGCGGGCCGGAGATCGCGCTGATCTCTGAGTCGGTGGAGGCTGCCAATGCGCGCATCCGCTTTTTCCGCGTGGCCTATGGCGCCGCAACGGACAGCCAGGTCCTCGAAGACAGCGAAATCTCGCAGATCCTCGACGGCATGAGCGTGGGCGCGCGCCAGACCATGCGCTGGTCGGCGTCGGGCTCCCACCCGCGCGGCGAAGTCCGGATGATCTTTCTTCTCATTCAGTGTCTTGAAACAGCCATGCCCTACGGCGGCACAATTGAGGTCACAGGCCACAAAGGCGCCTGGCAGGTGAGAGGCACGGCTGAGGCCTTCGCGGAGATACAAGAGCTCTGGAACATCATCCTGCGGGACGACGACCCGAGCAACGTGACCGCAGCCCAGGTCCAGTTCGCACTCGTGGCCATGCTGGAAGACGAAATGGGCCTCGCCGTCCGGATGACGCAGGACAAGGGCGAAATCACGCTCAACATCATGGCGGACTGACACCGTCGCAAGCGCGGTTCCTACCCTTAAGAGTGATCAGGGCCGGACCGTGCCCTGCCCGCGCACCAGATACTTAAAGCTTGTGAGCTGTGTGGCTCCGACCGGGCCCCGCGCGTGCATCTTGCCGGTCGCGATGCCGATCTCTGCCCCCATCCCAAACTCGCCGCCGTCGGCAAACTGGGTGGAGGCATTGTGCATCAGGATCGCACTATCAAGCCGCTCAAAGAACCGCGCAACCGCGCCCGCGTCCTCCGCAAGGATGCAATCCGTGTGGGACGACGAATACTTACGAATATGGGCGATGGCGGCGTCTATGTCGGGCACCACACGGGCCGCGAGGATCATATCGAGGTACTCCGTCCCCCAATCCTCGTCCGTTGCCGCGACAGAGCCGTCCAGCCCCTCCGCGCGCACTTCAACGCCCGCCTCCATCAACATGTCCACAAGCGCCTGACCGATATCGCGGGCCTCCTCGTGGACCAGCAGACACTCTGCAGCCCCGCAAATGCCCGTGCGCCGCGTCTTCGCGTTCAGAACGACGCGCTTGGCGGTCTCAAGGTCCGCGGATTTGTCCACGTAGATGTGCACAATGCCTTCGAGATGCGCGAAAACCGGCACCCGCGCCTCACGCTGGACGAGGCCCACAAGGCCCTTGCCGCCCCGGGGAACGATCACGTCGATCGTCTCTGTCATGGTCAGCATTTCGCTCACCGCTGCGCGGTCGCGCGTGGGAACGCGCTGGATCGCGTCCTCTGGCAGGTTCGCTGCGCGCAGACCCTCCACAAGGCAGCCATGGATCGCGCCGGAGGAATGAAAGCTCTCCGACCCGCCGCGCAGAATGACTGCATTTCCAGCCTTCAGGCACAATGCACCGGCATCGGCGGTCACATTGGGCCGGCTTTCATAGATCACCCCGATCACACCGAGCGGCGTGCGCACACGCTTTATGCTCAGGCCCGAAGGCTGCTTCCACGCGGCGATGACCTCTCCCACCGGGTCCGGCTGTTCAGCCACAGCCCGCAAGCCGTCTGCAATGCTCTGTATCCGCGGCTCATCCAGCATCAAACGGTCCATCATCGCAGCGCTCAGGCCCTTCTCACGGCCAAAGGCGAGGTCCTGCGCGTTGGCGTCGATGATCTTTGCCCGTTGCGCCCAAACGGCGTCCGCCGCTGCAATCAGGGCCGCATGCTTGCGCTCTGCGCTGGCAAAAGCGAGCTCGGCGGCTGCGGCCTTCGCCCGCGCGCCGAGATCGGCCATGACGGCTGGAATGTTGTCGAGATCCTTCATGCCTGCCTCCCTCAAAGCACCATGTCGTCGCGGTGGATGAGCGCCGCGCGCCCCGCATAGCCCAGAATATCCGGGAAGTCCCGCGTGTGCTGCCCCTTCAATGCCGCCGCCTCGGCGCTTGTGTAGCGCGTGAGGCCTACGCCGATGACGGCCCCATCCGGCCCCTCTATCGCCACGGCATCGCCGCGTCCGAACGTGCCGCTTACGGCGGTCACACCGGCAGGCAAAAGTGACTTGCCCCGCCCGAGCGCGCCGACAGCGCCCGCGTCGAGACGCACCGCGCCGCGGGGTTTCATCGACGAAATCCAGCGCTTGCGTGCCAAGGCCGGGTCATCCTTTGGCAAAAACCAAGTGGCTGCCGCCCCCTCTTCAAGCGCTTTCAGAGGGTTATCCCGTGATCCTAAGGTAATTGCCATGGCGCAGCCCGCGCCCGTTGCTGTCTTGGCTGCCATGACCTTGGTCTTCATGCCGCCTTTCGACAGACCAGACCCCGCATCCCCGGCCATGGCTTCGATCTTCGGTGTGATTTGCGCAATTTCGGCGAGCCGTTCGGCCCCCGGCTCGCCGGGCGGGGCGGTGTAAAGGCCATCCACGTCGCTCAAAAGGACAAGTTGATCCGCCCCCACTGTCACCGCCACCTGCGCCGCAAGGCGGTCATTATCCCCATAGCGGATTTCATCAGTGGCCACGGTGTCGTTCTCGTTCACGATGGGCACCACGCCTAGGGACAAGAGCTGCGCCAGCGTTGCCCGCGTATTGAGGTAGCGACGGCGGTCCTCGCTGTCCTCCAGCGTCACAAGCACCTGCGCGGTCGTGATCCCATGGGGCCCAAAAGCCTCCTCATAGGCCCGCGCCAGCCGGATCGATCCCACAGCCGCCGCGGCCTGCGACTGCTCCAGCGGCAGGGCACTGTCAGGCAGGTCGAGGGCCCGGCGACCCAGCGCAATGGATCCGGACGAGACGATAACGACGTCCTTGCCCTGCCCCTTCAGCCACGCCACGTCCGCGCAGAGCGAGGCGAGCCAGTCCCGCTTCAGGCCATCAGCGCCCACCAAAAGGGAGGAGCCGATCTTGACAACAATGCGCCGGGCGGCGCTCAGGGCTGCCACGGCGCATCCTCGTCTTCTGTTGCTTCGGGTTCAGTCAGTGTCCGCAGTGCGCGCAGCACCTGCGTGACCCCCTCACCGGCCACGCCCGACATCAGATAGACCCTGCCGCCGCACGCTTTCTCCAGCGTTGAGGCAGCCTCAGCACGCTCCTCATCATCGAGCGCGTCGATCTTGTTCAGCGCCGTCACACGGGGCTTTTCGGCCAGCGCGCCGCCATAGGCCTCAAGCTCGCCGATGATCGTGGCGTAGTCTTCAGCGATGGTGTCCGACGTGCCGTCCACGATGTGTAAAAGCGCCGAACAGCGCTCCACATGGCCCAGAAAGCGGTCCCCGATCCCTTTGCCCTCGGACGCCCCCGCAATGAGGCCCGGGATGTCCGCGACGACGAATTCGCGCCCGTCCACACCCACAACGCCCAGGTTGGGCGTGAGCGTTGTGAACGGGTAATCCGCGATCTTCGGGCGGGCATTCGATGTGGCCGCAAGGAATGTCGATTTCCCTGCATTCGGCAGCCCCAGAAGCCCCACGTCCGCGATCAGCTTGAGCCGCAGCCAGATCGTCCGTTCCACCCCGGGCTGACCGGGATTAGCGCGGCGCGGGGCCTGATTGGTGGCGGACTTGAAGTGCAAGTTGCCAAAGCCGCCATTGCCGCCCCGCGCCAAAAGAACCCGCTGGCCCACTTCGGTGAGGTCGGCAATGACCGTCTCTTCGTCCTCGTCGAGGACTTCCGTGCCCACGGGAAGCTTCAGGACGATCTCTGCCCCGTCCTTGCCCGTGCGTTGGGAGCCCATGCCAGCCTGCCCGTTCTTGGCAAAGAAATGCTGCTGGTAACGGAAGTCGATGAGGGTGTTGAGGCCGGGGACCGCCTCCGCCCAGACGCCGCCGCCCTTGCCACCGTTCCCGCCATCGGGGCCGCCGTATTCGATGTACTTCTCGCGTCGGAAGGACACGCATCCGCCGCCTCCGGCCCCGGAGCGGATGTAGACTTTGGCAAGGTCGAGAAACTTCATAGGGGCGGATCCGATAGACGCGTGTGACTTGGCGCAAATTGCTCAGGCGCGCAATGGGGCGGACAGGGCGACTTTCTGCACGTCGACCTCGCGGCCCAGGACCGGGGCGTATTCCTGCCGGACCTCCGTTTCTCGGAAGCCTAGCTTTCGCAGCACCGCGCCCGACCGCGCATTGCCCAGATACCAGCCAGATGTGAGGTCGCCGCCCACCTCAGCAAAGTGCCAGGCCACAAGGGCGCGGCCAGCCTCGGTGGCATATCCCTGCCCCCAGGCAGCTTCCTTGAGCCAGTAGCCGAGGATTAAGTCCGCGATTGAGATGACGCCGACCGGCTCTTCGTCTCGCACGATGGCCCTGTAGGCTGGGTTACCCTGCGAGGTCCTCAACCACTCCACGGCATCGGACAAAGCAAAGGGATGCGGCGGACCGCTCAGCCACCGTTGCACCTTGGGGTTCA
>JBCCPQ010000017.1:0-17847 GCA_039024825.1 Pseudomonadota bacterium
ATCACACCCCAAGAAAAGTTACTCCATGGTGACAGCATCAGGTGCGGCTCCTTTAAGGACGCCGGAGGAGGTTATTAAATCTCTCACGATAGCGGACTTTGTCCGCTTGGCCAGTAGGATGGGGCTGGTCATCTCCGGCCGGCCCGCCGGGCCAGCATCTGAGCCGGTGGCGGCAACTCCTCCGGTGTCTACCCTGGGTGGCGGAGGAGGGGGGCGGGATGCCGCTGGCCATCGCGGCGCCTGCGTTTGCAAGCGAACTCGTCATCAACTTCGACGACCTGAACCCTGCGCCTAAAGCTGCTTTCGAAGCAGCAGTGGAAGCGTTCAAGGCTGAAAACCCGGACATCAACGTCACGGTCAACATCAACGACCGCGAAGCACACAAGACAGCGATCCGGAACTTCCTGACCGCAGACGCGCCTGACGTGACCTCTTGGTATCCTGGCAACCGCATGGCGCCGTTCACCGACACAGGCCTCTTCATGGGCATCGACGATGTCTGGGATGAGAACGGCCTGCGCGAGACTTTTGCGGCTATCGAGCCCACCATGACCCGCGACGGCGTCACTTACGGTGTGCCGTACTCCTACTACCAGTGGGGCATCTACTACCGCAAAGACATCTTCGACGGCCTGGGCCTCGAAGAGTTCGAGACATGGGACGACATGCTCGCGGGTTGCGCGGCGATGAAGGAAGTGGGCGTGACCCCCTTCACGATCGGAACGCAGTTCCTGTGGACGGCCGCAGGTGTCTTTGACTACATCAACCTGCGCACCAACGGATATGATGTGCACAACGCCCTGACTGGCGGCGAGATCAAGTACACCGATCCGCGCATCGTACAGACCTTCGCCAACTGGGAGCAGCTCATCAACGAGTGTGGCTTCGTCGAGAACCACGCCTCCATGTCCTGGCAGGACGCGCTTGCACCGTTCGTGAACGGTGACGCGGGCATGTATGTGATGGGTAACTTTGCCGTCGCAGCCATGAAAGACGCGGGTCTGACCAACGACCAGATCGACTACATGCCCTTCCCGTCCATCAATCCGGACGTGGCACGCGCAGAGGAAGCTCCGGCGGACGCGTTCTTCATCCCGACGAACGCAACAAATGTCGAGAACGCAAAGAAGTTCCTCGCGTTTGTTGCGCGTGCGGACGTCCAGTCCACTTGGAACGAGGCCATCGGCCAGCTGCCGCCGAATTCCGAGGCGACGGTGGGCGACGACAAGTTCATCCAGGAAGGCTTCCAGACGGTGTCCACCGCGGCCGGCCTCGCGCAGTTCTATGACCGCGACGCACCGGCTGCCATGGCATCTGAAGGCATGAAAGGCTTCCAAGAGTTCATGCTCGACACATCCAAGAAGATGGAAATCCTCGAGCGCCTCGATGGCGTTCAGGCGGAAGTCTACTAAGACAGTACCTGTGGGGCGCGCTTAATGCGTGCCCCATCCCTTCCTTGTTCCGTTGGGTGCACGCCGCACACCTAACCGCAGAGGGAAGTTCAAAGCCCCGATCGGAGGAGACGCCCATGGCCGTAACCGATGCCGGAAGAGCCATCCCCACTGCTGCACCGCGACCAGGCTGGGTGCAGCGGAACAAGCTTTCCATTGCGCCTTGGATCTTCCTTGCGCCCGCGCTCGTTTTCTTCTGCATCTATGTGGTTATCCCGATCTTCGAGAGCCTCTATCTGAGCCTCTTTGAGTGGAACGGCCTCTATGACGCGAACGGCAACTCAACCGCGGTCTATATCGGCCTCGAAAACTACGCAAAGCTCTGGGACGATCCGAATTTTTGGACCTCTCTGCGCAATAACGTTGCGTGGCTCGTCCTTTACATGCTGGCGGTACCGCTTGGCCTTCTGATTGCCCTATTCCTCAATCAGGACGTGCCCGGGATGCGGCTTTACAAGTCGCTCTTCTTCTTCCCCTTTGTGATTTCGCAGGTCGTTGTGGGCCTGATCTTCGGCTGGTTCTACAATCCCGATTTCGGCGTCGTCGGAACGCTTTGGAAGGCAATGTTCTGCGAAGAGACGGTCAACTTCATTGGCAACGTGACCTTTGAGTGCTCCCGTACGGCGCCAAACATTCTCGGTGATCCCGAGTGGGCAACCTACGGCATCATCGCAGCGGGTCTGTGGCCGCAGATTGCTTATTGCATGATCCTTTACCTCACGGGCCTCAACAATGTGGCGCAAGACCAGATTGAGGCAGCTCGCCTTGATGGCGCGAAGGGCTGGAAGATGCTTTGGTACGTGGTCCTCCCGCAGCTTCGCCCGGCGACCTTCATTGCCGTTGTCGTCACCGTGATCGGCGCGCTTCGGTCCTTCGACATGATCGCCATCATGACCCAGGGCGGGCCCTTCGGTTCCACCAACGTACTCGCCTACTACATGTACGAAGTTGCTATCTCAGAATACGGGGAGCGCTACGGGTATGGCTCCGCTGTCGCCGTCGTCCTCTTTGCGATCATGCTCGTCTACATCTCCTACTTCCTGTGGCGGATGTACCAGGACGAGAGGGGCACCCGCTGATGACCCGGGAGGACGTGGACGAGATCTGCGAGGCGCTCCCTGGCGCCGAATTGGCGCTTCCGCCAGAGCTGGTGAGCTGGAAGGTTGGCGGCAAGATGTTTGCCTGTCTCGCCGGGGAGCAATCGATGGCGGGGGTATCCGTCAAATGCGCGGACACGGAGACCGCCGCGATGCTCATCGATGCGGGCGAGGCCGTGCGCGCACCGTACTTTCACAGGTCTTGGGTACGCCTCGAGTTCGACAAGACTGACCGCGTTTATGCTGAACACCGCATTGCTGTCTCTTACGATCTGATCCGCAAAAGCCTGAAAAAGGCCGTCCGTGACGCCCTTCCTGAAAGGTCTTCCTGATGTTTCCACGTCCCATCGCCGCAGCCACGCCCAAAGGCATTAGCTACCAGGCGTTCCTGCCGGTGGCGCTTCTGATTTGGCTGATCCCGCTGATAGCGATTTTTCTGACGTCGATCAGGCCCGGCGCTGACATCAATTCCGGCAACGTCTTTGGCGTGCCGTCAGACTTCGTTCTTATCGAGAACTACACGGCTGTCTTCACCCAGTCGGAAGCGGCGATGTATCTCTGGAATTCTGTGAAGATCACGGTCCCTTCGGTCATCATCTCGGTCTCGCTCGCATGCCTCGCGGGTTATGCACTAGCCATTTACAAGTTCCGCGTGGCGCTGCCGCTCTTCTTCCTCTTCGTGGCGGGCAACTTCATTCCTTTCCAGATCCTCATGGTGCCAGTGCGCGACATGTCCGTGCAGTCGGGCCTCTATGACACGATCGCCGGCCAGTACCTCTTTCATGCGGCGTTCCAAACGGGTTTTTGCACCCTCTTCATGCGCAACTTTATCAAAGCCCTGCCCTTCGATCTGATCGAATCCGCCCGGGTCGAGGGCGTAGCCGAGTGGCGTATTTTCTGGTTCGTCGTCCTGCCCCTCGTACGGCCAGCCATCGCGGCCCTTGCGGTCCTCATCTTCACCTTTGTCTGGAACGACTTCTTCTGGGCCAATGTTCTGACCCAGGGCGAAGGGGCTAAACCGATTACAGCGGGCGTCCGCGCCCTGAACGGCCAGTTCGTCAACAACTGGCACCTCGTTTCGGCGGCCTCGCTTCTGGCGGCGGTCCCTCCCGTCATGATGTTCTTTCTCATGCAAAGGCACTTCATCGCGGGCCTCACTTTGGGAGCCGTGAAGTAGCAATGCAGACGTGGAGGCTCGACTCGACCCGCCAGACACTCGTGTTGGCGGCGCAGAGAGAACGGCTGCCGGAAGTAGTCTATTGGGGACAACCCCTGCCCAAGGGCGACGATTTGGTCACGCTTGCGCGGGGTCACAGCATAGACGTCACCGGCGGTATGCTCGATGAGAACCCGGACCTCTCCATCTGTCCGGAAGCGGTACGGTCGTTCCCGGGTCAACCGGGGCTGATCATTCGAGACACCGACAGCTCCCCGCTCCTGCCGAAATTCTGCTTTGTGCGTGAGGAGGCAGGCCCCGGCACCCTCACCCTTTCCTACCGCGATGAAGCGCTTGCTCTCAGCTATGTTGCGACCTTCAGTATCGACGCAGACACGCACATCATCACGGCTGAGGCAGCCATCGAAGCCTCGCGCCCGGTCCATCTGCACTGGCTTGCGGCGCCGGTCTTTCCCGGCCCGCAGCTCTCGGACGAGCTCATCGACTTCACGGGTCGCTGGTGCGGGGAATTCAAGACCGCCAGGACGCCCTGGTCAGCTGGCATCCGCTACCGTGAAAACAGGACAGGCCGGACCGGGCACGAGCATTTTCCGGGGCTTATCGTCCGTGGCAAGGGCACCACAAACACGCAAGGGGAGGCCTACGCCTTCCACTATGGCTGGTCAGGTGGGCACAAGATGATCGCTGAGGAGCTTCCGGATGGTCGCCGCCAAATCCAATTTGGCCACGCCGCCAGAATGGAGACCGAAGCTGCCACGGTGTTCAAGACATCACCGCTTTACGCGACATTCTCCGCTTCAGGCATCAACGGCTGTGCGACCGCATTCCAGCGCCACTTGCGTGACCGTGTTGTGACCTTCCCAGACCCGGACCGCCCCCGACCCGTCCACTACAATTGCTGGGAAGCCGTCTACTTTGACCATAACTTGCCAACACTCAAGGACATCGCCAGTCGCGCCGCGGGTCTGGGCGCCGAGAGGTTCGTCCTTGACGATGGCTGGTTTGGGCAAAGGGACGACGACACCACATCGCTTAGCGACTGGGAAGTCGATCCGCGCAAGTATCCTGACGGGCTGGGACCGCTAATCGACCACGTCCACGGCGAGGGCATGAGCTTTGGCATTTGGTTTGAGCCAGAGATGATCAATCCGCAATCAGACGTCTACCGGGCCAACCCACATTGGGCACTTGGCGCGGAAGACCAGATCCTTGGCCGCCAGCAAAAAGCGCTCAATATGGCACTGCCGGAGGTGCGCGATTTCATTTTTGAAAGGATGGCCAAAATCCTTCGCGATCATGAGATTGACTACATCAAGTGGGACCATAACCGCGTGCTTCCGATGCCGGACGCGGCGCAGACTCGGGGCTCCTACGCTTTGATCGACGCGCTTCGTGAGACGTTTCCTGCGGTGGAGATTGAGAGCTGCGCCTCAGGCGGCGGACGCATCGACTTCGGCATTCTAAGCCGGACACACAGAGTGTGGTTGAGCGACAGCAATGACGCACTTGAACGCTTGCGGATCCAGCACAATGCGGCGCTCTTTCTGCCGACCGTTGTCACTGGGAGCCATGTCGGCCCCCGCCATTGCCACACGTCGGGCCGGGTGCACGATATCGCTTTTCGTGCCTGGGTCGCGGCCCAGCGCCACATGGGTTTCGAGATGGACCCGCGCGAGCTCGACACACGCGAAGAAGCGGTGCTCAGAGAGGTGACAAGCTGGTTCAAGCATAATCGCGGATGGATGCACAAAGCTGATATCCTGCGCCTCGATAGCGCAGACCCAGCAGTCATTGCAGAACAACAACAGGCCGCTGATGGCTCGCGCTTTGTCGTCTTTGCGGGCGCGCAGGATACCTCTGAGCAGATCGCGCCACGCCCGCTGAAACTCACCCGTTTGGACGCCGACGCTCGCTACACAGTGCGACTGGTCAATAGGGCCTCCACATCAAGCCTTTCGCGCGGGACACCGATCTTGAAGGGGGAGGACATCGAAGTCAGCGGTGCGTGGCTGATGGGCCAGGGCCTGACGCTGCCCTGCCCTGCCCCCTGCACCATGTGGGTTCTTGAAGGAGAGCGCCTGTGATCCTTCAAGGGCAAAAATTTTTAGCGAAAAATTTTGCGCCCGGCATGGAGTTGCGTCCGGCCAAGTCCGAAATGGCGCCTGCCGGGCGCCAAGAATTTTCGCAAAATTCTTCTACGCTCAAAGGAGAAATCCAGTGACCGCATCCTATTCCGAGCTTCAGGGCGCGTCCGTCTTTATCACCGGAGGCGGATCAGGCATCGGCGCCGCATTGACGGAAGGCTTCCTACAACAGGGCGCCAAGGTTGCTTTCATAGGACGATCCGACGCAAGCGACTTTGCCCGGGACATGGGCGAAAAGCACGGCTCCGCGCCACTCTTCATTCAGGGCGATATCACCGATACCAGCGCGCTCAAGGCAGCGATGGACCAAGCCGCAGACGCACACGGCCCGGTCACGACGCTCATCAACAACGCGGCAAACGACAAGCGCCATGAGACCGAAAAGGTAGACGAAGCATTCTGGGACTGGATGATCGCGATCAACCTCAAGGCTTACTTCTTTGCCTGTCAGCATGTGCATCCGATGATGAAGGCCGCGGGCGGAGGTTCCATCGTGAACTTTTCGTCGATCTCTTACATGATGGGTAATGCGGGGTATCCGATCTACACGGCAGCAAATTCCGGCATCAACGGCATGACACGGAGCCTCGCGCGGGAGTTCGGCCCCGACCGCGTCCGCGTGAACGCATTGGCACCGGGCTGGGTTTTGACACAAAAGCAGATGGACATGTGGGCCACTGAGGAAGGGCTTGCCGCCCATATGGACCGGATGTGCCTAAAGGAGCATCTAGAGCCTGCTGATATCGTGGGCGGCACGCTCTTTCTTGCCTCTGACAGTTCCAAAGCCATGACCGGACAGGCGCTCGTCATCGAC
Source organism: Pseudomonadota bacterium (assembly GCA_039024825.1). Lineage (GTDB taxonomy): Bacteria > Pseudomonadota > Alphaproteobacteria > Rhodobacterales > Rhodobacteraceae > Shimia_B. The sequence goes on from JBCCPQ010000017.1 coordinate 6,684, forward strand.
GGCGGCGTTGTTGTGACGGGATAGTCGAATGAACACGCAGGGAGCCAAAGCAGACTGGATCGCTGTCGACTGGGGCACGTCGAACCTGCGCGCCTGGGCGATGACGGCAAGCGGTGCGGAGCTCTGGTCCGGCGCGTCCGACAAGGGCATGGGCGCGCTAAGGCCCGAACACTACGAGGGTGCGCTATTGGACGTGGTTGCGCCAATGCTCGGCGCGGGGACGCTCGACGTCGTGGCCTGCGGCATGGTGGGGTCACGCCAGGGTTGGATTGAGGCACCCTATGCTTCAGTCCCCTGCCCACCACTCCCAGACGGCTTCGCTCGCCCGGACGTGCACAATCCCTTGCTCCGCGTCCACGTTATCCCCGGCATCAAACAAGAAGCAGCACCGGACGTCATGCGCGGAGAGGAAACCCAGATCGCAGGCTTCCTAGCGCTCAATCCTGGCTGGGACGGTGTCGTCTGCCTCCCCGGGACCCATACCAAATGGGCCCAGATCAGCGCAGGAGAAATCGTGAGCTTTCAGACGGCGATGACGGGGGAGCTCTTCGCGCTTTTGTCCGGGCAGTCGGTTCTCCGGCACTCTGTCGCGCCCACGGGTTGGGACGATGACGCCTTCGCAGAGGCAGTGGACGATGCCCTTGCAAAGCCCGAACGCCTCGCCGCGCGGCTCTTTTCCTTGCGTGCGGAAGCACTGCTGAAAGACCTTCCCGGCGACGAGGCGCGCGCGCGACTATCAGGGCTCCTCATCGGGGCAGAGCTCGCTGCGTCGCGGCCTTACTGGCTGGGCCAGCAGGTGGCGGTTATCGGTGCCTCCGCGATCTCGCGCATCTACGGTGCCGCGCTGTCTGCACAAGGTGTTCCTGCCACTATCGCTGACGGTCCACGCATGACGCTTGCAGGCCTGACCGCAGCCTATAAGAGCCTGACCAAATGACTGTTCCCATCATCGCTATCTTGCGTGGCATCACACCCGACGAAGCTGTTCCGGCCACTGAGGCCCTCATCGCCGCGGGAATTGATCGGATCGAGGTCCCTCTCAACTCCCCTGACCCGATGGATAGCATCGCTGCAATGGCAACTGCTGCAGGAGAACGCGCCGTGGTCGGCGCGGGTACAGTACTGACGGTTGAGGATGTCGCTGAAGTCAAGGCGGCCGGGGGGCGCCTTATCGTTTCGCCGAATTGCGACGTTGACGTGATCACCGCCACCCGGGCAGCGGGTCTTGAAAGCTGGCCCGGCGTCTTCACTCCGTCGGAAGCATTCGCAGCCCTCAAGGCGGGTGCGACGGGCCTCAAGCTCTTTCCCGGGAATATGGCCGGGCCGGGCGGCCTCAAGGCCCTCCGCGCCGTGCTGCCTAAGGGCATAAAGGTCTACGCTGTAGGCGGCGCAGGACCAGAGAACTTCGCAGACTGGATCGCCGCCAGCGCAGATGGCTTTGGGATTGGATCAGCGCTCTATAAACCAGGGATGTCGGCGGCGGAGATCGGCTCTCTGGCCGCCGATATCGTTGCCGCTTGGAAGGAGGCCGCCCATGGCTGAGGCAGACATCTTCGACGTCCATAACTGCATTCTTGGCGAAGGCCCGCTGTGGCACCCTGAGCGGGAGGAGCTGTTTTGGTTCGATATCCTCGGCAAGGAGCTTCGGTCAAAAGCACGGGTGTATCCATTCGACGAATACGTGTCTGCTGCCGGATGGGTCGATCGGGACACGCTGCTTGTGGCGTCGGCGTCCGCCCTATTCCGCTTTGATCTGACCACGGGCTGGCGTGAAAACCTGGTGCAGCTTGAAGCTGACAACGCGCTCACGCGGTCAAATGACGGGCGTGCTGACCCGTGGGGCGGATTCTGGATCGGGACCATGGGCATCAACGCGGAGCCGGAACTCGGGGCGGTATACCGCTACTACCGAGGCGAGGTGGTTAAGCTCTACGGCGACATCACCATCTCCAACTCCATCTGCTTTGCGCCGGATCGCAGCGCCGCCTACTGGGTGGACACCGAGGCTGCGACGCTCATGCGGCAGCCGCTCGAGCCTGAACATGGCTGGCCAGAAGGCCCTGCGACGGTTTTGGTAGACGCAACACAAGAGGATTTCGGGATCGACGGGTCCGTCTGCGACAGGGACGGAAACATCTGGAATGCCCAGTGGGGCGCGTCGCGGATTGCCGTCTACTCCGCAGAAGGCAAATTGCTGAATGCTCTGCATGTCCCGGGGCGACAAAGCTCCTGCCCCGCCTTCGGCGGCCCGGATCTTACGACGCTCTATGTCACGACCGCGGCTGACGGCCTCGAAGGTGAAGCCGAAGGCCGCACTTATGAGATCAAGGGTGCCGGGCGCGGCTTGCCAGAGTACCAGGTGATTTTGTGACGGATCAAAGGCGACGGAGCCTAGGCGTCTGCTACTATCCAGAGCATTGGCCCCGAGACATGTGGGCGCCCGATGCGGCGGAGATGGTCGCCAACGGGCTGAGCTGGGTCCGCATCGGGGAGTTCGCTTGGTCAAGGATTGAACCGGAACCGGACAGTTTTGACTGGGAATGGCTCGATGAGGCTGTGGACGTGCTGCGCAAAGCGGGTCTCAAGATCGTCATGGGTACACCCACCGCCACGCCGCCGCGCTGGATGCTGACAAAACACCCCGACATGCTTGCCTGGGACGCTGAGGGGCGACCCCGTGGGTTTGGGTCCCGGCGGCACTACTGCTTTTCCCACGACAGATACCGCGAAGAATCCCGCCGCATCGCCACGTTGTTTGCCCAACGCTATGGGTCCCGTGTGGACGCTTGGCAGACTGATAATGAGTATGACTGCCACGATACCGCGATCTCCTATTCTCCTGCCGCCTGCTCGGCTTTTCAGGAATGGTGCGCTCAGCGATATCAGTCCCCTGACGCGCTTAATCGCGCATGGGGCAATGTGTTCTGGTCGATGGAATACGCGGACTTTGCCGAGATCGAGCTGCCAAATCTCACCGTCACAGAACCGAACCCCGCGCATGTCCTCGCATTCCGGCGCTTCAGCTCCGATCAAGTGGTGCGGTTCAACCGCATTCAATGCGACGCGATACGTACGCATTCCGACGCACCGATCATCCATAATTTCATGGGGCGGATCACGTCCTTCGACCACTACGACGTAAGCGCCGACCTCGATATCGCCAGTTGGGACAGCTACCCACTGGGCTTTCTTATGGATCGCAACGACGCGCCGGATGACTTCAAAGCGCGCTTTGTGCGACAGGGCGATCCCGATTTTCAGGCATTCCACCATGATCTTTACCGCACATGCGGAGCGCTGCGGGATAACCTAGAAACCACAGATGGCCGCTGGTGGGTGATGGAACAGCAACCCGGGCCCGTTAACTGGGCTCCGTGGAACCCAGCTCCCTTGCCGGGGATGGCGCGACTGTGGGCATGGGAAGCCTTTGCCCACGGGGCGGAGGCGGTGCTTTACTTCCGGTGGCGGCAGGCACCATTTGCGCAGGAGCAGCAACATGCTGGCCTCAAGCGTCCCGACAATGCCCCGGCATCTGGTCTGGAAGAGGCTGCCCAAGTTGCAGCGGAGCTAGCCCAGATGCCCAAGGCGGGCACGGCCAAGGCGGATGCAGCACTGATCTTTGACTATGACAGCGCATATGCATGGGACGCACAGCCCCAAGGCCGTGACTTCGACTACTTTCATCTGGTCTTTGAAACCTATCGCGCGCTGCGTTCAGCCGGATTCAACATCGACGTTCTTCCCGCCAACCGGGCCAATTATCGGGGATACAAGCTCATCTTTGCGCCCGGGATGCTGACCCTCGATGCCGCGCAATTGGAAGCGCTGTCTGGTTCCGGAGCACACGTCGTCATCGGCCCGCGGTCGGGCCTCAATACCCCGGAATTGTCAACGGCGGTACCGCTCGGACCGGGTTTGCCAGGCTTAGATGCGCGCGTGACCCATGTCGAAAGCTTGCCTCCCGCGCACCCGATACCTCTCTCCAAGGGCGGCACGATCTGGAAGTGGTTCGAGCATCTCGAAGGTAAGGCCAAGGTCCTTGAGGCGACGCAAGACGGCGCGCCTGCCATCGTCACCAGTGACGTATTTTCCTACTTGGCCGGTTGGCCGGATCCGGCTGCCATGGCGCGGATCGTGCGACGCGCGGCAGAGATGGCCGGGCTTACCCCAATGACCTTGCCGGAGAACCTGCGCGTGCGCGACACTCAGAGCCACCGCTTCTGGATTAACTACGGCGCCGAGGCGGTTGAGTATGACGGTCGCAAGATCGCTGCCGCTGACGTGCTTTGGGAAACCCTTTAATGACCCCGTTCGGCACCACCGCAGAAGGTCGCGCGGCCCATGCGATTGAAATTCAGTCCGAATTCCTACGCGTACGTATTCTTACCTATGGCGCGATCCTTAATGATGTGCGGCTGTCCGGTGTCAGCTATCCGCTGACGCTCGGCTCACCCAACCTTGCGGCCTATGAGGGTCCGATGGCGAGCTTTGGGTCGCTTATGGGGCCGGTCGTGAACCGCATCCGGAACGCCCAGGCCGAGATTGCCGGGCGAGAATACCAGTTTGAGAAGAACTTTGTAGGGAAGCACACGCTCCATTCCGGGAGCACAGGAACCCATCATCAGGTCTGGGACGTTGTGGTTCAAAGCCCAACCTCAGTGACCCTGGCCCTTGATCTTCCTGATGGACTTGGTGGCTTTCCGGGCAAACGGCGCGCACAGGTCGTCTATTCCGTCGCGGCCGCGAGCCTTACCATGGAGGTAACCGCCCAGACGGATGCGCCGACGATCTTTGCATTTGCGAACCACTCCTATTGGGCGCTGGACGGACAGCCCGGTTTTGCTGGGCACCGTCTTACAATCCCCGCAGACTCCTATCTTGAGGCCGGCCAGGATCTCATGCCAACCGGAGTGGAGATACCCGTAGCTGGCACGGCCTATGATGCGCGCGAAGGGCTCGACCTGAGCGGTGACAGCCAGCAGTTCTTTGATCTTAACTACTGCATTGCACGGTCAGATCAGCCGATGCAGCAGGTGGCGGAGCTTAAGGGGGCATCTGGCGTCAAGATGCAGATGGAGAGCACGGCTCCCGGGCTCCAAGTCTATGATTGCAGCACGATTGATGCGACAGGCTTTGCTACCCATCACGACTGCCCCTATGGCTTTTACTCCGGCCTCGCGCTAGAGGCACAGGCGTGGCCCGGGGGCACTCAACACGCTGATTTTCCTTCGATCCTCCACGATGCCGACCGCCCCTTCCGCCAAATGACGCGGTGGAGCTTCACGGGCTAGCTGCCGCGATAGGTGCTCATCCCGAAAGGGCTTAGAAGAAGCGGCACGTGGTAGTGGTCCTCCTCAGCCATGCCGAAACGGATCGGCACCTGATCGAGGAAAAGCGTCTCACCTTCCGCCAAGCCTGCTTCCCGCAGGTAGTCACCCGCAAAGAAAATCAGCTCGTAGGTACCTGTCTTGAACTTGTCCTTCGGAAGGATCGGACTGTCCGTTCGACCGTCTGCATTGGTAACCGCCTCGGCAATCTTGCGATGCGACATTCCGCTGACGCGATAAAGCGCGATCTTGACCCCCGCCGCCGGGCATCCGCGCGCGGTATCGAGGACATGCGTCGTCAGAAAGCCACCATCGTCCGTCATTGCCATGGTCTTTCCATTCCCCGCCGGATTTGATTGAACCGATGTGACCTCAGCACAGGAGCCCCAATGGCACAAGAGCCGCCCCGCTACCCGCGCGACATGATCGGATATGGCGCGACGCCGCCTGATCCGTGCTGGCCGGGAGGGGCTCGCATCGCGGTGCAGTTCGTCGTGAACTACGAAGAGGGCGGCGAGAACAACGTTCTTCATGGTGATCAGGCCTCTGAGGCATTCCTGAGCGAGATTGTCGGCGCTGCCCCGTGGCCCGGCCAGCGCCACTGGAACATGGAGTCAATTTACGAATACGGCGCACGAGCCGGGTTTTGGCGGCTCCACCGGCTCTTTAGCGAAAGTCAGATCACGCCTACGGTCTACGGGGTGGCAACTGCGCTTGCCCGCAGCCCCGAACAGGTGAAAGCCATGACCGCATCCGGCTGGGAGATCGCCAGCCACGGGTTGAAGTGGATCGAATACAAAGACTTCTCCGAAGCCGATGAACGCGCGCACATGGCTGAAGCAATCGGGTTGCACCGAGCGGTCACCGGAGCGCGCCCACAGGGATGGTACACCGGAAGATGCTCTACCCAGACGGAGAAGTTGGTGGCCGAAGAAGGCGGCTTTGCCTATTCGGCCGACAGCTATGCAGACGACCTGCCCTACTGGGTGCGCCACGGAACCAAAGATCAGCTCGTTGTCCCGTACACGCTCGATGCGAATGACATGCGCTTTGCAACGCCCCAGGGCTTCAATGCTGGTGACCAATTCGAGAGCTATCTCCGCGACAGCTTTGATTGTCTTTATGCCGAAGGCATGGCGGGGCAGCCCAAGATGATGTCTATTGGCCTGCACTGCCGCCTTGTGGGCCGCCCGGGACGCGTGATGGCGCTTGAACGCTTCATCGACTATGCCAAAAGCCATGAAGGCGTCTGGTTCCCGACCCGCCTTCAGATCGCAGAGCATTGGATGAAGACTCATCCACCCGAACCCAAACAACGCCCGAGTGAGATGGACCGCGACGCATTCATCGCCGCATTTGGCGGCGTCTTCGAACACTCCCCTTGGATCGCGGAAGGCGCTTTCGCATCAGAACTCGGAGCCGCGCATGATAGCGCTGCGGGGCTGCTCAGCGCGCTCATAAGGGTGTTTCGTGCGGCAAAGGAAACAGACCGCCTCGGCGTGGTGCGCGCGCATCCGGACCTAGCCGGTAAGCTCGCCGCAGCTAAGCGTTTGACTGCCGACAGCACATCGGAACAGGCAAGCGCAGGCCTCAACGCCCTGACTGACGAGGAACGGGCGCGCTTCACAGAGCTTAACGCCGCGTACACTGGCAAGCACGGATTCCCGTTTATCATTGCAGTCCGCGATCACACCAAGGCGCGGATCCTAAGGGCCTTTGAACACCGTCTACAGCACGATACGGACGCTGAGTTCGCAGAGGCCTGCCGCCAGGTCGAACGCATCGCAGAGCTCCGCCTGGAGGCCCTTCTATGAGCCAACACACCTACCATGCCCCTCGCGGCGGCCTGCCTAACCCGCGCACGCGCGCCCATGATCGAAGCGTGTTTACGAACGCCTATGCGGTCATCCCCCGGGGCGTGATGTCTGACATCGTGGCCTCTTTTCTGCCTGGCTGGGTGGGCGCGCGCGCTTGGATCCTCGCGCGGCCGCTTTCAGGCTTTGCAGAGACCTTTGCGCAATACGTCGTTGAATTGATCCCAGGCGGCCTGTCGGACCGCCCCGAACCGGATCCCGGTGCCGAAGCCGTCATCTTCGTTTTGCGCGGCGACTTGGAGCTGCAGCTCGGCTCAGATATCCACCGGATGCCGCCGGGGGGCTATGCTTACATCGCCCCAGGTGAAGACTGGCGTTTGATGAACCGCCACGATGACAAAACGAACTTCGTGTGGGTTCGAAAGCGTTACATCCCGGTGCCAGGTGTGGCTGCACCGGAGAGCTTTGTTACCCACGATGATGATGTCAAGCCCACCCAGATGCATGGACACGGAAAGACGTGGACCACCACGCGCTTCGTGGACCCCGGGGACATGGCCCACGACATGCACGTCAACATCGTTAACTTTGAGCCCGGTGGAAACATCCCCTTCGCGGAGACTCACGTCATGGAGCACGGCCTCTACGTGCTGCAAGGCCGCGGAGTGTACTATCTCAACGAAGACTGGGTCGAAGTGGAAGAGGGCGATTTCCTATGGCTCCGCGCTTTCTGCCCGCAGGCCTGCTATGCCGCAGGAGACGTGCCGTTTCGCTATCTCCTCTACAAAGATGTGAACCGCCACCCTGACCTGGTGCTGCCTTGACGGAGATAAGGGCGCAGCGGCTCACAGCGGATGCGTTCGCCCCGTTCGGCGACGTGCTTGACTGCTCTGGAGGCCACGACAAGCTCATCAATGAAGGGCTTTGCGAACGCTACCATGATCGCGCGAGCCTCGATTTCGGCCCGGACACAGGCGCGGGGCGCGCAGGGGTCAGCCTTTTCAGGGCACAGCCACGCGCGCTACCCTACGAACTCAACCTCATCGAGCGTCACCCGGATGGGTCGCAGTGCTTTGTCCCCATGACGCACCATCCGTTCCTCGTGGTTGTGGCCGAAAACCCCGTGGCGAGACCACTGGCGTTCCTGACGGCCCCCGGTCAGGCCATAAACTACTACCGCGGGACATGGCACGGCGTTCTGACCCCGCTCCACGCCCCAGGGCTTTTTGCGGTAATCGACCGCATAGGAAACACGCCAAACCTTGAAGAACACAGGTTTGAAACGCCTTACCTCATTACGCAAAACACCCTATCCTAACGACAAACGCCTTTTCTTTCGTTCCGAAATACTCCCGCCGGAGGCATCCTGCAGCCGGCACCGCGCACGGAGACCCGCATGAGAGACGACAGTTTCACCAAGGCCAACAATGCCCGCCAGCTTTGGCATCCAATGGCCCATCCGGGCGACATGCAAAGCAATGCACCCACCATTATCGAGAGCGCAGAGGGATCCTCGATCACCGACATCGATGGGCACACGGTAGTCGACGCCGTAGGCGGCCTCTGGTGCGCGAACCTTGGCTATTCCAACGACAAGGTGAAAGGCGCAATCGCCGATCAACTGAGAAAGCTCCCCTACTATTCGGCCTTCGCAGGCACGACGAACAGCCCCGCCATTGAAGCCGCCCATGCGCTCACCGAGTTCTTTAAGGAAGAGGGCATGGTGCGGGCCTTCTTCACCTCCGGCGGATCGGATTCTGTGGAAACGGCGCTTCGCCTCGCGCGCCAGTACCATCGGCTCCGGGGCGAACCGACGCGCACTAAGTATCTAAGCCTGAAGAAAGGGTATCACGGTACGCACTTTGGCGGCGCGAGCGTCAATGGCAACAATCGCTTCCGCACCGCCTATGAGCCTTTGCTCGCTGGCTGCCATCATTTGCCCTCGCCCTACACCTATCGAAACCCGTTCCATGAAACTGACCCAGCGAAACTTGCCCAGAACATCGCTGCCGCTTTCGAGGATGAAGTGCAATTCCAAGGCGCCGCCACAATTGCGGCGTTCATCATGGAGCCGATCCAAGGTGCGGGCGGCGTAATCGTACCCCACGAGACCTTCATGCCGCTTATGCGCGACATTTGCGACCGCCACGGCATCCTCCTTATTGCCGACGAGGTCATCACCGGCTTTGGCCGCACCGGGTCTTGGTCCGGCTCCAGGCACTGGGGGGTGGAGCCGGACATGATGTGCACAGCCAAGGGCATCACGTCGGCTTACTTCCCTGTAGGCGCCTGCCTTTTGGGCGCGAAAGTCGCCGAACCGTTCGAAAGTGACCAGTCGGGCGAAGGCGGTGTCTATCACGGCTATACGTACTCAGCGCATCCCGTTGGCGCCGCCGCAGTCGTTGCGTGTCTCGAAGAGACGCTTCGCCTCGATGTCAAAACCAATGCGGCTGCTCGCGGGGCGCAGATCTTTTCTGGGGCCAAGGCGTTGATGGAAAAGTATGACGTCGTGGGCGACGTCCGCGGCGGTCAGGGCCTCATGACGGCCCTTGAGATTGTGAGCGACAGAGAAACCAAAACCCCCATGGACCCGAGCACAATGAAGCGTCTGGCAAAGGCGACGTATGAGGCGGGCACTATGGTGCGCGTGTCTGGCCACAACGTCATGATGTCTCCCGCGCTTATCATCACTGAAGCAGAAATCGCCCAGGTCCTCGGAAATCTCGAAACCGGACTTAACGCGGTCTAGGGAAACGAGGGGCGCTGCCCCTCGCGCTCCCCGAAGTATAAGGCACAAAGAAAAGTGACTTCTTTGTGCTTTGTACTTCCGCCGGAGGCTTGTGAAGGCACGGCTCGCACACTGGTCGTTTAGAGTTTACCCCAGCCGCCCCCGCCGGGCGTCTCCATCCCGTAAATCGCGCCCGCGGGGAGATCGATTTCGTCATTGCCTTGTTGCGGGATCATGTCTCCTGTCGGGAGCTCCGCCCAGTTGCGCCCCACAGCGCCCGGCGCGCCAGATGCGCCACCAAACGGTGGCACGATGCGATGCCCGCAAAGAGTTGTGACCGTTACCGGCGCAAGGAAGCGAAGACGTCGCAAGCAGCCCTTGCCGCCCTTCCATCGCCCCTCTCCCCCAGGTCCAGAAAGGATACGCCATTCTTCCAGGCGGACCGGAAAGCGCTTCTCAAGAATCTCCGGATCGGTGGCCAGCGTGTTGGTCATGTGGGTCTGCACAGCATCGCAGCCGTCAAATCCCGGGCCCGCTCCGGTGCCGCCACAGATCGTCTCGTAGTTCTGGAAAGCCTCGTTGCCCCAGACGAAATTGTTCATCGTGGCCTGCGATCCGGCAATAGCGCCCAAGGCTCCGAACAGGGCGTTGCAGGCCGCCTGGCTCACCTCGGTGTTCCCTGCAATGACAGCAGCGCCCGGCTTGGGATTAAGCATGGATCCCTCAGGCACCACGATCCGGATCGGCGCAAGACACCCCTCATTGAGTGGAATGTTCTTGCCGATGAGCGTCCGAAAGCAGTAGAGGACCACCGCCTGTGTCACGGCCATCGGTGCGTTGTAGTTGCCGCGGTGTTGAGAGGACGTTCCTGTAAAGTCGACCACCGCCTCGCGCGCGTCCCTGTCCACGCGCAACGCGACCTTGATTGTTTGGCCAATATCCATGGGATAGCTGAAGTGCCCGTCCAAGAGCGTGGAGATCACCCCGCGAACAGTTGCTTCCGCATTGCGTTGGACATGGGCCATGTAAGCTTCGACTACGTCACCGCCATGCCGCGCGCAAAGGGCAAGAAGTTCCCTCCGTCCAGTTTCGTTCGCGGCAACCTGGGCTTTCAGATCAGCGATGTTCTGGTCGATGTTTCGGCACGGGTATCGCCCCGATGCGAGCACCGCGCGCGCTTCTTCTTCCAGAAGCCTGCCGCCAGCGACGAGGCGCATGTTGTCGATGACCACGCCCTCTTCATCGATTTTTGTACTGTCTGGCGGCGCGGAGCCCGGCGTGCGTCCCCCGATGTC
>JBCCPQ010000018.1:0-17199 GCA_039024825.1 Pseudomonadota bacterium
GAATTGGCGGCATGGGACAAAACGCGGTTTGAACGCTGATCGCAGGGGCGCTAGGACGACACCGCTTAACCCCGCAGGAGGCATCCATGGCACTGCTTGAAACTGTCGATCCCCAAGGTCTCGAAGAATTTTCGGTGGTCTTCACGGACCGCTCTCTGAATCACATGTCCGCCTCTTTCGGTGGGGTCATGCGGGATCTGTCTTCCAACCTGAAAGACGTTTACGGCGCTGCAGCCTGCGCGCTCATTCCCGGCGGCGGCACCTACGCAATGGAAGCCGTTGCGCGCCAGTTCGGGCAGGATGCGTCCGCCTTAGTCGTGCGCAATGGCTGGTTTTCGTACCGATGGTCGCAAATCTTCGAATCCGGCACGTTCACATCCTCCTGCGAGGTTATGAAGGCCCGCCGCGTCGGGAACGCCTCTCAGGTCCCTTTCAGACCCGCGCCGATAGAGGAAGTCGTGGCCAAAATTCATGAGGTGAAGCCAGACATCGTTTTTGCTCCTCATGTGGAAACGTCTGCCGGTGTCATCCTCCCAGATGACTACATCGCAGCACTTGCCGCCGCGGCGCGCGAGGTCGGGGCGCTCATGGTCCTCGATTGCATCGCGTCGGGCTGCATTTGGGTAGACATGGCCGCCACAGGCGTCGACGTTTTGATCTCCGCACCTCAAAAAGGCTGGTCCTCCACGCCGTCAGCAGGCGTCGTCATGCTCTCTGAGCGAGCGGTTGAAAGGGTGAAGTCCACGCAGTCCAACAGTTTTGCCATCGACCTCGGCAAGTGGCTTTCGATCATGGAGACCTATGAGGCCGGTAAGCACGCGTACCATGCTACGATGCCAACAGACGGTCTTGTCCATTTCCGCGATGCGGTGCTTGAGACCCGTGACTTCGGCTTTGCCAACTCGAAGGCAGCTCAGTGGGAGTTGGGTCAGGCGGTGCGGTCAATGCTGTCCGAGAAGGGCGTGAAGTCCGTGGCGGCAAGCGGTTTTGAGGCGCCGGGCGTTGTGGTCAGCTACACCGCGGACGCCGATATCCATAACGGCTCACGCTTTGCTGCCGAAGGCATGCAGATCGCGGCGGGTGTGCCCCTCCAGTGCGATGAACCTGAAGATTTCCGGACCTTCCGCATCGGGCTCTTTGGCCTCGACAAACTTCGGGACGTTGATGCCACGGTCGCCCGGCTTCGGCGTGTGGTGGACAAGGTTCTCTAAGTCTTCCCAAGTCCGAGCTTCATGAGAGAGGTCCGCACTGGCCCGATATCGTGCAGGGCGCGGATGCCGAGCGCGCGAGCATCGCGTATGACACCGGGCGTTGCCATTGACGCGCGATTAAGGGCCGAAACGCCCATCACGCGCGAACGCACATCACCGTACCGGGCGCGCTCGTATGCGCTCAACATGCTGCTTTCTCCGAGCGCGTCCGACTGGGCTACGGCCAGGTCAAGCAAAGCATTGAGGTCTGCGAGGCTCATGTTCAGGCCCTGCGCCCCAATAGGCGGGACCACATGGGCCGCCTCCGCAACCAGAGCTGTGCGGGGCCCGAAGAAACGATCCGAGAGCTGCGAGATGATCGGCCAGGATGTGCGCTGGGTCACAAGCTTGAGCGCGCCGTAAAGCCCGGCCGACCGCGCCGTCGCTGCTGCTTCAAAGTCGCTCTCATTGAGCTTCAGGAGCGCCTGCGCGTTGGCCTCGCTTTCCATCCAAACCACCGCAGAGCAGGGTGAGCCGTCCCGATCGGGCAGGGGAACCAATGTGAAGGGGCCGCCTGTCCGGTGGATTTCGGTCGAAACGTTGCCATGCGGCTCCGAGTGGGTCACCGCGAAGGTGAGGGCGCGCTGGCCGAACTCCATCCGCCGCGCCCCGATGTCGAGCGCTTTCCGGACAGGGCTATCGCGTCCATCGGCGGCCACGACCATGCGCGCGGTGATCCGGCTGCCATCTGTGAGCCGAATGAGCGCTTCTTTCGTCCGCGCGAGCAGCGTTTTCGTTCCGACGCCGGGTCGAAAGCTGACATTTGGCAGCTCGGACAGTCTGTGCACCAGCACGCGCCGGATAAGCCAGTTTGGCAGGTTGTACCCAAAGGGACCGTCGGTGATGTCGCTTGATTCAAAGTCGCGGCTGACGCGAGCCACGGGTTCGTCGCCGCCAGCGTCCACAATGCGCATTGTGGCCAGAGCTGTTGCCTCCGGCGCCAGGGCTGGCCAAACGCCAGCGCGATTCAGAAAATCCTGCGCGGGGCGCAAAAAGGCCGTGGTGCGCAAGTCGGCACCCTCGGCTGTCCCATCTGTGATAGGGGGCGTTGGGTCGACGCAAACCACGTCAAAGCCAGCCGCCCCGAAGGCTGCTGCTGCTGTGAGGCCTGCGACCCCGCCACCTGAGATGAGAATGTCTGCGGACTCATTCTCCATGCCGAAGACACTAAGGCGGTAAGCACCCGCGGCAAGCCTAGCCGGTGATCTGCGACAAAAAGCGAGTGAGGTCGGATGTCCGGTGCTGAATATGGGCGGCGTCCGGCGCTTGTGTATGGACCAGCACCGTCGCCATGCCCAGCTTGGACGGGACTTCAAGGTTGCGAACGTCGTCCTCAAACATTGCAGAGCGCGCAGGATCGATACCTGCGCGCGCAAAGACGGCATCGAAAGCTCCTCTGCGCGGCTTTGGTTGAAAGTCTGCATGTTCAATGCCGTAGATGGCTTCAAACGCGTCCAGAATGCCCCGTGCCCGCAGCACATTGGCGGCGTAGTCCGCGTCCCCGTTTGTGTAGACGATCTTGCGACCCGGAAGCGCATTGATGGCCTCGCCAAGATCTGGGTCTGGCGTCAGCACCGTGAAGTCGAGCGCATGGACATCCCTCAGGAAGTGCATTGGATCAATCTGATGATGGGCCATGAGCCCCGCCAGCGTGGTCCCATGTTCGCGCCAGTAGAGCGCCCTCAGCGCATCCGCTTTCGCCAGTTCGACATCGAGGTGGCGGCAGATGTATCGGCGCATTTTCTCTTCAATCTGATCGAAGAGGCGCACCGACGGATGATAGAGCGTGTTGTCGAGGTCAAAGACCCATGTATCGACGCGTTCCCACATCCCCTTCGCTTACGGTGTTGCTGACATTGCCACAAGATGTAAGCCTTGATTGACACGAGGTGTACGGGCTATCCTACGTTTCACATCAGGAACCTGACGCACATGGACATTAAGCCTCCCCCCCGCGACGCCTATTCGATGATCCTCGAGGCGATTGATATGGGAACCTACAAGCCCGGCGACCGCCTCGTTGAAAGCGAGTTGGCCGACAGGTTTGGTGTGTCGCGCACGCCCATTCGTGAGGCCCTTCAGCGGCTTGAAACGCAATCAATGCTGACGCGCGATGGCCGTTCGCTCATGGTGGCCTCTCTGGATCACAACGAGCTGAGCGAGCTCTACGTTGTCCGGTCCGAGCTCGAGGGGCTCGCGGCGCAGCTTGCTGCCCAACATGCCACACCTGAAGAAATCGCCGTGCTGCAAAGCATGGTGGACGCAGACTACAGGATTGTCCGTGATGCTGATGCGCTGGTGAAGACAAACCGCAGCTTTCACAAACGGATCCATCTGGCCTCCCACAACCGGTTTCTGGTTCAGCAGCTAGATCTCGTGCACCGCTTCATGGCGCTCATGGCGACGACGTCGCTGGCGGTCGAAGGGCGCGGGGAAGTCGCGCTGGAGGAGCATCAGGCCGTGGTCGATGCGATCCGTAACCGTGACGGCACCGCCGCGAACATCGCCCTCAAACAGCATCTGAGCGAAGCGTTTGTGACCCGTCTGAAATACGAGGCGGCGGAGTAGTCTCAAGAGGCCCAAGACTGTCAGGTGACGCCTCAAGGCTAATTCCGTGGCTTGTCTTGTCCCAAAAGAACGGTTGCCCGAAAAGCTCGTAGGCCGCTTTGAGGGCGGCGATAGCACCCAGTGGAAAATACAGCATCATCGAAGGGATCCAGGGCCATAGGCGCTTGTGCTTTGCCCTGATTGTGCCGAGAGCCGTGACACCCCAGTTGCAGATTTCTGCAGCCACGAACCCCAGGGCGAGGGCGGTCATGGCTGAAGCCGGCAAAAGATCCGCGACCGGATGACCGAGGCCGAGCATTGCAAACCAAAACGATATCAGAACCGGGGCCAACAAGAATTGTGAAAGGGTGCCCGCGAACAGGAGTTGGACCTCAAGGAAGCCCCAAGGTCCGAGGTCCTGCCACAATGCGCGCGGGTTGCGCATGTGGACGGCATAGGTGACCGCGTAGCCTTTCAACCAGCGTGACCGCTGGCGGATCCACGGCCAGGCTTTGCAATTCGCTTCCTCGAACGTAACGGTGTCGACCAGCTGCGTTCGATAGCCGCGCCGCGCGAGCCTTAGGCCAAGGTCGGCGTCTTCGGTGACATTGTGGGCGTCCCAGGCCCCGAGGCTGCGGAGGGGCTCGCGGCGAAAGAAGAGTGTCGTGCCCCCCAGCGGTACGGGAAGGCCAAGTCGCGCGAGACCCGGCAGCATGACACGAAACCACGACGCATATTCGAGCGCAAAGCAGCGGGCGAGCCAGTTGGCCTTTGGGTTGTAGTAGTCGAGGCGTCCCTGCAGGCATGCGACGCTCTTGGCGGCTGTCGAAAAAGCGGCCGCCACGGTCAGTAGCTGGTCAGGCTCCGGCGCATCTTCTGCATCGTAGACTCCGATGATGTCTCCCGTGCAGTGATCCAGCGCGTAGTTCAGCGCGCGGGGTTTCGTTTTCACGCGTCCCGGTGGCACGGTGACCTGACGCATCCAATGCGGGAGGGACGTTTTATCAATCGTTGCCTGGGTCGTATGATCGTCACTCTCGGTAACGAGAAGAACTTCGAGGCGCTCGCGTGGATAGTTCAGCCGCTGCAGACGCGCCACGAGATGCGCAGCGATGTCGGTCTCCTTGTAGAGCGCGACCATGATCGACATCCTGGGAAGGTCGGCAGTGGCAAGGCCGAGGTAGGGAGGTTGGTCCGTCTTTTCCGTCGTGCCAAGCGAAGCTGTTGCCGCCGCGATCTTTAGGGCCAGCGTTGCCGCGAGCGTTACGACTGCCCACGCGGTGAGTATGGTGAGCGCTTCCGTTGGGGCCGCTATGGCCAGGAGAGCAAGCACCATTGTCGCAAGGAGCGCGCGGGGCAGGGTGCCTGCTGAGCCCAAGGTCCTGCAACTGTCGAGTGGCGCGGTGCGCGCTTCCGCGCGTGCGACGAGCTCCGCCTCGTTTGTGCGTGCGATTGCAGCGGTGATCTCGTCGCGCGGTGCAATCACAAGGCTTGGGACGTCAAAGTGCAGCGAAAGCTCTGGCAAGGCGGCGTCGAATGCGTCTTTCGAGGACATGGCGATCAGGGTGGACTTGCCCGCACGACGCCATGGCGCGACGCCAAGCTCGATTGCACGCGCGGCGCTCAGCGAGCTGAGCAAGTGCGGATCAGGTGGATAGCGCGCGAGATCGGCCAGTTGGACATGAAGGAGAGAAGCCTCCGCAGCCGCAATGTCTGCCTGTGTTGCGAGGCGACGGTTCACAAGGACGTCGGAGGGCGCGACTCCAGCGCGGTTCGCAGCGCGCCGAACGGAGGCGGCCGCCTCTTTGGAGAGGCGATCCGTCGACACAAGTTCGTCGATCAGGTCGCGAGGTTTGCCGCGTTTGTTGGCGGGCCATGTGCGGGCCGTTGCCCGGACATCATCCGCTCTTCGCAGCGCCCCGCCGTATGGAGGCGCGGGTGGCGCCATGTCAAACTCCCCTCTTCTGGGGAAGTCTTCCTAAATCTCGGTTAATTCTGCGTTAACGCGGCTTGGCGGCGTTAACTCTCTGTGACGGCGCGCGCGGCCATGGCATCCGCGAACCGCTCAAAGAGATAGAAGCTGTCTTGGGGTCCGGGAGACGCTTCGGGGTGGTACTGGACTGAGTAGACGGCCCTGTCGGCCATGCGGATGCCGCAGTTTGAGCCGTCAAAAAGGCTGACGTGGGTTTCCATGACACCCTCCGGCAGGGTCTGACTGTCGACCGTGAAGCCATGGTTCATGCTGGTGATCTCCACCTTGCCGGTCTCCATGTCCTTCACAGGATGGTTCGCGCCGTGGTGCCCGTGGTTCATCTTGACTGTCTTTGCTCCCAGCGCCAAGGCGAGCATCTGATGCCCGAGACAAATGCCGAAGACGGGCAGGTCGGTGGTGTCGAGCACCTCCTTGATCATGGGGACTGCGTATTCGCCGGTAGCGGCCGGATCACCCGGTCCGTTCGAGAGGAAAACTCCGTCGGGCTGATGGCTCAGCACCTCTTCCGCTGTCGCGGTGGCTGGCAGGACGGTCACATCGCAACCCACCGACGCAAGGCAGCGCAGAATGTTCCGCTTTGCGCCGTAGTCGATCGCGACGACCTTGTGTTTTGGGCTTTCCTGCCGCGTATAGCCCTCCGGCCACGCCCATCGCATCTCATCCCAGCGGTAGCTTTGCGCGCAGGTGACATCCTTGGCGAGGTCGACACCTTCGAGCCCGGGAAAGGCGCGCGCGGCCTTGACCATGGCCTCGATATCGAAGTTTCCGTCCGGATCGTGGGCGAGAGCAACATGCGGTGCACCCTGCTGGCGGATTGCGCGCGTCAAACGCCGCGTGTCGATGCCGCCGATGCCAATGCGTCCGCGCTTCTCCAGCCAGGTCTGCAATTTCTCCTGAGAGCGCCAATTTGACGGATCTGTCGGATCCCATTTGACGACCATTCCAGCGGCCACGGGATCGGCGGTCTCATCGTCGTCACTGTTTACCCCGGTATTGCCGATATGAGGGAAGGTGAACGTGACGATCTGCCCGGCATAAGAGGGATCTGTCATGATCTCCTGATAGCCAGTCATGGCGGTGTTAAAGCACAGCTCCGCTTCGGTGCGGCCCGTCGCCCCAAAGCCGCGGCCCATGAAAATTGTCCCATCTGCGAGGACAAGGCATGCGGTGGGTTTCACGTGCTCACTTGTGGGCTGTGTCACTGGGTGCTCCTCCTTCAGGCTGAGGGCAGGGAGTTGCTAAAAATCCCCGCTGGCCGCAGCCAAATTGGCGGTGGCGTAGAGAAGGGGGCAAGGAGGGTCAAGAGCACTCTGCCGTTGTTTTGCGTTGCGCTGGGGCCTATAGCGGCAAGTCTCGGGAAACGAATGCAAGGAAGTCCCATGGGCCTACGCGAACGCCTCACGAACGGTGTCAAAGACGCCATGAAATCCGGCGAGAAGGAGCGGCTTCAGACGCTGCGGCTTGTAAACGCCGCTCTCAAGGAACGGGACATCGTCGCCCGTACGGAAGGGCGCGGCGACAAGGTTGGAGAGGATGAGATCCTTTCGCTCCTCGGCAAGATGGTGAAGCAGCGGATCGAGAGCGCGAAGGTCTACGAAGAAGGCGGGCGCATTGAACTTGCCGAAAAAGAGCGGGCAGAAATCGTGATCCTGGAGGACTATCTGCCCAAACAGCTGAGCGAATCTGAAACCGAAGCCGCCATAGCCGCCGCCATCGAGAGCACTGGCGCAGAAAGCCTGCGCGACATGGGTAAGGTCATGGCGTCGCTTAAGTCGCAGTACACCGGACAGCTTGATTTCGGGAAGGTGGGCGGCCTGGTTAAGGCGCGTCTAGGGTGAGCTTTTCGCAGCGGCGAGCCTTTCGGCAAGCTCCTCATAAAGTTCCAGTCTCTCATCCTCACTGAGGAATGCACCGATCTCCACTTCGCGGCCGGCCCCCTTGAGGGTGACGTAGTGCGGCAGGCGCCGATTATCTTCGCGCATATGTACGCTGACCCAGTGCGTGTTGCAGCTCCAGTCTTGAGCGGGTCCCCGTGGGTTCTCGCGGTGTAGAGACGTCTCAGTCCCGTCGATGTGCAGAACTTCCGACAGCTCGGCGTCGCGGTAGTTCCGCTGGATCAGGATCCAGAGCAGGAGCACGGTCAGGAGGACGAAGGGTAGCATCCACCAAAGAGCTGCGGTGCCCAAAACGGAAAGGAGAGGGATCGACCAAAGCACGAGGGTCGCGCCCATGAAGAAGACGAAACCTTGGCGGGTCATGGACCGATGGGGCCAAAGCTCAAGCTCGGCCCCATCGTCTGCTTCTGTCCACTGATATGGCATTTACACCCGTCAGGACTGGGACTTAGGCGCCCCTGGAAGGTCCTCATGCCATTCCTCGATCGTAGGATAGCGATGCGGATCCTTGTCCCACTCTTCCTGCTTTGGAAGGGTCTCGAAGGTGTGCTCAGGCGGCGGGGAGGGGAGCGTCCACTCCAGCGTGTCCGCCCATTCATTCCAGGGATTTGCCTCGTTGATCTTGCGACCGGCAAAGACCGTGTACGCCATGATCCCAATGAAGAAGAGGAACGAGGCGAAGGACAGGAACGCACCCATGGACGACCAGTAGTTCCAGTAGGCGAAGGCCTCCGGGTAGTCGATGTACCGGCGCGGCATGCCCTGGCGGCCCAGGAAGTGCTGCGGGAAGAAGGTGATGTTGGTGCCGATGAAGAACATCCAGAAATGCAGGTGGCCTGCCCACTCCGGGTACATGCGCCCGGTCATCTTCGGCACGTAGAAGTAACAGCCTGCAAAGATCGCGAAGGAGGCGGCGATGGCCATCACATAGTGGAAGTGCGCCACGACGTAGTAGGTATCGTGGTAGGCGCGGTCCACGCCCGCCTGGCTGAGGACGATGCCCGTTACACCGCCAACGGTGAACATGAATACGAACCCAATCGCCCACATCATCGGCGTCTTGAACTCAATCGAGCCGCCCCACATCGTGGCGATCCATGAGAAGATCTTCACGCCCGTGGGCACGGCGATCACCATGGTCGCGAGCATGAAATAGCTCTGCTGCGTGAGGCTCATACCCACGGTGTACATGTGGTGCGCCCACACGACGAAGCCTAGTGCGCCGATGGCGATGATCGCCCAGACCATTGGAAGATATCCAAAAATCGGCTTCTTGGAGAAGGTCGCAATGACGTGGGAGATGATGCCGAAGCCCGGCAGGATAACGATGTAGACCTCCGGGTGGCCGAAGAACCAAAGGATGTGCTGGTAGAGGATCGGGTCCCCGCCGCCGGCCGGATCGAAGAATGTCGTGCCGAAGTTGCGGTCGGTGAGAAGCATCGTGATCGCGCCTGCAAGAACCGGCAGAGCCAGCAGGATCAGCCACGACGTCACAAAAATCGACCACGAGAACAGAGGCACTTTGAAGAGCGTCATGCCCGGCGCGCGCATGTTCAGGAAGGTCGTGATCATGTTGATCGCGCCGAGGATCGATGAGGCGCCCGAGAGGTGGACCGCGAAGATCGCGAGGTCCATCGACATTCCACCTTCGTTGACCGAAAGCGGCGGATAGAGAACCCAGCCGACGCCGGAGCCTGCCTGGTCATTGCCGCCCGGTGCGAAGACGGATGCGACCGCGAGCGATGTACCGGCGGCATACATCCAGAAGGACAGATTGTTCAGGCGCGGGAATGCCATGTCTGGCGCGCCGATCTGCAAGGGCATGAAATAATTGCCAAATCCGCCGAAGAGGGCGGGGATGACGACAAAGAACATCATCAGCACGCCGTGGGCGGTGATCAGGACGTTCCAGAGG
This sequence comes from Pseudomonadota bacterium, assembly GCA_039024825.1. Classification (GTDB taxonomy): domain Bacteria; phylum Pseudomonadota; class Alphaproteobacteria; order Rhodobacterales; family Rhodobacteraceae; genus Shimia_B. The sequence continues at coordinate 9,601 of JBCCPQ010000018.1, forward strand.
TGTCCGTTGGGGGTGCAGTTCTCCACGGTGGCGGCGGTCAGGCGAGCGCCTTCCATGCACATGAACTGAACACCGGGCTCCATGAGCTCCATGCGCATGTAGACCGTGAACGCCACGGAGATGAAGCCGGTCAGGCCGCCCACCAGAAGGTAAAGGATGCCGATGTCCTTGTGATTGGTGGACATGAACCAGCGGGTAAAGAAGTCACGGTTGTCTTCGTGCTCGTGACCGTGAACGGCTGCGTCTGCCATGGGGTCTCCCCAGAGTTTACGTTGCGGACGGGCGCGAGGCTTTGCCCGCACTGCTCCCTGATTTGCTCTGTAGCGACTGTATGCCAATGCACGCAACGCGGCGTTCCGCCTCAAGTGTGGCAGATGCGCGCAGTGGGAGCGGCACAAGATGTTGATTTCAGGGTCCGAGCCAGAAACCGGCAAGAAAGCAGCCAGAAAGCGTATGGGTCCGAAATTACGCGCGGGGGTGTTGCGCCTGCCGGGGCAGGGCAGCGCTGAGGGTCGACGGAACTTAAATCCTCCCATCGGGCACGACTTTTGCACGTGGCGGGCGCCGACCGTCTGTCGTTGGTTTTCCGAGAGAGGAACAGTCGTGCAAGACGGCAGGCTGTCGGGGACACGTCTACCTTACGAACACCTGAGCAAAGGACTTCTGCAACGCCACATCGAGATCCTCCATTGTGACGGGCAGGCCGAGATCAACGAGTGAGGTCACGCCGTGGCCGGTGATGCCGCAGGGGACGATCCCGTCGAAATGCGTGAGGTCGGGTTCGACATTGATGCTAAGGCCATGGAAGCTGACCCATTTGCGGAGGCGGATGCCGATGGCGGCGATCTTGTCTTCGCGGGGTGTTCCGTCTGGCAGGGGCGAGAGGTCAGGCCGTTCGATCCAGACCCCCACGCGGCCGTCTCGGATGTGTCCCGTCAGTCCGAATTCCGAGAGCGTCGCGATGACCCAGGCCTCGAGGTCCTGCACGAAGCGACGGACATCGCGCCCGCGTTTCGCCACGTCCAGCATGCAGTAGACTACGCGTTGGCCCGGCCCATGGTAGGTATATTGTCCGCCCCGGCTGACGTCGAAGACGGGGAAGCGGTCCGGGTCGCGGAGGTCCTCGCGGCGGGCAGACGTGCCGGCGGTATAGAGCGGGGGATGTTCGAGCAGCCAGATCAGCTCCTTCGCTGTGCCAGCGCGTATCGCGGCGGCCCGCGCCTCCATTTCAGCGAGCGCCGTTTCATAATCCACCACAGCCGAGGAAACATGCCAGTCAACCATGGCGAAGAGATGCCTTCTGCGCGGGCGCCGCACAAGGCGCGAGCGTCTGCAAAAAAGTCTCTTGCTGCCTCGCGATAAGGTCGCTACATGCGCGGAACCAGCTCAAATGCGGTCGTGGCGGAACTGGTAGACGCGCAGCGTTGAGGTCGCTGTGGGGTAACTCCCGTGGAGGTTCGAGTCCTCTCGACCGCACCATATCAACTCCTTGAATATCTGCACAGACTGACGTTCAAGGCGTTGGTGGTGCGTGTGCCCGGTGCGGGCCACGTCAACGCAGCGGCATTGCTTCAATCGCTTCAAAGTTGCCATCCTGCCGTTCACCGCAGAGCGTGATTGCGTCTATGGGCTGCGGATCTGGCGGGGCGGAAAAGTGCTCCTCTGCGCGCGCTGTCACGTCGGCGAAATCGGTGTCCGCCATGCGACCGGTGAGCGTCATGTGAAAGCGGAATTCTTCCATGACGAAAGGATAGCCCCAACGCTCTAGCAAGGCGTCCTGGGCGGGGCTCAGGGGCCGGGCGCGACGGCGGGCAAGCTCTGCGTCGGACGGTGGGGCGCGAAACTGGTCGAGTTCGGTGACGCAAGCGCTGGCGAGGCCGCGCAGATCCTCGGTGTCGTCCGTGGTCAGAGCAAGGAAACGCCCGAGCCGACTGACTTTGAGGCCCGGGACGTGAAAGCGGTTGAGACCTTGCGCAAGTCTGCGTGCGCTCTGGGCCAGATCTTCGGCGGCAAAGCCGTCTGCGAGGACGAAGGGGGGCTTGAGCGTGCCGTGGAAGCCGTATTTGCGCGGCGTTTTCGTCACATCAGCGAGGCCGTCTGGCTGGGTCGAAGGTGCGCCTTGGGCGATGTCCCAGCCTAGCCACGTGGCCCCACGTTCCGCCAGCAGGCTTCCCGGGGCGGTGAAGTAGATCGCAAAGCGGCGGTAGTCCGTCACAGAACCTCCAGCGACTCTGCGAAGAAGTCCGACCCGCCGAAGTTGCCGCTTTTGAGGGCGAGGGCGAGCGGCTGGTCCAGCGCGCGAAGGGCGGGGACGCCTGCGGCGAGGCGGGGCCCGATGGAAAAGCCGCGCGGGTTCAGAGCTTCGACCACCGCGCCGGAGGTCTCGCCCCCGGCGACGACGAGGCGCTTGATGCCGCGGTCCCTGAGCGCGCTTGCGGTGTCTGCGAAGACCGTTTCGACTGCGGTGGCGACCCTTGCCTGGCCGAAGTCATTCTGCGCCTTCGCCACGATCTCCGGATCGGCGGAGGAGTAGACGAGCGCGGGTGCATCACAGGACAGAACCCAGTCGGCGAGGGTGTGGCTGGACAGGCCGTCCAGCACCTCCTGAGCGGAGATCTCGCGTTTTGGCCCAGTGTAGCGGGCCACCTGTTCACGGGTGGCGCGCGAGCAGGATCCGGAGAGGATCGCGCCGCCGCCGCCGGGGCTGGTCCAGGGGATGTCGCCGGGCGCGTAGCCGTAAAGCGCGGGCAGGCCGAGGGCGATGCCCGACCCGCCCGTCATGAGCGCGCCTGCGGACTGGCCGATGACGCGGAGATCGTCGTCTCTGATCGCGTCGATGATGATCTGGCCAGCTGGCATTGCCGCGATGGCCGCTTTGACGGCGTCCGGGCCCTGCCACACGGTCGATGCCGCGACGTGGTGCACGGCTCCGCTGCTTTGGGAGGCCAGAACCCGCCGCAGGTCGCTGTCTCTCATCGGCGTCAGGGGATGGTCCTGCATCCCGGATTCGTTCAGTAGACCGTCCCCGACAAAAAGATGTCCCTGATAGACGGATCTTCCGTTCTCCGGGAACGCGGGGCAGACGAGGACATGGGACGCGCCGACTTTGGCCGCGAGCGCTTCGGTGACAGGGCCGATGTTGCCCGCCGGCGTGGAATCGAATGTGGAGCAGACCTTGTAGATGATCTGACGCTCACCCTGTGCTAGCAGCCAGTCGCACGCGGCGCTTGTTTGCGCCACGGCCTCCGCCGAGGGGATGGTGCGGCACTTGAGGGAGATTACGGCCGCCTCGGCGCCCGCGTCGCCCTCCGGGATGCCGACATATTGCTCCACCGGCATGCCGCCTTCCGCGAGCATGAGCGCGATGTCTGACGCGCCGGTGAAATCGTCGGCGATAATCCCAAGCTTCATGCGATGCCTCGTTTCACTGTGGGTCCCTTAGCGGCCCGCCATCGAGGCGGTGAATGCCCGGTCCGACCTCGGGAAAGAGCGTTCGCACCTTCGGGTCGTGGCCCGGCACGATGAGACCGGGTCGGGAGGCGAGATGCTGCAGCCGCTCAAACCCCGCGAGCATGTCCTCGACGTCGACGACAATCGGGAAGGGTTTTCGGGAAAACACGTTCTCGTAGTAATGCGCAGCGTCCGACGCGAGGCAGAGCCAGCCTGCGTCGGTCAGCACGCGCACCGCTTGGAGGCCGCGCGAGTGACCTCCGATCCGGTGGACTGTGACACCCTCGGCCACTTGGCCGTCGCCCTCATAGAAGATGACTTTGCCGCTGTAGAGGCGGGTGACGGCTTCGCAGATGTGGCCTGCCGTAAACGGTGCACGCAGTGGGTCATGGCACATGCACGGGCCTGTCGCGAAGGCCATCTCCGCCGCCTGCAGGTGGAGCTTTGCGTTGGGAAAAAGATGCAGACCGCCCGCGTGGTCATAGTGCAGATGGGTCACGATCACGTCGTCCACACTGTCGGCGCCGATCCCGAGCGGCTGCAGGGCTTCCCGCGGATCGGTTGCGATGGGGCGGCCCCTTACGCGGCCCTCTTCGGCGTCATAGCCGGTATCGACGAGGATGTGTCTGCCGTCCTTCTCCAGCACCCACAGGAAGTAATCCATCGCGTGCGGCTGGTCGTGATTGTCATCGAAGAGGAAGCTGTCTGCGCGTGTCCGTTCGTTTCGCTCCGCGTATTTCACGGCATAGACGGCCCAGCTCATGAAACGACCCTCGTGAACGTACGCACATCCTTTCCTGTCACATAAGCCGAGGCAGCCGCGTCGAACTCCAGAAAATGGTTGCTTTTCAGATGCTCCGCGAAGGCTGCTTCGTCGGTGTAGAGCTCGTAAAGAAACACCTCGCCCGGGCGACCGGGGTCCGTACACACATCGAAGCGATGGCAACCGGGCTCCTGATCGAGGGACAGTCTCGCATTGGATTCCACGAGCGGCAGGAAATCCGCTTCGGTTCCGTCGCTCAGAGTAAAAGTGACTACGACCGCAAACATGTGTCCTTGCTCCAGTTGCGCCGGAATAATGTATCGATTAACGTATACATTGATTGTCCGTCAACGATCGAGGCTCCATGACACAGACTTTCGACATCGCCGTCTTCGGCGGGGATGGGATCGGTCCAGAGATTACCGCACCCACGCTACGCTTGCTTGAACGGCTCACGCAAGGGCGTGACTATGGACTGGCCTTTACCGAGCTTCCGGCCGGTGCCCAATGTTACGCGGACACCGGGGAGGCCTTGCCGCCCGCGTCACTGGAACGCGCGAGGGCGGCTGATGCAATTCTCCTCAGTGCCATGGGCCTGCCCAGTGTCCGGTACCCCGACGGCACAGAGATTGTGCCCCAGATCGACATCCGCATGGCGCTTGATCTTTACGCCGGGGTGCGGCCGGTGCGCGTTGTCCCGGGACAGCCCTCCCCCCTGAAGATCGCGGCGAGTGAGCCGCTTGATTTCGTACTCGTGCGTGAGAGTACTGAGGGCCTGTTTTTCACCAAGGGTGCGGGAGAAGTAACGGCGGAAGACGCGCGGGAGACCTTGCGGATTACGCGGGCGACAAGCGAACGATTGTTTCACTTTGCCTTCCGTCTTGCCGCGTCGCGAAAGGCTGACGGCCGCGGTCCTGGGCGCGTCATGTGCGTTGATAAAGCCAATGTTTTCAGAGCGTTCGCATTCTTCCGCTCCATCTTTGACGAGGTGGCCGTGGAGTACCCGGGGCTCACGGCGGATTATGGATATGTGGATGCGGTCGCTCTCTGGATGGTGGGGCAGCCGCAGCGTTTTGACGTCATGGTGACGGAGAACATGTTTGGCGACATTCTCAGCGATCTGGGCGCTGGGCTCATGGGGGGCCTCGGCCTCGCGCCGTCTGCGGACATTGGCGACGATCATGCCGTCTTCCAGCCCTGCCATGGCACGGCCCCGGACATTGCGGGCCAGGGGCTAGCAAACCCCATGGCGATGATCCTGTCGGCGGCGATGATGCTGGACTGGCTGGGGGCGGAGAAGTCGGTGCCGCAAGCGATTGAGGATGGCGCGCGCCTTCAGGCCGCCGTTGACAGCGTCATTGCTGACGCGCGCGTTTTGACGCGCGATCTGGGCGGCGATGCCGGCACCGATGACGTGGTGCGCGCTGTGGAAGCGGCGTTGTGAGCCTGCGCGTCCTGTGTGTGGGAGCCGGCTACTTTGCCGGATTTCATCACGATGCCTGGGCGCGCCATCCAGAGACGGAGCTTGCAGCGGTCGTGGACCCCGATCTCGACCGGGCGAGGGCGGTGGGCGTGCCTGCCTATGCCTCCCTAACGGAGGCCGTTGCGGCAGGGGCCTATGACATTATCGATCTGATTGTGCCGCCCTTCGCGCAGGCGGATCTGGTCCGGGAGGCGCTGGAATGCGGGCCCCGCGCGGTGATCTGCCAGAAGCCGTTTGCGGTCTCTCTGGACGAGGCTGAGAGCTTATGTGATGCGTCAGATTCGGCGGGCATCCCCCTCATCATACACGAGAACTTCCGATTTCAGCCGTGGTATCGAAAGGCAAAAGAACTCCTTGAGGCGGAAGCCCTCGGGGACATTCATCAGGTGTCCTTCCGGCTGAGGACCGGGGATGGTCAGGGGCCGAACGCGTATCTCGACCGGCAGCCCTACTTTCAGGACATGCCGCGCCTCCTTGTTCACGAAACGGGCGTGCACTGGGTCGATACGTTCCGTTTCCTTCTGGGCCCTATCACGGGGGTCTATGCCGATTTGCGTCAGATGAATCCGGTGATCAGTGGCGAAGATGCGGGCCACGTCCTCTTTGATTTTGAGCGCGGGCGCCGGGCTCTTTTCGACGGCAACCGGCACCTCGATCACGCAACGACGAACTCGCGGCTGACATTTGGCGACGCATTGATTGAGGGGACCAAGGGCACGTTGAGCCTTGCCGGGGATGGATCGTTGACGCTGCGCGCGTTTGGGGAACCGGAGGGCAGGGTCGTCTTTCCGGCACAGGACTGGCCGGGTTTTGCAGGCGATTGCGTATACGCACTGCAATCCCATGTCGTGGCCGCGCTTCTCGGTCACGGGGACATTGAGAACGAGGCCCGCGATTATCTGACCGTGCGCAGGATCGAAGCCGCGATCTATCAGTCAGCCGAAGAGGGAAGGCACATCGCCGTATGAGCGAAACAGCGACCACGAGAGCGACAGAGGCGCTGCGCGCGCTGATATTCTCGGGTGCGTTGCCGCCGGGCTCCGACCACCTGGAGGCTGAACTTGCAGAACGCCTCGGGCTGTCGCGGACGCCGGTGCGTGAAGCGCTGGCGCGGCTGGAGGGGCAGGGGCTGGTCACGATCCGACCCCGGCGGGGCGCGCGCATCGTGGGGCTGAGCCCGGCGGACATGAACGAAATCTACGAGGTCCTTACAACTCTGGAAGCCGCCGCTGCCGGTCGCGCGGCGCAGCGCGGGTTGTCAGAGGAAGATTTGCAGCCCCTGCAAACGGCCATCGACGCCATGGACGCGGCGCTTGCGGCCAATGATCTGGAGGCCTGGGCTGACGCGGATGACACCTTCCATCAGGCCCTCGTGGCAGCAGCGGGGAACGCGCGCATGGTGGAGGCGACGCAGCTTTATGCCGACCAAGTGCGCCGGGCGCGCATGATGACCCTGCGCCTCCGCCCGCCGCCGACGCGGTCGAACAATGATCACCGCGCGGTGCTGGCAGCCATAAAGGCCGGCGATGCGCGCGCTGCGGCAGGGCTGCACGAGCGGCATCGGGATGGGGCTCGCTTGCTCCTGACTGATTTGCTAAGGGCCCATCAGCTCAACTGGTTGTGAGACGACATGGACCTTGATCGCATGCGCGCAGAGGCGCGTCGCATCTTTGATGCGGGTGTTGCCGCAGCCGACCCCTACGCCGCCGTGGCCAAAGCGCTGAGCGAGGCACCCGTAGCAGACGGCACCCCGATCATCGCCGTTGGCAAAGCCGCCCGCCGTATGGCTGAGGCGGCTTTGGAGGCCTGCGCCGCGCCGGGACCGGTGCTGATCGTCACCAATCCGGAGAATGCGCGCGACGTTCCCGGGGCCCAGGTCTTTGCGGCGGCCCATCCTGTTCCC
>JBCCPQ010000019.1:0-16742 GCA_039024825.1 Pseudomonadota bacterium
TCTTCTTCGGGATCGTGCAGGATGAGGCCAAGCTGCATCCGCTCACCCGCGAGCTCGCCGTAAGACAGCGAGCCAAGGCCCGTCAGCATAGCTGAAATGCCTTCTGCATCCGACATCCCGTCCAGATCAGAGCGCGCCGCGCCGCCAGCATCCCATGCAGCGACGATCTCTTCGAGGTCTGTCAGCAGCAGCTCGGATGCCGCGGCAAGGTACTCTGCCCTGCGGTCGCAATTGCCATTGGTGCAGTTGGCTGTGTCAAAGTCGGTGTAGCTGCGCGCGCCCGCGCCCGGGCCGTTGCCGTTGAGGTCCTGACCCCAAAGCAGGAATTCGATGGCGTGGTAGCCGGTGGCCACATTTGCCTCGACGCCGTCGATCTCGTGGAGCTCCTGAAGCACAGCCGGCGTGATCATGGCCGCGTCAACGGTCTGACCGCCGACGGCGAGCGTTGCGTTGGCAACAACGTTGGCGTTGTAGAAGTTGTTCTCTTCACTGTCGCCGTAGAAGGACGCGTCGACGTAATCGATAAGGCCTTCGTCCAGCGGCCAAGCGTTCACCTTGCCTTCCCAGTCATCTACCACGGCGTTACCAAAGCGGTATGCCTCGGTCTGCTGGTAAGGCACGCGGGAGGCGAGCCACGCGTCCTTGGCGGCTTGGTGCGTTTCCCCGGAGGGGGCGGCGATGAAGGCGTCGATAGCCGCATCTAGGGCCTGTGCGGTCACGAGGCTGTCGGAGTACTTTGCGAATGCCAGATCGGCGTAGCCGTTAATGACGTCGCGCGCCGTGTCGGCCTGCGCTCCCACGGCTGAAAATACGCCAAGCGCGATCACGGAAGTAAATGTTGTGCGTTTCATGTCCCTGTCCTTTGAGGTCTGGCAGTGTGCAGATGTATGCCATGACAGCATGTTGAGTGTTATTGTCAAGTTTGCCTGACGTCGCGTCGGAGTATCACGTGCGGAGCGGTAGGAGCATTGCGGTGCGTTGCCACACTAAACGTTGCCATCGCTGCATTTTTTCCGTGCGGCATGCCGGCGCAGTTCGGCTTCGGAAACCAATGAGACAGGGAAAAGTCGTTAGCCAGACGTCACTGGCAAGCGTAGACTGACACTGGCCCCTTCCTCGACCGCGTCTATGCCAACGGATCCGTTATGCTTACTCGCAACAGAAGAAACGATGGCGAGGCCAAGCCCGCTGCCATCGGACGGTCGCACCTGCGAGAAGCGCCGAAACGCCGCATCCGCATCCGTAGGGCTCAGGCCGCGCCCATCATCTTTTACCGTGATGCGGGCATCCTTGTTCTCCAAGATCAGTTGAACCTCCAAACGGGTGAGGCCCGTGGCGTGCTTTAGCGCATTGTCGATGAGGTTCCGCACCGCTTCCTCGATGAGGAGCCGGTCTCCTTTTATCTGCGTGGGCGTCTCAGGGCCGTCGTACGAGAACTCGATCCCGCGCGCGAGGACGTCGGTCGCGATGTCGGTGCAAAGCTCAGCCAAGGTGCTCGCGAGGTCAAAGCTCTCTGAAGCTGCCACGCCGTGTTGCAGCCTGTCGAGTGACAATAGCTGGTTTGCAACCCGCGCCGACCTGCGCGCCGCTGCTTCGAGCCCTGCGAGCCGTTCTTGCCGCGCTGTCTCATCCGGGGCATCACGGGCCGCCGCTGCCATGGACTGCACGGCTGCAGCTGGATTGCGAAGCTGATGAGCGGCGTCCGAGATGAACGTCTTGTGCGCCTCCATGCTCTCCTCAACTTGCCCAAAGAGGCGATTCAATGTGCCCGTGATCCCCTGAACTTCTGCCGGTACAGCGCGTTTGATGCGCGCCAGATCATTGGGGGAGCGCGCCGCAATCGCTTCCTCCAGGGCCACAAGGGGCCGTAGACCGAGACCAACGCCAAACCATACCACGATTGCAAGCGTGCCCATGAGCGCCCCGATCAGGATAGCCGACCGCGTCGCGAGTTCCCGCGCGAAGGCTTGCCGGTCTGACAAGCGCTGCCAGACTGTGACGGTGGAGGGCCCGGTGAGCCCGTCTATCGTCACCGTCTCCGTCAGTCGGGTCACGCGCACGGCCTCGCCCCGATAGCTCGCCTCAAATAGAGGCGCATCCCCCTGCGCAACGGGCGGATAGGCATAACCCGTCACGTAAATGCCGCCTGGCCCCGTGGCGTGATAAAAGACCTCTCCACCCGCGACACCTTCAATGAAATCGCGCGTCGTGGGCAGCAAGGCGTCTCCGCCCGAAATCGTGACATCTTTGGAAATCGCGAGCGCCGCAGCGCGCAGAGAGCGATCAAAGAGTTCCTCCGCCGTGGCCTGCGCTGCATTCACCCGCCACAGGCCGAGGATCAGCGCCATGAGCAGAAGTGGCGCGAGGATCACAAGAAAAAGGCGCGTGCGAAGCGAAGCCGCCGTCATGTCGCCGCCAGCATATAGCCGAGCCCCCGCGCAGTTTTGATACTGAGCCCATGGCCTGCCAAGCGCTTGCGCAGCCGCGATACATGGGGCTCCACCGCGCTTTCGGTCACGTCTGCACCGGTCCCATAGACGTGAGCACTCAGCGCGTCTTTGGGCACAAGACGGCCCTGTCTGTCGAGAAGACACTCTAGTACAGCAAGCTCGCGCCGGGGCAAGGTGAGCACCTCTCCGGCAAGCGTGACAGCCCGTGACGACCGGTCAAAGCTCAACGCGCCAAGCGAAAGAAGCGCGCCGGTCTCTACTTCCTTGCGCCGCGCGAGCGCGCGTAGCCGCGCGTCCAACTCCTCCATCTCAAAGGGCTTCACCAGATAGTCGTCGGCTCCTGCGTCAAGACCAGCCACCCGATCCTTGAGGTCCCCGCGTGCGGTAAGCATGAGAACGGGCATCCCTTCCCCCCGCGCGCGCAGATCTCGGACGACCTCAAAACCGCTCACCCCCGGCAAATTGACATCGAGGATAACAAGGTCGGCACCTTCGCGCGCAAGATATTCGGCGGCACCGGCCCCGTCGGCCAGAACGTCAACGCCGTGGCCTTGGTCACGCAGACGGTAGGCGAGTGCCTTAGCGAGATCGCGATTATCCTCGACGATGACAATTCGCATGGGTGCGCAAGCTTTCTGCAAGGTTCACCCGCCATCTTGACGCGCGCGGCGGGGTACGCAAGCCTGCCGAGGCATGGCGTGGTCCATGCGTTGCGAGAGAGAGCACCGCAAGGGCCGCCGCACACATAGGGAGGAATACAATGTCCGTATCGACATTCACACGGCGTGCCGTGGCAGGCCTGATGGTCGCCGCAGGTATCGCTGCACCGGCCGCTGCAGAGGTCGACTTTTCCGGGAAGACCATTGAATGGATCATCCCGTTCTCGGAGACCGGCGGGTCGGCCAAATGGGCCAACTTCTTTGCGCCGCTTCTCAGCGAGGCGCTGCCCGGCGAACCCACGGTAGTCGTGAAGTTCATGCCAGGCGCAGGCTCGACAAAGGGCGCGAACTGGTTCCAGGAGCAAGAGCATTCCGATGGAACTCTGCTTTTCGGCACGTCCGGTTCCACGCAGTTCCCATATCTGCTGGGCGATCCGCGCGTGCGCTACGAGTACAATGACTGGGTTCCGGTCATGGCCTCCGGCACAGGCGGCGTCGCGTATTTGAATGCTGAGGACGGCGCGAAGTTCGACGGCTCCGCCAACATGCTTCAGGACATCGACTTCATCTACGGCTCACAGGGCGCCACGCGCCTCGATCTGGTGCCGCTTCTGGCATGGGAAATGCTGGGCATGAACGTCGAGCCCGTCTTCGGCATCAAGGGTCGCGGTGACGGTCGCCTGATGTTCGAGCGTGGCGAGGCCAACATCGACTACCAGACGTCTTCGGGCTACCTGGGCGGCTCCGTACCGCTTGTGGAGGCAGGCACTGCTGTGCCGATGATGTCCTGGGGCGCACTCGACGCCGACGGCAACATCGTTCGAGATCCGACGTTCCCTGATATGCCCACCTTTAAGGAGGTTTGCGATGCGACCGACGGTTGCGAGACCTCTGGAGCGCAATGGGATGCTTGGAAAGCCTTCTTCGTAGCAGGTTTCCCGGTGCAAAAGCTGGCCTTCCTGCCCGCAGGCACCCCGCAGGACGTGGTCGACACGTACACGGCAGCCTTTCAGGAAGTGATTGAGCGGGCCGACTTCGCGGAGATTTCCTCCAAGCGTGTCGGCAAGTATCCGGTCTTTGTAGGCGCAGGCTCCCAGTCGGCGTTGCAGACCGCCACCAATGTCGACGACGCCGCGAAGGAGTTCGTCGTCAACTGGCTCGGTGAGAGCTACGGCGTTGCGCTAAACTAAATCGCACGAGGGGCGGCTTCTTTGGGAGCCGCCCTTTTTCCTTAAAGTCCGCACCACGGGAGGGTCCTCCATGGATATCCTCGCCACTGCCCTGCCCGCCCTTGGCGAGGCATGGGGTCTCATTCTGCAACCTGTCGTTCTTGGCTACCTTGTTCTCGGGGTGGTGATGGGCCTTGCCATCGGGGTATTCCCCGGGCTTGGCGGGATCGCTGGTCTGTCGCTGCTTTTGCCGTTCATGTTCGGGATGGAGCCGGTCCTCGGCCTCGCGCTCATGATCGGAATGGTGGCAGTGGTGCCTACCTCCGACACATTCGCATCCGTTCTCATGGGCATACCGGGCTCCTCGGCTTCACAAGCCACCGTCCTCGACGGTTTTCCCATGGCCAAAAATGGGGAGGCGGCGCGAGCGCTGTCCGCTGCCTTTGCATCGTCGCTCTTCGGCGGGCTTGTGGGCGCGGCTTTCCTGACCCTCTTCATCCTTGTGGCGCGGCCCATCGTGCTGGCGTTTGGCTTGCCAGAGATGCTGATGATCACGATCTTTGGCCTATCCATGGTGGCGATCCTCGCCGGCCGCTTCGCGCTGAAAGGCCTGGCCGCCGCAGGCCTTGGCCTTCTCATCGGAACAATCGGTGAGGCGGATGCAGGCGGGTCGCTGCGCATGGCGTCCTACGACATTCCCTATCTTACGGACGGTCTCAAGCTCGTCATCGTGGGTCTTGGCATCTTTGCCATCCCCGAAATTGTGAGCCTCCTGCGCCACGACCGCTCCATCGCCAAGGGCGCCTCCCTCGGCGCGGGCTGGGGTGACGGCATCCGCGACTGGTTTGCGAATAAGTGGCTGTCGGTCCGCTGCTCCATCATCGGTGTGGCTGTGGGTGTCATCCCCGGGCTCGGAGGGTCCGTTGTTGACTGGATCGCCTACGGCCATGCCGTGCAGACAACCAAAGACAAATCCAAATTTGGCAGCGGTGAAGTGCGGGGCATCGTTGGACCGGAATCCTCAAATAACGCTAAGGAAGGCGGCGGTCTCGTTCCCACCCTCCTTTTCGGCATACCAGGCTCGGGCTCGATGGCCATTTTCATTGGTGCCGTTGCACTCTTGGGATCTGGCCAGATCGAAGTCGGTCCGGCCATGCTCAAGAACAACCTCGACATCACCTACGCCATCGTCTGGCTGCTGGCGCTTGCCAATGTTGTAGGCACGATCTTGTGCATCGCGGCCTCCGGCGGCATCGCAAAGCTCACCACGATCCGCTTCACCTACCTCGCGCCCTTCCTCTTCATGCTGATCTCCTTTGCGGCGTTCCAAAGCGGTCAGAACTTCGAGGATCTGCTGGCCCTGTTCGCAATCGGCCTTATTGGCATCTTCCTGCGTCGCTTCGACTGGTCACGGCCCGCCTTTCTGATCGGCTTTGTTCTGTCGAACCCAGTCGAAAAGTTCACGAACCAGGCTTTCCAAATCGCCAGCTTCCGCTTCCGCAAGTCTTTCGAGGAAGGCATGGACTATGTGTTCTCGCCGATCGTCATCACGCTGATTATCGTTACGGTCATCTCGGTCGTGTTTGGCCTGCGTCAGGCGAAAGCGATCCAGGCAGAGGGCGACGTTCAGGCCGGTGCCAAGCGCGCGCCGATGGTCTTTCTGTTCGTGATTATGGCGTACGTGCTCGCCGCGCTCTACAACGCCAACCTGATCCCGGACTTCAACATGACCGATAAGATCATCCCGCTGGTTGTCGGGGGCTTCACCCTCCTTTGCCTGCTCATCCTGCTCGTACAGATGATGCGGCGACCCGAAGGCGATGCGATCTTTGCGGACAAGGAGTCAGGGGGGGAAGACGCCGCTGCACCCTACGGGCTCTGGAGCACGCTCGCCTGGTTCGCGGGCCTCATCGTGGGCACGTTCTTCGTGGGCTTTATCATCGCCCTTCTCGGCTTCCTCATCGCTTTCTTCCGGGTGCGCGCGAAGGCGAGTTGGGGGATGACCCTGATCCTCACGGCCGCAGGCATTGCGTTCATGTGCCTCATGGCCGGTGCGCTTAACCGGGACTTCCCGCCGGGCCTGTTGCAGGACGCAGTGGATCTGCCATGGCCGCTCACATGACGGGCAAGATCCCCTACCTCTTCATGCGCGGGGGTACGTCCCGAGGCCCCTACTTCAGGCGCTCAGATCTGCCGGAAGACTTGGTTGACCTTGCAAAAGTCCTCGTGGGCGTCGTGGGCTCCGGCCATCCTCTCAACATCGACGGGATCGGTGGTGGCAACGCGGTGACTACCAAGGTCGCAATGCTGTCTGCTTCCGACGATGATTGGGCCGACGTTGACTACTTCTTCGCGCAGGTGAGCGTTGAAGACGGCCTCGTCGACTTCAAACCGTCCTGTGGCAACATCCTGTCCGGCGTGGGTCCCGCCGCGCTTGAGATGGGACTGGTAGAGCCCAAGGGCGACGTGACAGAGGTGAAGATCCTCGCCACCAATACCGGCTCGCGCGTGGTAGCAACGGTTCAGACGCCAGAGGGCCGAGTGCGCTACGGCGGAACGACGGCCATCGCTGGCGTGCCGGGCACTGCGGCCCAGATAGGGCTCCAGTTTCGGGGCACGGTAGGGTCTGCCACGGGCAAATTCCTCCCCACCGGAAACCTGCGTGACAGCGTCCAAGGCATCGAGGTTACCTGCATGGATGTCGCCATGCCCATGGTCATCGCCCGTGCTGCTGATTTTGGCCTGATCGGCTATGAAAGCCGCGAAGACTTAGACGCCAACACTGACTTCTTCGCCCGCATGGAGGCTGTGCGGATCCAAGCTGGCGACAGGATGGGCATGGGCGATGTCACCAAATCCGTGACGCCAAAGTTTGGCCTCCTCGCGCCTGCAAAAGACGGCGGGACGATCGCCGCGCGCTACTTCATGCCTTGGACGACGCACCCTTCCATGGCCGTCACCGGGGCACAGTGTCTGGCGTCCTGTGCGCTTACACCAGGCTCCGTCGCGGACGGGCTGCTGGAGCGCCCCACGCAAAGCCCTGCGGAGGTTGTCATCGAACATGCCTCTGGCACAATTGAGGTTCTGGCCGCCTTTACCCTCGACAGTGGTTTCGAGATCGAAAGCGCGGGCCTCGTCCGTACCGCTCGAAAGATCGCCGAAGGGCACCTTTTTCTGCCGGAGGACGCGTGAAAGTTCACATTCTGGATGATTGGTTCAACACCCTGGCCCAACTGCCGTGTTACCGCATCCTCAAAGGACAAGACGTCACTATTTGGACAGATCATGCGAGCGAAGAGGTGCTGTCCGAGCGGCTGAAAGATGCTGAAGCTCTGGTCCTGTTCCGCGAACGCACACAGATCACCCGCTCTCTTTTGGAGCATCTGCCGAAGCTGAAACTGATTTCTCAGCACTCAGTCTATCCGCATATCGACGTGTCAGCCTGCACCGATCACGGGGTGCTTCTATGCTCCAACATGCATTCAGACACGCCTTCCTATGCGGCCGCGGAGCATACCCTGGCTCTCATCCTTGCGAGCTATCGTCAGATCCCCCAGCAGGTCGCCTCTATCCGCGCCGGGGGATGGCAGATGGGTGTCGGTCGGACACTGCGCGGGCGCACGCTTGGCCTTTATGGTTACGGACGCATCGCGAAGGCAGTGAGTTCATATGCGCAAGCTATTGGAATGAAGGTTCAATGGTGGTCATCGGAAGAAGGCCGCGCGCGGGCGAAAGCCGATGGTGCCACCGTTGCGGATAGCCGGGAGGACTTTTTTGCGACCTCTGACATCGTAAGCGTCCATGTGAGACTTAAACCCAACACGATGGGCATCATCACCGGAAATGACCTCGCGAATATGGCCCCCCGCTCCCTGTTCGTGAACACCTCCAGATCGGGCCTCGTGGCCAAGGACGCACTGGAGAACGAGATTGCGCGCGGCCGGATATTCGCCGCTGTCGATGTCTTCGACACAGAGCCCTTGAAGGACACCGCGCACCCGCTCCTCACGCATGAAAACGTCCTCCCAACGCCCCACCTAGGCTACGTCACAGAGGATGAATTCGATCTGCAGTTCACCGATATCTTTGAGCAAGTGGTGGCCTTTGACCGGGGTGAGCCAATCCACATTATCAATCCTGAGGTCTGGAAAACAGCCTGACGGCCACCGGTGCACCGAGGATCACGACGAAGATGCGCAAAACGTGGTGGGCCACCACGAACGCCATATCCGCGCCGACAATAAGCGCCAGCACCGTTAGCTCCGCTTGCCCGCCTGGCGCGAAGGCCAACAGCACGTCCTGCCCGGGTGCCAGACCCGCCATATAGATGCCTTCCACAAAAATGACCGTGAGAACAATGAGTAAGAGGCAAAAGCCAAAGCCCGCGGCGAGGTCTCTCCGCACTTCTTCCATTGTCACGCCCGCGTACTTCGCCCCGATTGTCATCCCGATGAAGAATTGGGCGGCCCAAATCGCCTCTGCCGGGGGGCGGTTTTCAATGAAACCAAGGACAGTAACCAAGGTCGTGAGCAAGAGCGGCCCGAGAATCGACGCGCCGAAAAGACCGATCCGCTTGGCCCCCTGCCAGCCCACGATGGCACAAACGACCATGAGCACGAGCTCCTGCAACGGGATCGTGATCGCCGGTGCTCCCGGAGGGTTAGACAGATCCGCGTCCCAGATTCCCTGCAAGATAAACGGCAGCGCCACCACAATCACGAGGACACGCGTCGCATGCACGAGGGAAAGCGTCCGCACGTTCCCACCTGCTTCTTCGCCAAACACAAGCATATCCTGCAGCCCGCCAGGCATGGCTGAATAATATGCGGTGGCGAAATCAAAGCCCCACAGGCGCCGGAAGTACGGAACACCTGTGAGGCCAATAATGATAGTCATAACCGGCACGAGGAGGAGCGTGGGCCACATCGCGGGCAACGTCACGATGACTGCCGGGGTCAGCGTCGCCCCCACCGCCACACCAAGAACCGTGCGCATTGCATCATTCAGCGGCTTGATCCCCTCTAGCCGCAGACCCATCAGCGCCGCCGTGAGGCAGGCAAAGATCGGCCCAAGAAGCCAAGGCAGCGGCATGGAGGCGAGGTGGAAAAGCGCCACTCCAAGGCCTGCAATGGCAAAGGTCAAAACGATATTCATGCGCTCGATGCCCGCAGCCGCGCACGCAGAGACGTCGCGAGATGCGCTTCAGCAGCCTTCCCGGCCCCCTCTCTGTCGCCAGCTCGCAGGGCCTCAATGATCGCCCCATGCTCACGCGCCACGACATCCACACGGTCGGCATCCGTGAATGTGGTTGGACCTAGAAGAAGTAGAGAATTGTTGAGCGCTCGGGCGGCCTCCAGCAGGAACCGGTTGCGACAGGCAAGGTAGAGCCCGCGGTGGAAGTCCTGATTGATTGCTGCAGCCCGGGCCGGGTTCGCGCGCTCTGCAAGTATCTGGTCGTTGAGGGCGCTTAGCGCGTCAAACTCCGCTTCGCTGCCGTGCTTCGCGGCCATCTCGGCAGCCGTGCGTTCCAATACGGCCCGCATTTCATAGAGCTCGACCACCTCACTGTGGCCCAGCTCCCGGATCGATGCCCCCTGCCGAGGGCGGTGCTCAACGATGCCTTCGGCTTCCAGCCGCCTGAGGGCCTCACGCACCGGCGTTCGAGAGAGGTTGAGCCGTTCGCCCACCTCCTCCTCCCGCAATCTGTCGCCGGGGGCATATTCACCGGATCGGATCGCGCCAAGGAGCGCATCAAACGCGGTCTCACCTGAGGATTGCTGCGGCATTTGGACCTCCTTTGCATTTTGTATCCGTTTGGATACAAAACGTCCAGCCAAAGAGGGAATCATCATGACTTCTGTGATCGTCGTCGGGTCAGGGAACGCCGCCATGGCCGCAGGCATCGCCGCGTTGGAACGCGGTGCTGAGGTTCTCATGCTTGAAAAAGCGCAACCGGACCTCGCAGGCGGCAACACCAAATACACGGCTGGCGCCATGCGCTTTGCTTACGAAAGTTCGGACGCGCTCCTCCCGCTGCTGTCGAAGCCAGACGATGCCCGTATCCCGCGCACGGATTTCGGCAGCTACACGCAGCAAAAGTTCTCCAGCGACCTTTTGGGTTTCAATGACGGGCTGCCCCTCAGCCGCGAACAGGACATTCTCGTGCGTGAAAGCTACGAGGCCGTTCGCTGGCTGGCCGGCCATGGCGTTACCTATGAGCCAATCTGGTCGCGCCAGAGCTTTGAAAAAGACGGCAAGATCATCTTTTGGGGAGGGCTGACGCTCGCGTCAGAAAATGAAGGCGTAGGCCTTTTCGAGATGGAGCTTGCGACATTCGAACGCCTCGGCGGGCGCGTTCGTTACGGGGCGGGTGTAACGGGGTTGATAACTAAGGACGACCGTGTGTCCGGCGTCCGTGTGGGCGACGACGAGATCGCCGCCGACGCTGTCATACTCGCGTGCGGCGGCTTTGAGGCCTCTGACGAGATGCGGGTGGCTGAATTCGGTGAGGACTGGGCCCATGCCAAGGTGCGCGGAACCCCCATGAACACCGGCGACGGCCTGCGAATGGCATATGCCCTAGGCGCTAAGGCGCATGGCCGCTACGACGGCTGCCATGCCACGCCCATGGACCTGCACATGAAGGACTTTGGCAACCTAGATCTGCCACCCAAAGAGCGCAAAAACTACCGTAAAATCTGCTACTTCCTAGGCGTTATGATCAATGCGCGTGGAGAGCGGTTCGTTGATGAGGGTATCAACTTCCGCAACTACACCTACGCCCAATTCGGGCGCGCGGTGCTGGAGCAACCGGGGCATTTCGCCTGGCAGATTTTTGACGCAAAAGTCATGGACCTTCTCTACGGCGAATATCACTTCGAGGATGCGAGCTTTGTGGAAGCAGACACGCTGGAAGAGCTCGCAACCAAGCTGGAAGGCGTCGATGCGAAGGCCGCTCTAGCGACGCTGGACGCCTACAATGCCGCTGTGGACAAGTCCGTGGAGTTTGATCCAACCACGCTCGATGGCAAGGGCACACAAGGCCTGCCGCTAGCCAAGTCGAACTGGGCGCAAGTCTTCGACACCGCCCCCTACCGCGCGTATCCTGTGACTGGCGGGATTACCTTCACCTATGGCGGGCTTGAAGTCGATGATGCGGGCGCAGTCCTGCGCGATGACGGCACGGCAATCGCTGGCCTTCACGCTTGTGGGGAACTCGTCGGCGGGGTCTTTTACGGAGGATATCCTGGCGGCTCCGGCCTGACATCTGGGGCTGTCTTTGGGCGGCGCGCAGGATACGGTGCAGCAAGCTAACCGGAGACCCCATGCCCTACGCCGACATTCCCGCCTACATCCTTGGCGTCACGAAGGACATCTGGGAAGATCGCGGGATCTCCACGCTGGAGAAGTACTACGGAAAGAACATTGTCGTACGCTCCCCGGCCTCCGTGGTGGTCGGCAATGAAGGGATCATGGCCGCAACAATGGCCACGCTGCACGAATTCCCGGACCGGCAACTCTATGGCGAAGACGTTATCTGGTGCCAGACTGCTGCGGGCACGTCGCTCTCTTCCCACCGCCTGATCTGCACGGCGACGCATTCCGCCCAGGGTGCCTATGGCGCGCCCAGTGGTAAGGAACTGAATTATCGGATCATCGCGGAATGCCATGTGGACGGGGACGTCATTGATGATGAATGGCTAGTGCGCGACCAAGGCGCAATTGCCAGACAGCTCGGGCTTACGGCTGAGGAATATGCGCGCCAGCTCATCGCCCAGGAGGGCGGGCCCGAGCATTGCGTGCGTCCCCTGACACCGGCCAATGACGTGGCAGGTCCCTATCAGGGCCGCGGCAACGAAGATCCTTGGGCTGTTCGGTACGCGGACCAGCTTCGTCGGATTATGGACCGTGATTTATCCATAATCCCCGACACTTATGACCGCGCGGTACATCTGTCCTTGCCCGGTGGTCAAGAGGCGCTGGGGCGCGATGCGGCGGACCGGTTTTGGCTGGGCCTTCGGGCGTCCTTCCCCACGGCTGAGTTTCGGGTGGAGCACGCCATCGGCCGCCATGACCCCACGATGCCTCCTCGTGCCGCCCTTCGATGGAGCCTTCACGGCCGCCATGAGGGCTGGGGTGCGTTTGGACGGCCTACCGGCGCTGAAGTGTACGTTCTGGGCTTGAGCCACGCGGAGTTTGGTGCGCTAGGCACGGAAGAGCCGCGCCTGCGCCGCGAGTGGGTCGCCCTGGACGAAACGGCGATCTGGAAGCAGATCCTTCTCGCAACGGGTCAGTAAACGTCGCGCTGGTAGCGGCGGGCGTCGCGGAGCTCATCGAGGTAGTCCGCTGCCTTGCCGCCATGCTCTGTCGCAATTTCGCTCAGCGCCGCGTCAACGTCTTTTGCCATCCGCGCTCCGTCCCCGCAGACGTAGATATGGGCCCCACGCTCAATCCACGCCCAAAGCTCCGCGCCGCGCTCTCGCAGACGATCCTGCACGTAGATTTTCTCCGCCTGATCGCGGGAGAACGCCACGTCCAGATGCGTAAGCAGTCCGTCCTTCTTCCAGCTCAGAAGCTCAGTCTGATAAAGGAAGTCCTGCGTGAAATGCGGGTTCCCGAAGAAGAGCCAGTTGTCGCCTTCAACGCCGCTGGCTTCACGGTGCTGGAGGAAGCTGCGGAATGGAGCGATGCCGGTGCCGGGGCCGATCATAATGATGGGCACGTCGGGCGCAGGCAACCTGAACCCGGAATTCTCTTCCACGAAGACCCGCACCTTGTCACCTTCTTCCATACGGCGTCCGAGAAAGCCCGACGCACCGCCAAGGTGGTCGCGCCCGTGGGCCTCATAGGCCACGACGCCCACCGTCAGATGGACTTCGTCCTCGACGTCAGCCTGTGCGGACGCGATTGAGTAAAGCCGCGGCTGTTGCTTTCGCAGGGCAGCCTTAAGCTGATCAGCGGTGATCTTACCTGGATGCTCCAGAATGATATCGGTAATCTGGCGGGTCTCGAGGTACTCTCTGAGCAAGGTCTTATCAGCGGATAAGGTCGCTAGTTGTTCGTTACGGGTTGCTTGCGCGTAGGCGCTCACGAACCCGGGATAGCTTTGTGTGATTTCGTAGTCCTCGATCAAAGCCTGTCGGAGGCTTTCATCATCCAACTTGAGGCCATCAAGAATGGCATCCACTTCACTGGGATCATTTAGGAAATAGACGCCAAGGCTGTCACCCGGTAGATATTTGATACCGGAGTCTTCGAGGGAAAGCTCCACATGACGCACGTCCTTTGACGAGTCACGGCCCGTGATCTTCTGAACAACGGAAACCTCGGCCTCGTACGGAGATTTCTTAGTGTAAAGCGGCGTCGCAGGCGCCACCATGGGGCCCACATTCGACGCAGGTGTCGCGGTCTTTAGACCGGGCTCCAGCACGTCAAGCGCCCCGGTGATCCACGCCTCTGTGTGATCGTCGTAGTCAACATCAAGAAGCGCGCGCTCAACCTTAACGGTGGCCCCCAGTGCGACCAGACGTTCCTCAAAATCCACTGCGGTCTGGCAGAAGAATTCATAGGACGTGTCGCCAAGACCGATGACGGCAATCTCTGTGCCGGGAAGCTTTGGTGCCTTCTTCGAGGCAAGAAAGTCATAGAGCTTTTGCGCGCTTTCAGGCGGCTCGCCTTCACCATAGGTGCTCACAACGAGGGCCAGATGTGTCTCGTCCTTGAGCTTAGACGGTTTGTATTCAGCCATGCTGATGAGCTTGGCGTTCAGCCCACGCGATTTGGCAGCCTCGGCCAGATCAGAGGCCACATGCTTGGCGTTCCCCGTCTGCGATCCATACAGCACTGTCAGCGTTGCGGGTTCGGCCTCCGCGGTCGCCACCGGGGCCGCCGCGCCGTTCGCCGCTGCCGCCATGTAACCGGACACCCACGCCTGCTGCATGGGCGAGAGACCGGTGACGAGCGCCTCCAGCGATGTCATTTGCTCCGCCGTCAACGGCGCCATGGGGTTCGGGATTTCTTTCAGAAACATGTCTGTGCCTGTTAGGTGTGGAGGCCGCATTCGCGGAAATGGCCGTTAAAGCGCGTGTCTTCCTCGGACATGCCGGGGACCAACTTGCTTGTGGTATGGGTGTCGCCGACGCTGACGTACCCCTCCTCCCAGAGTGGATGGTAGGGTAGCTCATGGGCTCTCAGATAGGCATGCACGTCGCGGTTTGACCAATCGAGGATCGGGTGAATGCGTGTGCGGCCGTCTTTGATTTCTACGACTTCGCGGCCACTGCGGCTGTCGGATTGCTGGCGACGAAGGCCAGAGAACCATGTCCCTGCGCCAAGCTTGGCGAGGGCGCGCTCAAGGGGTTCAACCTTTGCAATCCTGTTGTAGGCTCGGATGCCGTCGGCACCCAGTTCCCAAAGCGGTCCGTGCCTCACCTCGAACCAGGCTGGGCTCGTCTCCGAGCGGGTAACATGGAGGTTGAGGTTCAGCCGCGCGGTCAGATCGTCGACGAAGCGATATGTCTCGGGAAAGAGGTAGCCGGTATCTACCAGAATGACCGGGATCGCCGGTTCGGCGCGCGTCACCATATGGAGGAGAACAGCAGACTGGATGCCGAACGAGGAGCTCAGCACATGGGCACCCGGCGCATGGGCCAGACCCCAGGCGATCCGCTCCTGAGCGGTTTTGCTTTCCAGATTCATGCGTGGAAGTCCGTTTTGGAGACCTTCACCTCGTCAACAACGCCCGTGCGGATGACGTAATCGCCGAAACCCTCGCCATCCGTACGCTCCGTAGCCCAAAGGCCGACAAGCCGATCGAGTTCGTCGAGGATGACTTCCGGCGACGTGTTCTCCAGATGGAGCTTGGGGATGCGTGTGCCTACGACGTTGCCACCGAGATAAAGATTGTACTTCCCAGGCCCCTTCCCCACGAGACCGGCCTCGGCCAGCATCGCGCGTCCGCAGCCATTGGGACAGCCCACCACGCGCAGCACAATAGAGTCATCCGGGATTCCATGGCGCACAAGGATCTGTTCGACCTGCACAACGAGGTCCGGCAAGAACCTCTCCGCCTCCGCCATGGCAAGTGGGCATGTGGGGAGAGCGACGCAGGCCATGGAGTTCTTGAGCTGCGGCGTGTCGTACTCCGTCATGAGGCCGTGGGAACGGGCGAGGCGCTCTATCTCCGCGCGGTCTTCCGGCGCGACGCCAGCGATCACCAAGTTCTGGTTCGCGGTCATCCGGAAATCGCCTTTGTGGATTTTGGCAATCTCGCGAAGTCCGGTCTTCAGCGGACGATTGGGGAAATCAAGGATGCGGCCGGACAGGATGTAAAGTGTTAGGTGATGCTTGCCGTCCATCCCTTCGACCCAGCCGAAACGATCCCCCCTCGTTGTAAACTCATAGGGGCGCGACGGCGCGAAGGTGACCCCTGCCCTGCGCTCTACCTCTGCTTTGAAGGTCTCGATGCCCACGCGGTCGATAGTGTATTTGGTCTTGGCGTTCTTGCGGTTCACACGGTTGCCCCAGTCGCGCTGGACGCTGACGACATGCTCAGCCACGGCCAGCGTGTGCTCTAGCGGAACAAAGCCGAAATCATCGGCTTTGCGTGGATACGTGCCAGTGTCGCCGTGGGTCATGGCAAGGCCGCCCCCCACGAGGACATTCCATCCGATGAGCTTGCCATCCTCCGCGATTGCGATGAAGTTCAGGTCGTTTGCGTGGATGTCCACCTCGTTATTGGGCGGGATCGAGACGGTCGTCTTGAATTTTCTAGGGAGGTACGTCTCACCCAGAATTGGTTCTTCCGACGACGCCTGCTTTTCGCCATCGAGCCAGATTTCGGCATAAGCTTTGGTGTTCGGCAGAAGATATTCGGAGATCCGCTTGGACCACTCGTAGGCCTCAGCATGGAGATCTGATTCCACAGGGTTCGTGGTGCACAAAACATTGCGGTTCACATCTCCCGCCGTGGCGATGCTATCGATCCCGGCAGAGTTGATGACTTTGTGCATATCCTTGATGTGCGGCTTCAAAACACCGTGGAACTGAAACGTCTGGCGAGTCGTGAGCCGGACGGAACCGTACATCGTGTGCTCCTCCGCGAATTTCTCGATCGTCAGCCATTGATCCGGCGTAATGATCCCGCCCGGCATGCGTGCCCGCAGCATTACGTTGTGAAGCGGTTCCAGCTTCTGCGCCGTGCGTTCCGCGCGGATGTCACGGTCGTCCTGCTGGTACAAACCGTGAAACCGGATGAGCTGGAAATTGTCAGGAGTGAAGCCGCCCGTAAGCGGGTCTTTCAGATCTTCCGCAATAGTGCCGCGAAGGTAATTCGAGGCCTTTTTCATCCGCTCATTGTCGGCAAGCTTACCCACAACTTTCAGAGGGGCGGAGGTGTCATCAAGCATGGCTGGCTTCCTTTTGGAACGCGGGCTGGGCGGCATGGGGCGCAAGGCCGATGAAAA
>JBCCPQ010000020.1:0-16198 GCA_039024825.1 Pseudomonadota bacterium
CAGGGCTGGAATGCGGCGTTGGGCTACTGGCTGACGACCACGATCGCGCTCGCGTTCGTTTGCCTTTTCGCAAATGCATTCGGCGACATGATCCGCCGGTCCATGCGCATGCAGTATGACGGCCCGGTGGAAGGCGTGATGGATGTGGCCGCCATCATGTGGGAGTTCGGCGGACGAATCGCGACTGCGGAGATCATCGGGACCGCCCTTGTCACCGGACTGGCAGCGGCGCTCATGACTGAGTTCTTCGGACGACGGTATCCGTGAGGCCGATCTTCCTTTTCGGGACTTTGCGGCACGTTCCACTCTTGGAAATTGTGGCCGGTCCATTGCCCTTTCAGAAAGCCACATTGTCGGGCCATGGCGTCTTCCATACAGGCGAAGAACCTTGGCCCATGCTCGCGGAATGCGATGGTGTCACCGAGGGTGTGCTCATCCCCGGCGACGCTCAGGCACGGCTTGATTTCTACGAAGCACCTTATAGCTACACCCTCCAGCCAGTGACGGTGGAGACAGAGGCCGGGACTGTGGACGCGGGGGTCTACCGCCCCTCAGACGAAGTCAATTTGTCGCCGGGCGCGAAATGGGACTTGGACACTTGGGTGGCAAGCTGGGGCCCATTGACCCTCCATGTGGCCGAGGAGGCGATGAGCTACTTTGGCGAGGTCGATGCGAAGACCCTTGCCCAGCGGATGCACACGATCCGTGCCCGGGCTTGGGCGCGGGTCAACGCATCTGGCGGGGCGCAGACGCCGCTTCTTGGGCCGGTGCCTACGGAAACGGCGGATGTCGTAGAGGAGCGCAGGCCGTACACGGATTTCTTCTCGCTCATGGAGGCGGATCTGAGGATCCCGCGTTTTGCCGGCGGGCACGGACCCGTGGTCTCACGCGCCGCGCTCATTGGCTTCGACGCGGTGGTCGTCTTGCCCTACGACCCCGTCCGGGACCGCGTCTTGCTCATTGAGCAGTATCGCATGGCCCCGCACTTCCGCCGCGACCCCAACTGCTTTCTGATCGAGGCGCCCGCCGGGGGCATTGACGCAGGCGAGACGCCTGAAGTAGCCGCCGCCCGTGAACTGGAGGAGGAGGCGGGCGTGATCGGCCGCAAGCTTCACCTGGCATCGTCCAACTATCCCACCACGGCCGGTATGACCGAGTTTCTGAGTATCTACATCGCAATAGCGGACCTCCCCGACGGGATCGAAGGGATGGGCGGCCTCGAGACGGAGCAGGAAGATATCCGCTCCAACCTCGTGGACTACGCCCGCTTTGAGGAGATGCTCGACGCTGACGAGATCAAGGTCGGTCCCCTTGTGATCGCAGGGCTCTGGCTCGCGCGTCACCGGGGGCGGCTCCGGGAAAGCACCTGAGCACTGTACCCGGGGCAAGGAAGGGTTGAGGTCGCGCGCGCCGAGGCGTAGCTCTGACGCAAAAGGGAGCTTTCCATGCGCGTCTATGACGATTTGCCCGCCGCCATCGGCAACACCCCCCTCATCAAGCTGAAACGCGCCAGCGAGGAGACAGGCTGCACGATCCTTGGGAAGGCCGAGTTCCTGAACCCCGGGCAAAGCGTGAAGGACCGCGCCGCGCTCTACATCATCAAGGACGCGTTGGCCAAAGGGACGCTGAAGCCCGGCGGGACAATTGTCGAAGGCACAGCGGGCAATACCGGCATCGGTCTGGCTCTCGTGGGGGCTGCGCTCGGGTTCAAATGCGTGATCGTGATCCCAGAGACGCAAAGCCAGGAAAAGAAGGACATGCTGCGGCTGGCGGGGGCGGAACTCGTGGAAGTGCCCGCTGCGCCTTACCGCAATCCGAACAATTATGTCCGCTATTCGGAACGTCTGGCCAATAAGCTGAACGAAACACTGCCCGGCGGCGCGGTTTGGGCAAACCAGTTCGACAACACCGCCAATCGCCAGGCCCATGTGGAGACAACAGGCCCGGAGATTTGGGAACAGACCGGCGGCAAAGTGGACGGCTTTATCTGCGCCGCAGGCTCCGGCGGGACTGTCGCGGGCATGGCCGCTTACTTGCAGCCCAAAGGCGTCAAATGCGGGATCGTCGATCCCTACGGAGCAGCCCTTTACAGCTTCTACACGGAAGGGGAGCTGAAGTCTGACGGCAGCTCCATTTCGGAGGGGATCGGGCAAGGGCGCATAACAGCCAATCTTGAGGGCTTCACTCCAGACTTTGCGTGCCGTGTCTCTGACGAGGTCGCGATCCCAATTGTCTTTGACCTCCTGGAAGAGGAGGGGCTGTGCATGGGCGGCTCCACCGGCGTCAACATTGGCGGCGCTATGGAGCTCGCGCGGCATTTGGGGCCGGGGCACACCATCGTCACGATCCTCTGTGACTATGGCACCCGGTACGCCTCCAAGCTCTACAACCCGGATTTCCTCCGTTCGAAAGGGTTGCCGGTGCCGCCGTGGCTTGAAGCCAAACCCGACATCCCCCCAGTCTTCGCGGAGGCATAGGACGGCGATGCTCCGGCGCTTCCTTTTCGCGCTGCCCCTCCTTCTGCTCGCGTGCCTTGCGGCCGCGCAGACGGAGCCGGACTACGCCGAATGGGAACAGGTCGCGAGCCGGGCCGAGAATGCCGTTGAGGCCGCCGCAGCGTCTTCAGCGGCTTTCGCGACCCTGAGGGAGGAGATTGACGGCTTCCGCAGTGTTTTCTCCGAAGCACAGGGCATAAATTCCGCCCGGCTTGAGACATTGCGCGGCCAGATAGGTGCTCTGGGTGCGCCCCCTGAGGAGGGGGCGACCGAAGAAGAAGGCATCGCCCAACGCCGCGCGGAACTGGAAGCCCAACTCGCAGAACTCGCGGCACCTGCTCTCCGGGCGGAGGAGGCATTCCGTCGAGCCGACGGGATTATCGGCGAGATTGATGCCATAATCCGCGAGCGAAGGGCCGAGGCGCTACTAAGCCGACGACCGTCTCCCCTTGATCCCGGCGGTTGGATTGCGGTGCCGGATGCCCTGCAGGCCGCATGGCGCATCCTCGCCGATGGTGCTGCGCGCAACGTTGCCAACGGGTCCGCGCGGGAGGCCATCAACCAGAACCTGCCCCTCATCATCACGCTTCTCGTCGTGGCCCTCGTCGCAGTCCTGCGATCCCGCCGCTGGCTCGAGATTTTGGGCGAGCGCCTAGAGGGACGCGGGGAGGGGGCAGGCATTCGCGTCTCCTCCTTCCTTGTGTCGCTTGGGCAAATCGCCGTGCCCATGGTGGGGATGTTCGCCCTGACGCGTGCCTTGATCCTAACCGATCTGTTCGATGTTCTCGGTGAGCGGCTCGTGGCGCTCATCCCATTTATCGGCTTTGCGATCTTCATGGCGCGATGGCTGGCCGGTCGCCTTTTCCCGAGCTCAGAGGCTGCCGTCACGCCGCTCCGCCTCGACGCGGGCCCGCGCCGCAAAGGGCGCTTCACGGTGTTCTACATCGGGATCGCCGTGGCGGTCTTCGGCGTGTTCCGAGCGGTGGCAGAGCTTGGAAGCTTCTCTCTTTCCACACGGGGGGTACTGGAGTTTCCGGTGCTGCTGGTCCTTGGCTTGTTGCTCTACCGCCTGTCCATCATTCTGCTGAGCCACGCGCGATCCGTAAACAGCGAAGGTCTGGTCCAGCCGAGCGTCTTTGACCGCCTCGTGACGACGTTGGCGCGTTTTGCACGCATCGTAGCCATCGTCGGACCGGCCCTGTCGGCGCTTGGCTACGTCAACGCGGCCGAGGCGCTGATGCTTCCTGCTGTGGCGACACTCACGCTCTTTGCTGTTCTCGCGCTGCTCACAGGTCTGATCCGGGACGTTTACATCCTTCTCGGTCGCGGCAAAGGCCCGGACGAGAGCCTGGTCCCTGTCCTCGCTTCAACCGCGCTTTTCATCGCTTCGGCACCGATCCTTGCGCTCATATGGGGCGCGTCTGTCACCGATCTGCGTGAGGTCTGGGTCCGGATCCAGGAGGGGGTCACGGTCGGGGAGACGACCATCTCCCCCGGCGCGTTCTTTGTCCTTATCCTCGTGTTCGCGGGGGGCTATGCGCTTACGCGATTTGTGCAATCCGCTTTGCGCACCTCAGTCCTCCCGAAAACGCGCCTCGATGTGGGTGGCCAGACTGCGGTGGTCAGCGGGCTGGGCTACGTCGGCGTGTTTCTTGCCGGACTTCTCGCCATCTCAGCAGCGGGTATCGACCTCTCGAGCCTCGCCTTCATCGCCGGTGCCCTCGGCGTGGGCATTGGTTTCGGGCTTCAGAACATCGTCTCGAACTTCATCTCCGGGATCATTCTCTTGGTGGAAAGACCGATTTCCGAAGGAGACTGGATCGAGGTCGGCGGCAACATGGGATACGTCCGAGACATTTCCGTGCGGTCCACCCGGATCGAAACCTTTGACCGGACGGACGTCATTGTCCCCAATGCTGATCTGATCTCCGGAACGGTGACAAACTATACCCGTGGCAACACCGTCGGGCGCGTCATCGTGCCGGTTGGGGTGGCCTACGGGACAGATACAAAGCGGGTGGAGGCGATCCTTCAGGAAATCGCGGAGGCCCATCCCATGGTGAACCTCAAACCGCCGCCCTTCGTCTACTTCAAGGGCTTCGGCGCGGACAGTCTCGACTTTGAGATCAGGGCCATCCTGCGTGACATCGCCTGGGTGCTCGTTGTGCAAACGGAAATGAACCACAGCATTGCCCAACGTTTTGCGGCCGAAGGAATTGAGATACCCTTCGCCCAGCGCGACATCTGGCTGCGGAACCCGGAGGCACTGACGCCCGCGTCGCGGCCACTATCGCCGGAGGGCAAAGCGGAAGAAGGACAGCCTCGCAGTGACGAGGCGCCTGAGACCGCCCATCCCGATTTCCGCGCCACCGATGCCGACGACGGAGACGCATCGCAAAGCTAGGAATTCCCTTCTTGCAGGGCGTCGCGCTTTTCCCTAGACCCGCCCGCGGACAGGTGGCCGAGTGGTCGAAGGCGCGCGCCTGGAAAGTGCGTAGGCGGGAAACCGTCTCGAGGGTTCGAATCCCTTCCTGTCCGCCACCCCCCCACCTTCAAAGAAGGATCGAAATTCAGACTGGCGTCGTGCAACGGCTTGACTGGCGCTTCAGCAGCACGTGTACTTCGGGCAGGTAGATCCTTGGTCGGGGGCTAAGTGAGCTTATGAACACTTTGCAACATGCAACGGATGTCTCGCGCGGTGCGGAGGCAGACTACCTTCTCGTGCCACAGCGCCCAACAATTCAGGGCGTTCCGGCTCCTGGGGCAGGACGCTGACCGTGGCTGTGTCAAGCCAGGCGGGAAAGGTCGTTATCACCTGCGCCATAACCGGCTCTATCCACACGCCGTCGATGACGCCCTATCTGCCGATCACGCCGGACGAGATCGCCACGGAAGCAATCGCCGCTGCTGAAGCGGGCGCAGCCATCCTGCATCTGCACGCCCGTGACCCGGAAACCGGCAAGCCGGATCAAAGTCCTGAGGGTTTTGCGCCGTTCTTACCGCGCATCAAGCAGGGCACCAATGCGGTAGTGAACATCACCACCGGCGGCAGCCCCTACATGAGTGTAGAGGAACGCGTCGCCCCGGCGGCGCAGTACCAGCCTGAAGTGGCCTCCCTCAACATGGGGTCGATGAACTTTGGTCTCTTCCCGATGCTCAATCGCTTCAAGGAGTTCAAACACGATTGGGAACGCGCCCATCTGGAGGGCTCACGTGATCTCGTGTTTCGCAACTCCTTCCAGGACATCGAATACGTGCTCAAGACCTGCTACGGCAACGGCACCCGTTTTGAGTTCGAATGCTACGACATTTCCCATCTCTACAACCTGGCCCATTTTGCAGATCGCGGGCTCGTCAAAGCGCCCTTCTTTGTGCAGTCGGTCTTCGGGCTGCTGGGGGGCATTGGTCCCCATCCAGAGGACGTGATGCACATGAAGCGCACGGCAGACCGTCTTTTCGGCGACGACTACCGCTGGTCTGTCCTGGGCGCTGGTGCCAACCAAATGCGCATCGCGGCCCAAGCCGCGGCTTTGGGTGGTAACGTCCGTGTCGGATTGGAAGACAGCATCTGGGCGGGCAAGGGAGAGCTCGCCACCTCCAACGCGGTACAAGTGACAAAAGTGCGCCAGATCATTGAAGGGCTGGGCCTATCGGTGGCGAGCCCCGACGAGGCTCGGGAAATCCTGTCACTGAAGGGGGGCGACCAAGTCGCGTTTTGATGCCTCCGTTTCGGCCCAGCTCTGACGATTCACCGGTCCAAGGTGCATGTGCGCGTCTTCGCGTACACTTCAGATCAGATGATCACGCGACCCCAGCTGCACCGAAGGAAGCTCGCAAAAAGGATACGCACGGTTAGTCGACGATCTCAGCGGTGTTTAGAACCGCATGGAGGAGAACGTTCGCCCCGGCGCTGGCCCAGTCTTTGGTGATCTCTTCTGCTTCATTGTGTGAGAGGCCGTCGACACATGGGCACATAATCATCGCTGTTGGAGCCACCTGGTTGATCCAGCAGGCGTCATGACCCGCGCCAGAGACAATATCCATGTAGGAGTACCCCAAGGTCTCGGCCGCGTCGCGTACGGCGCCAACGCAGGTGGCGTCGAAGGTCACGGGGTCAAAGCCCCCGGTGCGCGCAAAGCTCACCTCAAGGCCGAGGCGCGCGCAAATCTCCTCTCCCTGCTGCTCGAGGGCTGTCACCATGGCCTCCAGCACCGCGAGGTCGGGGGAGCGGAAGTCGACCGTCAGTGTGACTTGACCGGGGATCACATTGCGCGAATTGGGTGAGACGTCGATATGTCCCGCTGCGCCCACGGCATGGGGCGCGTGGGATTGCGCGATCGCGTCCACAGCTTCCACGATCCGCGCCATGCCCAAGCCCGCATTGCGGCGCATCGGCATGGGGGTAGAGCCTGTATGAGCAGCGCGTCCCGTGATCTGCACTTCGATCCAGCGCAGGCCTTGGCCATGGGTGACAACGCCGATGTCCTTGCCCTCGGCCTCAAGGATCGGGCCTTGCTCTATGTGCAGCTCGAAGAAGGCGTGCATTTTGCGCGCGCCCGTCACTTCATCGCCGCGCCAGCCAATGCGGGCGAGCTCTTCTCCGAAGGTTTTGCCCCCTGCGTCTTGGCGGGCATAGGCCCAATCTTCATCGTGAAGCCCTGCGAACACTCCTGATGCGAGCATGGCGGGCGCGAAGCGTGTGCCTTCCTCGTTGCTGAAATTCACGAGGACGAGGGGGCGCCGGGTGCGGATCCCGGCATCGTTCAAAGTCCGGATTAGTTCTAGCCCGCCAAGGACGCCGAGGACACCGTCGTATTTTCCACCCGTGGGCTGGGTGTCGAGATGCGATCCCAGATAGACTGGCAGGGCATCCGGGTCGGTGCCCGCGCGGGTCGCAAACATGTTTCCCATCCGATCAAGACCCATCTCGCAACCAGCTGCTTCGCACCAAGACTGAAAGACGCGCCGTCCTTCGGCGTCCGCGTCAGTGAGTGTCTGCCGATTGTTGCCACCTGCAACGCCGGGGCCGATCTTGGCCATCTCCATCAGGCTCAGCCAAAGACGGTCTCCGTCGATGGCGAGGTTCGCGCCACTGCGCTGCGTGCTTTGAGCGCTGTCGTTGTCCATTGCTCTCCGCTCCCCTTTGCTCAATCCCGAGGCTTTCGTCCCATCATTGGCGCTTTTCGGCGCGGGAGGCGAGAGGTTCCAGCCCGCCGCGACTTGAAGCCTCTGATCTTCTGTGGAAGCGTCGCGACATGCGCGCGACATCCCAAGACGACCTGATGCAGAATGTGACTGCACCGATCGTCGCCGCGTCCGGCCTTAACCTCACCTTTGAGACGAATGACGGCCCCGTTCATGCCCTGAGCGACGTAAATCTCTCCATCGAGAAAGGGGAGTTCGTCTCCTTCATCGGACCATCGGGCTGCGGGAAAACGACGTTTCTCCGGTGCATGGCTGCGCTGGAGACCCCGACAGGTGGCTCGTTGACGGTCAATGGCATATCACCGGACGCAGCCCGCCGTGCGCGGGCCTACGGTTACGTGTTTCAGCAAGCCGGTCTTTACCCGTGGCGAACCATCGGGGCCAACGTCCGTCTGCCCCTTGAAATCATGGGGTATTCCACAGCCGAGCAGGCAGAGCGCGTGGCAAGGACGCTGGAGCTCGTGGATCTTGGTGGGTTCGAAAAGAAGTACCCATGGCAGCTTTCTGGCGGGATGCAGCAGCGAGCATCCATCGCGCGGGCGCTGGCGTTTGACGCAGACCTCCTGCTCATGGATGAGCCATTCGGGGCCCTCGATGAAATCGTGCGCGATCACCTGAACGAGCAGCTCCTCCAGCTGTGGGGGCGGACCGGCAAGACCATCGTCTTCGTCACCCACTCGATTCCAGAGGCCGTCTATCTCTCAACGAAGATCGTCATCATGAGCCCGAGACCGGGACGCATCACCGAGGTGATCGAGAGCCCGCTGCCACGGGAGCGGCCCCTCGACCTGCGAGAGACACAGTCGTTTCAGGATGTTGCTCATCGCGTCCGCGAAGGTCTTAGAGCGGGGCATTCCTATGAGTGAGGACCGCGCACTGGTCCGCAGGGCGACCGTCAAGGATGCCATGGCCTGCGCCAACATCATCCATGACTGGCTGTCCGGCATCGAATGGATCACGACGGACCAACCCTCTGCCTCGACGCTTCGGGACGTGATCGCGCAAGCCATCCCGGACAGGGAGTTCTGGGTTATTGGCGCGCCGGTGGCTGGATATCTGTCCTTCAATCCCGACGAACATCTCATTGGTGGTCTTTACACGGCACATCCCGGTTCTGGCGCCGGGAAGGCTCTCGTTGACCGGGTGAAAGAAGATCACGACTACATCCAACTCTGGACCCACGAGCCTAACACGGCAGCGCACCGGTTCTATCATCGCGAAGGATTCGAGATCGTAGAGCGCAAGGCGGAAGGTCGCGGCGACGGCGTGCCTGAGCTTCGGATGGAGTGGCGGCGTTGAGGTCAGTTCTCCCCGTTCTGGCCGTCCTCGCGGTGATCGTGGGTCTCTGGTACGCGGCAGTGGCACCCATGAATATCCGCGGCGCGTTAGACCAGGCGGAGAGAGCCGGGGCAGTTATCACGCCAGAGGGGTCCTTCCCGCGCTTTGACGTCTCCGTCTGGCGTTTGATGCGTGACAACCCGGAGCATGTGATGCTCGGCTACACCCTTGATCGGCCGCGCCTTCCCACGCCCGCACAGGTCGGAGCAGAGCTTTGGAAAACGACGGGAGAGATGGCCCTGCGCGGGCGCGCCTTCTCCAAGCGCTCCCTGTTCTATCACGGCTGGATCACGCTTCAGTCCACGCTGTTTGGCTTCGCGCTCGGCACGTTCCTCGGGATCGCGGGGGCCATTGGGGTGGTCTACTCACGGGTGACAGAAATGAGCCTGATGCCGCTCGCCATCATGAGCCAGACCATACCCATTGTTGCTCTTGCGCCGATGATCATTGTTCTGTCCAGCCAGCTCGGAATTGAAGGCCGCGCCGTTCCTAAGGCCATTATCTCTGCGTATCTGTGCTATTTTCCTGTGCTCGTTGGCATGGTTTCCGGCTTGCGCGCGCCAGCCTTATCCCAGCTTGATCTGTTGAAAACGTACGATGCGTCGGGGTTGCAGACTTTCCTTAAACTCCGGCTGCCCGCATCCGTGCCGTACCTCTTTACGTCGCTCAAGATCGGCATCGCAGCAGCGCTCGTGGGCACAATCGTGGGGGAGCTGCCTACGGGCGCCATCAGCGGCCTTGGGGCGCGGATCCTCATCGGTGACCAGTTCGGCACACCGCTCGCCATCTGGGCTGCCCTTTTCGCGGCGGCACTACTGGCAGGGGTCCTCATCACAACCCTCGATATCGCGCAGAGGATCGCTCTCAGGCGCATGGGTATGGCGTCGTGACCGTGCTTGTCGGCGCGCTCATTTTCTGGGCTTTGGCCTGGGCCATCAACGCCAGTCTCGCGCGGTCGCGGCACCGCGAGAGCCTTCTGGTGCGGATCTTCGTGCCCGTCCTCTTCGGGATTACGCTCCTCGTCCTCTGGGAAGGGATCGTGCGCGGATTTGATGTCAGTCCCGTCATTCTTCCCGCGCCAAGTGCCGTCGCCGCCACCTTCGCGGCCTCGACTAACATCCTCTGGACCGATTTCGTGCAGACCTTCCTCAAGGGCGCGCTAAGCGGCTACGCCATCGGCGTCAGTGCCGGGGTGATCTGCGCTCTCCTCATTGATCGTTCGGTCTTTCTGACGCGCGGGCTTTTGCCCATCGGCAACTTCTTCGCCGCGCTTCCCATTGTCGGTATCGCCCCCATCATGGTGAGCTGGTTCGGCTTTGACTGGCAGTCCAAGGCGGCCGTCGTGGTCGTGATGGTCTTCTTCCCAGTTCTCGTAAACGTGGTGCAAGGCCTTCGCGCAACCGAGGCGATGCAAAGAGACCTCATGCACTCCTATGCGGCGAGTTACGGCCAGTCGCTTTTCAAGCTCAGGCTGCCTGCGGCACTGCCCTTTATCTTCAACGGGCTCAAAATCGCGACGACTTTGGCCCTGATCGGAGCGATAGTTGCTGAATATTTTGGCTCCCCCACGCGGGGCATGGGCTTTCGGATTTCAACTGGGATCGGCAGCTTGTCAATTGATCTGGTCTGGGCTGAGATTGCCGTAGCCGCATTAGCTGGCTCGGTTTTTTATGGGATCATGGCTTTCATAGAGCGTCGGATGACTTTCTGGCACCCGTCGCAAAGAGGCTAGGATCCCCTTTGATTTGGGGGAAGTGACAATGAAAGCACTCACACTGGCCGCTTTGGCGGGAGGATCTCTTTGCGCAGGTGCCGCCATGGCGGCGGATGAAGTGAAGTTGCAGCTGCAATGGGTAACGCAAGCGCAGTTCGCCGGGTACTACGTGGCGCTTGAGAATGGCTATTACGAGGCCGCGGATCTCGACGTGACGATCCTGCCCGGCGGGCCCGACATTGCACCGCCACAGGTGCTTGCCGGCGGCGGCGCGGACGCGATGTTGAACTGGATGCCGTCAGCCCTGGCGGCGCGGGAGCGGGGGCTTCCGGTGGTGAATATCGCCCAGCCGTTCAAAAGCTCCGGCCTCATGCTCACCTGCTGGAAAGATACCGGCATCACCGGCCCGCAGGACTTCAAAGGCAAGACCATCGGCGTCTGGTTCTTCGGCAACGAATACCCGTTCCTGAGCTGGATGAGCCAGGAGGGGATCTCCACCGACGGTGGCGAAGACGGGGTGACTGTCCTCAAGCAGGGCTTCAACGTCGACCCTCTCCTCCAGCGGCAGGCAGACTGCATCTCCACGATGACCTACAACGAGTATTGGCAGGTGATCGACGCAGGCGTGTCGCCCGACGATTTGATCACCTTTCGCTACGAAGAGCAGGGCGTCGCGACGCTTGAGGACGGCATCTATGTGCTGGAAGAAAACCTCGAGGATCCCGCGTTCGTGGACAAGATGACCCGCTTTGTTGCGGCCTCCATGGAAGGCTGGAAATGGGCGGAAGCGAACCCGGAAGACGCAGCCATGATCGTGCTCGACTACGACCAAACAGGCGCGCAGACCGAAGAGCACCAGCTTCGCATGATGGGCGAGGTGGCAAAGCTGACGGCGGGCTCCAACGGCGCGCTCGATCCGGCTGATTTTGAGCGTACCGTGGCCACGCTGCTGGCAGGTGGTTCCGATCCCGTGATCACGGCTGAGCCGGTGGGCGCCTGGACGTCCGTCATCACGGACGCAGCGCTCAACTGATGAGACCGGGCAAAGGGGCATGGCGCCTCTTTGCCCGACGCAGCATGCTGTGCCATGCTCGATCCAAACTTCTTAGACGGAGGTAGGCTGTGGAAATCGGAGTATTCCTTCCCATCGGCAACAACGGCTGGCTCATCTCAGAGAACTCGCCGCAGTACATGCCGAGTTTTGATCTGAACAAAGAAGTCGCGCAGTCGGCTGAAAAACACGGCCTCGACTTCGTGCTTACCATGATCAAACTGCGCGGTTTCGGCGGTAAGACGGAGTTCTGGGACCACAATCTGGAGAGCTTCACTCTCATGGCCGGGCTCGCTGCGGTCACCTCCAAGATCAAGATCTACGCGACTGCCGCCTCCCTCGTCATGCCTCCAGCGATTGTCGCGCGCATGGCGTCGACGATCGATTCCATCTCGGGCGGGCGCTTTGGCGTAAACCTCATTACCGGCTGGCAAAAGCCGGAATACGACCAGATGGGCGTCTGGCCGGGCGATGAGTTTTTCGCAACCCGGTACAAGTACTTGTCCGAGTATACTCAGGTCATGCGTGAGCTATGGGAGGCCGGGAAAAGTGATTTCAAAGGTGAGTTCTTCACCATGAATGACTGCCGGCTGAGCCCGCAGCCGCAGAATGATATCAAGCTCATCTGCGCGGGCTCGTCCGGTGCCGGGCTGGAGTTCTCTGCCAAATATGCGGATTACAACTTTTGCCTAGGCAAAGGCGTCAACACGCCCACGGCGTTCAAAGACAACACCGAACGCCTGAAGGAGGCCACCGCCAAGTCAGGCCGCGACGTGAAATGCTACGCGCTGTTCATGATTATCGCGGATGAGACAGAGGCCAAGGCGCGCGCCAAGTGGGAAAGCTACAAGGAGGGCGCCGATCAGGAGGCGCTCGACTGGCTTGGGCTACAAGCATCCGTCGACAAAAAGTCCGGCGACGACACAAACGTGCGCCAGCTTGCTGATCCCGTTTCCGCGGTAAACCTCAACATGGGCACGCTCGTTGGCGATTTCGCTCAGGTCGCCGCGATGCTTGACGAGGTCGCCGCTGTGCCAGGGACGGGCGGCGTTCTTCTCACCTTTGATGACTTCGTGCAGGGCGTCGAAGACTTCGGCACCAAGATCCAGCCTCTGATGACCTGCCGCCAGACCATGGAGGCAGCGGAGTGACCGAGCTGAGCGTTCCGGCCGCTCCCGAGGCGTTCGACTTCCGTGCCGAAGACACGGCCCTCATCGTCGTGGACATGCAGAATGCGTATGCGTCGAAAGGTGGATACGTTGATCTCGCAGGCTTCGACATCTCCGGCGCGCGCAGTTGCATTGAGAACATTCAGACCGTGGTCTCTGCCTGCAGACGGGCCGGTGTCCTCGTTACATACCTCCAGAACGGATGGGACGCGGAATACAAAGATGCTGGCGGGCCGCTGTCCCCCAACCTGAAGAAGTCCAACGCCTTCAAGACCATGCGCAAAAAGCCGGAGCTTTGGGGAACGCTCCTCGCAAAGGGCGGCTGGGATTACGAGATGATTGATGAGCTGCTGCCGGAGCCCGGCGACCTCATCATCCCCAAACCCCGCTACTCCGGGTTTTTCAACTCCAGCCTCGACAGCGCCATGCGGTCCCGCGGCATCCGCAATCTCGTCTTTGTGGGGATCGCAACAAATGTCTGCGTGGAAAGCACTTTGCGCGACGCGTTTCATCTCGAGTATTCCTGCCTCATGCTCGAGGATGCGACGAACCAGATCGGCCCGGACTTCATCCGTGAAGCCACGATCTTTAACGTCTCAACGTTTTTTGGATGGGTTGGGCGCACCGATGATTTCTGCGCCGCCCTGAAGGCTCAAGAAGAGGAAAAAGAAGATGCCTAAGACCCCCATTATCCCCGAAGGCACCGGAACGCCGCTTGCGCCCTACCTGCCGGGCATTTTGGCAAACGGAACGGTGTTCGTGTCCGGCACGCTCCCGTTTGATAAGGAAAACAACGTTGTGCATGTGGGCGATCCGGCTGCGCAAACGGCCCATGTCCTCGATACGATCAAATCGGTCATCGAAACTGCGGGCGGGACCATGGATGACGTTGTGATGAACCACATCTTTGTCACCGACTGGGCCAATTACGCCGCGATCAACGAGGTCTACGGATCCTACTTCCCGGGGGACAAACCGGCCCGCTATTGCGTCCAGTGCGGGCTCGTAAAGCCCGACGCCCTTGTGGAGATCGCGACGGTGGCCGTGATTAGCGCGTGAAGTACACGCATCTGCGGTCCGGGCGCACCTCCGCCCGGACACTCGTATTGAGCGCGGGCCTCGGTGGGGCCGCTGGCTTCTGGAAGCCCCATATCGACGCATTTTCTGCGGAATTCGACCTCCTGCTCTACGACCAACGGGGCACAGGTGAGAATGCAGAGACGCTCGGACCGACCTCGATCACAGATATGGCCGACGACGTCCTTGCCATCTGCGACGCCGCCGGAGTTGAGAGATTCGATCTTGTCGGCCATGCGTTGGGCGGGCTCATCGGGCTGGACCTCGCCGCGCGGCGTCCAGAGCGCCTCGACCGTCTCATAGGGATCAACGCATGGCCCGAAATCGACCACCACACAGCGCGTTGCTTTGACATCCGGCTTGGCGTTCTGGCGGGGCAGGGCCTCGCCCCCTTTGTGGCGCTCCAGCAGAATTTTCTCTACCCGCCCAGTTTCATAAGTGCGCACCCCGATAGGATCGCTGCGGAAGTAGCGCACGCCATCGCGCATTTCCAGGGTGCCGAAAATCTTACGCATCGCATCAACGCGTTGCGCGCATTCAGGCTGCCAGATCTGACTGAGACCGCGACCAAAGTCCTCCTTATTGCCTCGAAAGACGACGCCCTTGTCGACGTCGCCCAGTCTGAACGGTTGGCCGCGCGGGTTCCAAACGCGCGTCTGACGATCTACGATCAGGGCGGTCACGCGCTCAACATCACTCAACAGGCTCGCTTTGAAGCCGATGCGTTGGAATTTCTAAATGACAGATGACCCCACTTTCCCAAGCCTTCCAGACGCAGCTCTGGATCAGGTCTTCCTGACGGCACGCACGCAGAACGGATGGCAGGACGCGGCTCTCCCGGACGCGACGCTCCACCGTCTTTGGGAGATCGCGGCCATGGGCCCCACCTCCGCCAACTGCGAACCCGGACGGTTTGTCTTTCTGACGAGTGCGGAGGCGAAGGAGCGGCTCAAGCCCCATCTGTCCAGCAGCAACGTTGAAAAGACGATGACCGCGCCCGCAGCGATTATCGCGGCCTATGACACCGAGTTCTATGAAAAACTCCCGCAGCTCTTTCCCCATGGGGACGCGCGATCTTGGTTCACGTCGAGCCCGGAACTCGCACAGGAAACGGCCTTCCGGAACGGGACCTTGCAGGCGGCCTACATGCTCATGGCGGCCCGCGCCCTTGGCCTCGATGTTGGCGCCATGTCCGGTTTCGACGCTGACGGCGTGAATAAGGAGTTCTTTGATGGCACAACGTGGCGGGTGAACTTCATCATGACCGTCGGCAAGGGCGATCCCGGCAAGGTGTGGGACCGCCTGCCGAGACTGCCTTTCGATGAGGCTTGTAAAATCCTGTGACGGCTGGCGCGGCTAGTAGGTCGCGCGCCCGCCCGACAGGTCGAAGATTGCACCGGTTGTAAAGCTGTTTTCCTCAGCACAGAGCCAGCCGATCATGGCGGCGGCTTCCTCGACTTTCAGGAACCGTTCCCGCGGGATTTTGGAGAGCATGTAGTCAATGTGCTCCTGGCTCATCTGGTCAAAGATGCGGGTTTTGGCGGCGGCCGGGGTGACGGCGTTGATGGCGATGTCAAACTTGGCACATTCCTTGCCCGCAGATTTCGCAAGGGCCATGACGCCGGCTTTCGACGCGGAATAGGCACTGGCATTCGGGTTGCCGTCTTTCCCTGCGATAGACGCCACAAGGACCACGCGCCCGTAGTTGCGCTGTTTCATCCCGGGGAGAACCGCGCGAAGCATGTGAAAGCTGCCGGTCAGGTTCACCGTGAGGATTTGGCCCCAATCGCTGAGTGGATAGTCTTCGATAAGCGCGTTGGGTCCTGCGATCCCGGCAGAGTTCACCATCTGTGTGACGGGGCCGAGCTCCGCCTCGGTGCGGGCCAGCGCGGCCTCGACGGCGGGAAAGTCCGTGATGTCGACCTCGATAGCCGCCGCTTGGCCCTTGGGCAGAACCGCGAGCGCGGTCGCAAGGGCGTCCTTGTCAAAGTCCCAAAGGGCCACGCGCGCGCCCTTTTCAGCCAGCGCCTGCGCGCAGGCCAGCCCGATGCCCTGAGCCCCTCCTGTGACGATCGCCACGTCCTGTCGGTCAGTCATTGATCCCCCCTACATCTGCCCCGCGTGTGTCGGTGACGCTGGGTATGCAATG
>JBCCPQ010000021.1:0-16072 GCA_039024825.1 Pseudomonadota bacterium
AGGTGTACGGCTGGGACCTCTCGACGGCGTGCCGATCTCCTGGAAAGACCTTTTCGACACGAGGGGCGTGGCAACGGAGGCTGGATCGGCCCTCCTTAAGGATCGAGTGCCGGAGCGCGATGCCGAGGTGCTGGCAAGCGCAACGGCGCAGGGTCTGATCTGCCTCGGGAAGACGCATATGTCGGAGCTCGCCTTCAGCGGTCTGGGCTACAATCCGATCACCGCAACGTCGCCCTGCGTGAATGACGCTGATTGCGTCTCTGGCGGGTCCTCCTCGGGCGCAGCGGCCTCTGTGGCGTTCGGTCTGGCCGCCGCAGGGATCGGATCTGATACGGGTGGATCGGTACGGATACCTGCGGCGTGGAACGATCTTGTGGGCCTGAAAACAACCTCTGGGCGGGTGTCGCTCAAGGGCGTGGTCCCGCTGTGCCTGCGCTTTGACACAGTGGGCCCTCTGACGCGGAGTGTGGAGGATGCCGCGCTTCTTCTCGCTGCGCTGGAGGGCGGCACGGCCGCAGATTTGCGGGGCGTGGACCTCTCCGGCCGCCGCTTCATGGTGCTCGACACCATCGTATTTGACGACATTGAAACCACCCCTGCGCAAGCGTTCGAAGCTGGCCTTCAGAGGCTTGAAGCAGCAGGCGCCGTGGTGGAGCGTCGCCCGGCCCCGATGCTGACAGAGGCGTTCAGCTTCACGCTGGGGCTCTATACCGGGGAGGCCTACGGTCTCTGGCACGACGTGATTGAGGCGGCCCCCGAAAAGATGTTCCCCGAGATCCTCGAACGGTTTCGGCTGGGGCGCGATGTCTCCGCTGCCGATTACGTGGCCGGGTGGGCGCGGCTGGAGGAACTGCGCGACGCGTACTATGCCGCGACCGCAGGCTATGACGCCGTCCTGATGCCGTCTTGCCCGATCATGCCGCCAGAGCTTGCGCGGCTGGAAACCGACCATGACTACTACGTGAGCCGCAACTTGCTCGCCCTGCGCAATACGCGCGTGGCGAACCTGATGGGAGCGGCATCCTTGACGCTGCCAACGCACGAGCCGTCCTGCGGGTTCATGCTTGTGACCCCGCCGAACACCGAAGAGCGGTTGCTGCGGCTCGGCGCGGCTGTGGAGAAGGCGTTGCAATAAGCCAAGCCGCGCTAAAGCTATAGACGCAGGACTCCTGCCTACGCTACACTGCACCAAACGGGGCAGAAGATCCCAATCTGAGGCAGTAGAGCAATGACCCCTGAGAGGTTCCAATCCCTCCCGGATGCCACGTGGCCGCGTCTGCGCGCGCTTCTTGACGCCCACTCGCCGGGCGGTGACCCCGTGAACATGACCATTGGGGAACCCAAGCATCCCTTCCCCGACTGGTTGCCGAAGATGCTTGATGGCTACGCGGCTGGATACGGGCAGTACCCTGACAATAATGGCCTGCCGGAGCTGCGCGAAGCCATCAGCGCGTGGATTGCGCGGCGCTATGGCGTCGAGACAAACCCTGACACGCAGGTGATGGCGCTCAATGGGACGCGCGAAGGGCTCTTTAATGCGGCCATTGCCCTGTCCCCGGATCACAAGAATGGCAAACCTGCTGTCCTGCTGCCAAATCCGTTTTATCCAGTTTATGGCGTTGCGGCGCTTACCGTCGGGGCCGATCCCTTCTTCGTCCCCGCAACGGCGGAGACCGGGCACCTCCCCGACTACGCCGGCCTACCCGAGGACGTGCTGAACCGCACAACTGTCGCCTACATTTGCTCGCCCGCGAACCCGCAGGGGGCCGTTGCGAGCGAAGACTACTGGAAGGACCTCCTCACACTGGCGGAGAAGTACGATTTCCGCATCTTTGCGGATGAGTGTTATTCCGAGATCTATCGCGACGCCCCGCCGCCGGGCGGCATCGCGATGGCCGCAAAGTATGGCGCGGACCCTGAACGGGTGACGATCTTTCATTCGCTGTCGAAACGATCAAACCTACCGGGTCTCCGGTCTGGCTTTGTTGCGGGGGG
Source organism: Pseudomonadota bacterium (assembly GCA_039024825.1). Lineage (GTDB taxonomy): Bacteria > Pseudomonadota > Alphaproteobacteria > Rhodobacterales > Rhodobacteraceae > Shimia_B. Next base: position 1,996 of record JBCCPQ010000021.1, read on the forward strand.
ACCCCGCTCCATGGCTGAAATCAAACGCCTTCGTGCCCTTGCAGGCGCGCCGATGCCCAATCCCGTGCAGAGAGTCTCTGCTGCGGTCTGGGCCGATGAAGATCACGTCATCGAAAATCGCCGCCAATATTCTGACAAATTTCAGCGAGCTGACCACATTTTTGCCGAGATTGACGACTACCAAAGCCCCGAGGCCGGATTTTTCCTGTGGCTCAGGGTGGGCGAAGGTGAGCGCACCGCCCTTGAACTGTGGCAGGAAACCGGCGTGCGCACCCTTCCGGGCGCGTATCTGAGCAGGGACGTACACGGGAAAAATCCCGGTGCCGAATACATCCGGGTGGCTCTGGTCGCCCCAATGGACGAGATGGTCCGCGGGTTGGAAACCTTGCGTGACTTCCTCGTGAAGAACAAAGGACGAGGCTGACATGGCATACCAATCGCATGGCCGGAACCCGGGCCGGGAGCCCCTTCTTGATCAGAACATGCAGGCCGCTCTGGAGCGCCGGGGGCGCGAGCTCATCGGGCTGATCCTTGTAGGTCTTGGGCTTTTGGCCGCCATGGCGATTGGCTCCTATTCCCCTGATGATCCGAACTGGATGGTCGCGACTGACGCGCCCGTGCAGAACTGGCTTGGTCGAGCCGGTGCCACGATCGCCGCGCCTCTATTCATGATTGTGGGATGGGGCGCCTTCGGCATTGGCATCCTTCTCATGGCCTGGGGCGTGCGCTTTGGTCTTAACCTTGGGCGCGACCGCGCTTTCTCGCGCCTTATTTTCGCGCCGATCGCTATTGCGCTGGCCTCCGTCTATGCCGCCACGCTGGCCCCGCCCACCGGGTGGAGCCACAGCTTCGGCCTTGGCGGGCTCTTCGGGGACACCGTGCTGCTCATGATCTTGCAGATCATTCCCGGGACGGCGGCCCTTGGTGCAAAGCTGATTTCCCTCATTGCCGGGCTGATGATCCTGACGTTCGGAGCCTTCGTTCTTGGCTTTACATGGGCCGAAATCTACCGCCTCACGCGCTGGATGGTGCTGGGTCTTGTCCTTATCTACGCCTTCCTCATGAAAGCCGTGGGACGCAGCGCGTCCCTAGGTGCCGCGGCCTCCCGCAAGGCGGCGGATGTCTCCCGCAAGGCCGCAGATGCATACGCCGCCAAAAAAGCTGCTCAGCGCGAAGAAGAGGCCGCAAACGAAGAGCTTTGGGCACAGCAGATGCACAACGTTGGCCGCGACGATGCCGAGGAGAGGCAGCGCGTGGCGCAGGTTATCCGCGCGAACCTTGCCGCAGAACAGGGCCTTGAGCCCGCCGCCGCTGCGCCGATCCCCTATGTCCCCTTGGAGGAGGAACCGAAGGCGGGCCTCCGCGCGCTGATGCCGAGCTTCACCAAAAAGGAAGCCCCACGTGAAATGCCGGAGCCGGAACTTGTGGCCCCTGCCCCGCTGTCGGGTGACCTGCCGGAGACGTCAGAGGATCGCCTACGGTCGAAGATCGCAAAGGCCATTCGGACCCGAGGCAAAACCGAACCCATTGGCCCCGCACCAATCGGCCCTGTGGTGGGCGCCGCTGGCGTTGCCGCCGCTGCACCCATGGTCGCCTCTGCGGCGCCATTCATGCGGCCTGAACCGCAACTCACCCGCGACCTCGCGGCGGCGGCCCCCGTGGCAGAGCCCGTTTCCGCGCCAGAGACACCTGCTCTGGACGCAGCAATGCCCCCGATGGACGCCCCAGACGCCGCTGACACGGCTGCGCTGTCCTTCGCCGAAGACGAAACTCTCGAGCCCGCGCCGCCAGTCCTCGCGCCCGAGCCGCCAAAGAGCATCGTCCAGCACACCCCGAAGAAGCCCGTGCGCCCGTCCACCCGCGCCATGGAAGAAGCACAACCAAAACTGAGCTTTGTCGAAGAACGGCCCGAATACGAGCACCCGCCGCTGTCGCTTCTCATGAACCCCGACCAGGTCGAGCGCCATCACCTGAGCGATGAAGCGCTGGAAGAAAACGCGCGGATGCTGGAAAGCGTTCTCGACGACTACGGCGTGAAGGGCGAGATCGTGAGCGTCCGCCCCGGCCCCGTCGTCACCATGTACGAACTGGAGCCCGCGCCGGGCCTCAAGGCGTCTCGCGTGATCGGCCTGGCCGATGACATTGCGCGGTCGATGTCAGCCCTGTCAGCCCGCGTGTCCACCGTACCCGGGCGCAGCGTGATCGGCATCGAACTGCCCAACGAAAAGCGCGAGATGGTGGCCCTGCGGGAGATCCTGGCAGGCCGCGACTTCGGCGACACAAACATGCGCCTGCCCCTGGCGCTGGGCAAAGACATCGGCGGCGATCCCATCGTCGCAAACCTCGCCAAAATGCCCCACCTGCTGATTGCGGGAACCACGGGCTCCGGTAAGTCGGTGGCGATCAACACGATGATCCTGAGCTTGCTCTACCGGCTCTCCCCGGAGGAATGCCGCCTCATCATGATCGACCCGAAGATGCTCGAACTGAGCGTCTACGATGGCATCCCGCATCTTCTGTCTCCCGTTGTGACCGATCCGAAAAAAGCGGTCGTGGCCCTGAAATGGGTCGTGGGCGAGATGGAGGAGCGCTACCGCAAGATGTCGAAGATGGGCGTGCGCAACATCGAGGGACACAATTCCCGCGTGGCGGATGCGCTCTCCAAAGACGAAATGTTCACGCGGACAGTCCAGACCGGCTTTGACGAAGATACCGGTGAGCCTGTTTTCGAAACCGAAGAGATCCAGCCTGAAAAGCTGCCCTACATCGTCGTCATCGTAGACGAGATGGCCGACCTGATGATGGTCGCGGGCAAGGAGATTGAGGCCTGCATCCAGCGACTTGCGCAGATGGCGCGGGCAAGCGGGATCCACCTTATCATGGCTACCCAGCGTCCGTCCGTGGACGTCATTACCGGCACGATCAAGGCGAACTTCCCGACCCGGATCTCGTTCCAGGTCACGTCAAAAGTGGACTCGCGCACAATCCTTGGCGAGATGGGCGCCGAACAGCTCCTCGGCATGGGCGACATGCTCTACATGGCCGGAGGGGCCAAGATCACCCGCGTGCACGGGCCCTTCTGTTCCGACGAGGAAGTTGAGGAAATCGTCACCTATCTCAAAGCCTACGGCCCGCCTGAGTATGTGGGCGGTGTCATCGACGGCCCGGCAGAGGATAAAGAAAGCGACATCGACCTGGTGCTCGGCCTCGCGGGCGGCGGCGCGATTGGCGGCAATACCGACGGGGAAGACGCGCTCTACGATCAGGCGGTCGGGATCGTCATCAAGGATCGCAAGTGTTCCACGAGCTACATCCAGCGCAAGCTTGCCATCGGCTACAACAAAGCGGCGCGCCTTGTGGAGCAGATGGAAGACGAGGGCGTGGTGAGTGCCGCCAACCACGTCGGCAAGCGCGAGATCCTGGTCCCCGAGCAGCATTAGCCTGCGCATCGGACTGCCTCGCGACCTTGCTATCGCATAACGCTTGGGCCTTGGCTCTCCTGCGCTTAGATGCGGGAGAGCAGTCAAGAAAGGGAATGCGATGCCCCTCACACGGACGATTTCACGGAGACACTTTGGCACGCTTGTGGCCGCCGCGGCGCTGGCCGGGCCGGCGGCCGCGCAGGACCGGATTTCGCTGAGCAGCCTGTCGGCGTATCTCAACGCGCTCACCACGGCCCAAGGCACCTTTACGCAAGTCACGGGTGACGGATCCGTGGCCACGGGCAAGATCTTCATCAAGCGACCCGGTCGGGTCCGTTTCGAATACGATCCACCGGAGCGCAGCATGGTGATCGCAGGCGGCGGACAACTCGCCGTGTTTGACGCGCGCTCTGACGAGCCGTCGAAGTATCCGCTGAGCCAAACGCCACTATCCATCATCCTCGCGCGCAACGTGGATCTCGGGCGCGCAAATATGGTCACGGGGCATTCAAGCGACGGTCAGGCCACCACGGTACGCGCGCAGGACCCCGACAACCCGGAATACGGCTCAATCGACCTGGTGTTCACGGGGAACCCCGTGGAACTGCGCCAATGGATCATCAATGACGGAGACGGCGGCACGACGACGGTGATCCTCGGTGCGCTTGAAACGGGAATGCGAGTGCCTGAGCGCCTCTTCAACATCATCGCCGAGACACGAAACTGGGGTCAGTGACCACGCGGGGCGCCGGACTTTCTGGGAAAGTCCGGTCCGAATTCGTGGAAAGACTTCGCGCGCCTAGATCTTCCGGCAGCTCTGCAATTGCTGGTGATACATCACGGAACGATCGCCGACCTCCCGCGCCACGCGCATGAGCCAGGGCTTGCTACGATATGTGCCGCGCCGGTAGCCAGTCCGGCCGTCGTGGTAGGCAAGATACTGGTTGGTCGCATCCGTGAGCGGAATGCCCAGCTCCGCCTGCGTCTGCACCATGTACCAGCCCATGAAGTCCGTCGCGTGGCGGATGTTATCGCGCCGCGTGCCGCGCCCGCCTTCCTTCTGCTGGTACTCCGCCCATGTGCCGTCCAGCGCCTGGGAGTAGCCGAATGCGCTCGACTGGCGTCCGATGGGGATGACGCCCAGCTTGTAGCGGAACGGCGTCCGCGCGTTCGAGATGAACTTTGATTCCTGATAGATGGTCGCCATCTGGACGGCCACGGGAACCCCCCATTTGCGTTCTGTTGCCTTGAATGCCCTCAGGTAGCCCGAGCGCTGATCGAGGATCGCGCAGGCGTTATCCAGCTCTCGAGGAGCCTTGCCTGATCCGCCCGCAGCACAGCTGGCCAGGAGCATCAGGAGAAATAGGGCGCGGATCGGTCTGCTCATCTGCCTCACTCGCTTATGTTTTTCAGTAGTCTACCCGCAAAAGCGGCGGCGTGAAATCACGATTTCTGGCGACTAGAGAACGAGGGCCAGTATCAGCGGCAAACTGATCACCGAGAGAGCGGTAGAGAGGACGACGAGGCCCGCCACCGACTGCGCATCAGCGCCATACTTTTCCGCAATAAGGTAGCTCGTGACCGCCGCGGGTGCCGCGAACTGAAGGACGAGGATGCCAAAGGCCACCGGTGGCAGCTCAAAGTAGAGACCCACCGCAACAGCTGTGCCGCTACAGATGAGCACCTTCGCAATCGCGAAGAGCCCTGCCCGTCCCACCCCCGACGGCGTGATACGGGCGATGGCAACACCCAGCGTGATGAGCATGAGGGGAATGCCAAGCTGACCGACGAGGCGCAGAGTGTTTGTCACGACCTCCGGTGTTTCCCAGCCCTGCCAGAGGAAGAGCGCGCCGAGGAGGGTCGCTCCAACCATTGGCTCTTTCACGAGGTCGAGCGGGTTCGAGGTGCGCGTCACGAGCCAAAGGCCAATCGTAAACGCGTAGATGGTAGAAACCGCAAAGACCGCCACCGCGAAACCGAGACCCTCATCCCCGAAGGCGAAGAACGCCAGAGGAAGGCCAATATTGCCGGTATTCGACATCACGAAGGGCGCGTGCCACGCGCGGGCATCAAGGCGAAGAAGCCAGATCAAGGCACCCATCACGCATGTGAGCGCCGCGTAGACGACGATTGCAGCAAGGGTAATGCGAGACAACGCTGCTGGCGAGATCTCCGTCTCCATGAGGGCCACGAATATGAGCGCCGGGATGCCCAGCGTCATGGCGAGCCGGGTGACAAACTGGACCGGGTAATCGAGCCCGAGCTTGACCCACGCGAACCCTATGCCCGCCAGCGCGAAGACCGGCGCCACAATTTCGAGCACTGTCAGAGCAAGGTTCACACAGTGTTTCCTTTCACTTTTGAGAAGAATCGTGGATGAACGGAGGGTTATTGACGCCGGACGGCGATGGAAAGGGGCGTTGTATGCTCAAAACCCGCGCAAAATATCACCTGGGCCAGGTCGTCAAACATCGTAAACACCCGTTCCGGGGTGTGATCTTTGACGTCGATGCAGAGTTCGCAAACACCGAGGAATGGTACGACGCTATTCCCGAGGAAGCGCGTCCGGCGAAGGAACAGCCGTTCTATCACCTTCTCGCAGAGAACGATCAGAGCTATTACGTCGCCTACGTGTCGGAACAGAACCTCGTGGCAGACTACTCGGGCCAGCCTGTGGATCACCCCGATATCCCGGACCTTTTCGGCCCGTTTGAAGACGGCCTTTATCCGCTGCACTTCCAACTCAACTGAGGCGCTTACTGCGGCCTTTTCGGCCGTGAGTATATGTGAACGAAAGAAAGGGGTGGGGAGCACCCTGCCTCAAAGCCATGTCGTTGCAGCGACGAAGGCAGTCATGCCGAGAAGCATGGTCAGAATAATGTTTCGTGTGAGGAACGCGGCCGCGAGGGCCACCGTAGCAGCGAGCCAGTCGGCGGTGGTGCCCCGTGCGAGGGCCGCCGCGATGAGCGCTACCATCAGGCAGCCCGGAAACGCATCGAGCGCCCGGACCGCCAGAGCATTCCGCATCATGGCCGTGCCGAAGAGGTAGCCGACAAGCCTGAGAGCGAGCGTCGACATCGCGAGGACCGCGATAAGGAGCCAGTGTGCCTCGGTCACGGCGCGCGCACGGGCTGAAGAAGGCTCACCACCACGCCAGCCACGGCCCCGGCAACGAGCGCCAGCGCCGGGGACCAGCCGAGGGAAACGAGGCCCCATGTCACCGCGAAGGTCAGTCCCCAAGGCAGCACCGCGCTCCTGCCCGGCCAAAGACCCCTGGCCATGGCGATAAATGCTGCTGTGAAGGCGAAACTGATGCCGAAACGCTCAAGATCCGGGATAGCGGCGCCGATCACGGCTCCGAGAACTGTCGATGCCGCCCAGGTCGGGACAAGGACCAAGCAGGTCCCAAGCAGGTACGCGCCGCGCCCGTCTGCGGGCTGCGTCATGGTCAGGCCGAGATTTTCGTCTGTTGCGCCCCAGAGCGCGAAACCGCGCGGCAGCCACCGCAGCTCGCGCAGGGCCGGCGCGACAGAGGCCGTGATCCCAACATAGCGGAGGTTGAGCGCTGCCCCAGCAAGGGCTGCCCCGAGCACGGAGCCCGTCGTGAGGAACTGATCGACCGCAGCGATCTGGGATGCTCCTGCAAAGACAGCGACGGCCATCACTCCAATGCCCAGGGCCGAAAAGCCGGCCTCTGCGGCGAGCACTCCGAATGCGAAGCCATAGAGGGCGACACCGATGGCAAGCGGGGCAATGTCGCGCGCACCCGCGCGAACTTCTGCGGCGCGCATCAGGCGGGTTCCGCCCGAAGGGGGCGTTCACGGATCGGCAGGTGAACCACGGCGGAAAACGCACCCACGGCCACGCCGATCCACCATACGGCGGTGTAGTCGCCGTAGAGATCATAGAGCCGCCCGCCCAGCCAGACGCCGAGGAAGGAGCCTAACTGGTGGGAGAAAAAGACGATCCCATAGAGCGTGCCCATGTAGCGCAGGCCGTAGATATGCGCCACGAGGCCCGATGTCAGAGGCACAGTGGCGAGCCAGAGGGAGCCCATGGCGATGGAGAAAAGGATTACCGTGGTGGGCGTCATCGGGAAGATGATGAAGAGCGCCGCGACAATCGTGCGGCCCGTGTAGATACCCGCCAGAAGATACTTCTTGGAGTACCGCTTTCCGGCCCAGCCCGCCGCGAGCGTGCCCGCGATGTTGGCGAGGCCAATGAGAGAGATCGCGATAGCGCCAAGGGCGGAGGTGCTCGAAATCCCGATGCTATCCAGCGTGCCGCCGGGCACGATGGGGCCGCAAAGCTCGGTCACGAAGGCCGGAAAATGGGCAGCGATGAAGGCCAGCTGATAGCCGCAAGAAAAGAAGCCGAGGAAGATAAGCGTGTAGCTCGGATCTTTTGCGGCTTTGAGGAGGACCTCGCCAAAGCTCTCCTCAAGCTCTGCTTTGGTGGCGGCTTCGGGGGCCTTCATGGCAGGCAAGACAGCAAGCACGGCGATCATGGCCAGCGCGAAAATGATGAAGACAGTCTGCCAGGGGAAAAAGCCCAGGAGACCTTCGGCTATAGGTGCCCCGATCACTTGCCCGGCAGATCCTGCGGCGGTGGCGATAGCCAGCGCCATGGAGCGGTTTTCGTCTGACGCCGCGCGGCCCACCACGGCGAGGATCACGCCGAAGCCGGTGCCCGCGATCCCGAAACCCACCATCCAGTTCAGCCATTGATGCGCCTCTGGCGTTGTCGAATAGGCGCTCGCCACCAGGCCCACCGCGTAAAGGATCGCGCCCATGATGATGGCTTTCCGGTCCGTCAGCTTTTCAGCAATGGCACCAAAGATCGGCTGGCCAATTCCCCACGCGAGGTTCTGTATGGCGATGGCCAGCGAGAACTCCGCCCGAAGCCAGCCAAACTCCTCCGCGATGGGAATCTGAAAGACGCCGAACGAGGCGCGGATGGCGAAGCTCACCATCATGATGACGCAGCCCGCGACGAGGACGGGCGTGATGAGAGGCGCAGATTTCATGGTGCGATTGGTGCGCCCTCCTCGTCTGGCCGTCAATTCAGCAATTCTGAGCCCTCGCATCAAATTCCGTGACGCGCTAAGCCTTTGCCTGTGAGTGTGAGCGCGGAATACGAGCGTCGCGTTGCGGCAGGTGAGCTGACGGCGGACGCAGCTCAGCAGGCGGTGCTGCCAGAGTTCGACCGCATGGCAACGGAGATCTCGAAGCCGATCAAGCGCGGCTGGTTCGCCAAAGCACCGGAACCGGTGCGCGGCCTTTACCTGTGGGGCGGTGTCGGGCGCGGCAAGTCCATGATCATGGACCTTTTCGTCGATCAGCTCTCTGTTCCGGCGCGCCGGGTGCACTTTCACGCGTTCATGCAGGAGATCCACGCCGCCATGCACGCCGCCCGCCAGAAAGGCGTGGACGATGCGGTGGAACCTGTCGCCAGCGAGGTGGCCGCCCAGGTTCGCCTCCTGGCCTTTGACGAAATGCAGATCACCGACATAACCGACGCCATGATTGTTGGGCGGCTCTTTGAAAAGCTCTTTGCCGCGGGTGTTGTTGTCGTCACGACGTCGAACCGGGTCCCGGAAGACCTGTACAAGGACGGGCTGAACCGGCAGCTTTTCCTGCCCTTCATCGCCCTCCTGAAGGAACGGATGGTCGTCTGGGAGATGGCCTCTGATACCGACTACCGGCAAAACCGGCTAGCGGGCTCACCGGTGTACTTCACGCCCAACGGTCCGGATGCGAGGCGCGAGATCGAAGCGATCTGGACCGACCTTGCCGGCGGGCAAGAGCCTCTGCACCTCACCGTCAAAGGCCGTACAGTCACGCTTCCGGCCTTTCGGAATGGCGTCGGTCGGACGAGCTTTCACGCCCTCTGCGGTCAGCCCCTCGGTGCAGCGGACTATCTGGCGGTGGCGGAGGCGTGCAAGGTGCTGATCCTCGAAGACGTGCCTGCGCTGGGCCGGTCCAACTTCAATGAAGCCAAGCGCTTTGTGACGCTCATCGATGCGCTTTATGAGGCGGGAGTTCGTCTGATTGCGAGCGCGGCGGCCTCGCCCGAGATGCTGTATCTTGAGGGGGAAGGCGTCTTCGAATTCGAGCGCACAGCCTCCCGGCTTCGGGAAATGCAGGCGGCGGACTGGGGAAAAGCGTAAACCCAAGCTGACACCTTTTGACTCCGTGGTCATACATGTCGGATAAGACAGTAGGGAGTTTCGGAGGATAGCATGGGTTCTGAGCGCACAGGATTGCGTTGGGATTTGAGGGCACAGACGCGCCCCGCCCACGAGCGGTTGGATAAAAAGGTGTCGACCCTCGATATCTCACGCATGGACGGCCTTAGGCCCTTTCTCGTCGGTAACGCCTTGGCGCATCAGGCCCTTGCGGCGTTTGATGATGTGTTCGAGGGGCACATGCTGCGGCGTCTTGGTCTGCTCCGCGAAGACATGGACGCCCTTGAGGTCGCAATGCCGGACGTGACGCTTCGTTTTGACACTCCTGATTTTGAGAGAGGGCCCGGCTTTCGATATGTGATCGCGGGCTCGGCCATGGGGGGCAAGATCCTTTCGCGTCGCCACGCTGCATCTGATGACCCAAGGGTTCAGGCGGCCGGACGCTTTCTCGGGGACGACAGCCTCAACGATTTCTGGCGTGACGTTCAGGGGGAATTGAGCGCCCTGCCCCGGTCCGAGGGAACCCGCAACATGGTTGTCGCGGGGGCCGTGGCCTGTTTCGGCCTCTTTGAGGCTGCCTTTGACGTAGCCATGGGCCAAGTGAACGCCGAGGCTGACAGTTAGGCAACGGCCTTCCCGGTCCTCAAGCCCGATCTGTTGGCGCAAGCGTCAGGACGCCTAGGCCTTCACCTCCTGATGGACCTCGATGATGTTGCCTTCGGGGTCCTGAAAGAAGACCTGGTGCCACTCCGCGCTGAACGTTGTGCCATAGTCTGAGTAGGGCACGCCTTCGGCGTCAAGAATGGCAAGGAAACCTGCGAGATCGTCGGTGCGGAACGCGATGTGCCCACGCTCAATCGGGTTTATTGTGCGACCGTTCTTGAAATGCACGGTGAAGTCCCGCTGGGCGAGGTGCATCTGCATGGCGCCGTCAGTGGCAAAGCTGATCTGACCGGCGAAGCCCTGATCACCTTTGGCCTCAGTCCGGGGGAAATCGCTCGCGGGTATGTCATCAAGGCCGAGGACGCGCGTATAGAAATCGTGCATCCGGTTCACGTCTTCAGAGACGTAATTGATATGGTGGAATGTCAGCTTCATCGCGCTCTCCCGGAGCGAACAAGACTTTTGCGAAAAGTCTTGCAAATCTCTTGCAAAGAGATTTGTCCGCTCACCATTCTGCCACCGAACCATCCTGGTGCCGCCAGATCGGATTGCGCCAGCGGTGGCCCTCCCCGGCGCGCTCCTTGACGTAGTCCTCGTCGATCTCCACGCCCAGTCCTGGACCGTCCGGGATCTTCACGAAGCCGTCCTCATAGGCGAAGACATCCTTATTCACGAGGTAATCGAGGATGTCGTTGGACTTGTTGTAGTGAATACCCAGCGACTGTTCCTGAATGAAGGCGTTGTGGCTGACGGCATCGACCTGCAGGCACGCCGCGAGCGCAATGGGCCCGAGCGGGCAATGGGGCGCGAGCGCCACGTCATAAGCCTCCGCCATCGTCGCGATCTTGCGGCATTCAGTGATCCCGCCTGCATGGCTCAGGTCCGGCTGGATGATGTCGACATAGCCGTCCGCAAGCACCTGTTTGAAATCCCAGCGCGAAAAGAGCCGCTCGCCCAGCGCGATGGGCGTATTGACGTGAGCCACGATGTCGCGAAGGGCCTCCGCATTCTCGCTCAGCACCGGTTCCTCGATGAACATCAGGCGATAGGGCTCAAGCTCCTTGGCGAGGACTTTGGCCATGGGCTTCTGGACACGGCCGTGGAAATCGACCCCGATTCCGAGATCGTACCCCACAGCATCGCGGATCGTAGCTATGGTCGCCACGGCCGCGTCCACCTGGGCATTCGTGTCAACGATCTGCATTTCCTCGCACCCGTTGAGCTTGATGGCCTGGAAGCCCCGCGCCATGACGTCTTTTGCATTGGCGGCCACATCGGCGGGCCGGTCGCCGCCGATCCAGCTATACACCTTGATCGTATCGCGACACTTGCCACCGAGCATCACGTGCACGGGTAGACCCGCGGCCTTACCCTTGATGTCCCAAAGCGCCTGATCGATCCCAGCCACCGCGCTCATGTGGATGCCGCCACCACGATAGAAGCCACCGCGGTACATAACGTTCCAGTGGTCTTCGATAAGCAGAGGGTCCTTACCGACCAGATAGTCCGAAAGCTCATGCACCATCGCTTCCACGGCGAGCGCGCGGCCCTCGAGAACCGGTTCACCCCAGCCGCTGATACCTTCATCGGTTTCGATCTTGAGAAAGCACCAGCGCGGCGGGACGATATAGGTCGTGAGTTTCGTGATTTTCATACCTGCCTGCATAGGCAACGGCAGTCGCGGAGAAAAGGCCGCAAAGGGGTCGGGCGGCACCGACTGAAACTGGGGATGTCGGTGCCGCCCTCTGCTCTCTAGGCTTTGCCTTTAGAGATTGTCGATGTCCGGGATCCGGACGATTTGCCCGAGGAGGAGCGACCCGTCCTCATTCAAGTGTCGGCGGTTCGCTTCGAGGATAACCTCTGCCTTTTCAGGATCGCCGTAGTAGCGCAGGGCCAGCGTGAGGAGGCTGTCCCCGAGGCGCACGGTGTGGATGGCCCGCGTGGGCGCGTCAGCGAGACGCGCGCGAAGGGCGGCGTTGCCTACCTCTTCGGGGGCGGCAAGGGTCGCCACGGCGTCGCTTGGCCCGTCAAGGAAGAGCGGCGTTTCATCGAGCTGACCCTGGGCTGCAAACTCCGCGCTCGCCTCGACCGTGGGCACGAGCGGCCCCGCCACAGGCAGAGTCGCCGGAGAGTTCGCCATCCGCGTGGTGAGCGTGATCGTGCCGGATGAATAGCTGCGCGCCACGGCCACCGGAGAGGCCGTTACGGCAGCCTCAGCGACAGAGCGGTCGGAGTTGATGTCGAGGGACAGCAGTGAATCAGGGCGATTTGCCGTCTCCGATGGGTAGATCTTTGTGTTGTGCGCCATGGAACGGAGCGAGGGGCCGATCCGGCCATCCGCATCCGTACCCGTCGCGATGATGAGTTGCGGACGCGCTGCCGCCATATCAGCGAATAGCGCAGCATTCGGGGGCAGGGCTGCATCAGATGCCGCGACCTCTTCGACCGGTTCGTCTTCTGCGATCTCTTCAACGGGCTCCTCAACGCTCAGCGCGCCGCGCAGGAGACCGGCAATAACCTGGGTGATCGCCCGATCCGGTTCCTCCGCCACGTCGGCGACCTCGATGTCCGGGGCCGTCTCTTCGGTGACAGGCGGCTCCACCGGTGCTTCTACAACAACCGGCTCCTGAACAGGTTCAGCCGCGACCTCAGGGGCAGGTTCGACAGCCGGAAGCGCTGCAAGCGCGGTACGAGCCTCCGCCGGGACTTCGACGAGGGGAGCGGCGGGCGGCTCTTCGCTGGCGAGTTCCTGCGTTGCAGGCTCTTCGGCTATCGACGGGACGACAGTCTCCACAGGTGGCGCGAGCTCAGCAAGGGCAGGTTCCGGCGCGCTGGGGGCGTCTTCGATGGCTTCTGGAGTAGCTTCCACTTCGGGGAGCACGGATGCGGCCAGACGCTCCTCGGCGACAGGTGCTTCTTCCGGCACCAACCCTTCCGGCCTCAGAACCGGGCGGAGGGCCGTGACAAGCGGGGCTAGTTCTGGCTCGGGCTCAGGCACTGCCGCGATGACAGGCTCTTCGGTGGTCTCAGGCAGTGGTGCCACCTCCGCCACCTCAGGTTCAGCCGTCACTTCGGGAGCTGGCGCATCGACACGCAGGGTGGGAAGCTGAAGGCCAGGCTCCGGGCTACGCTTCGGCTGAAGCAGGATCAGCCCCATGGTGACGACGCAGAATGCCGCGACGATTGCTAGTCCCTTTTGCATAACTCACCCCCCGTGCTGGATTGCGGGGTGCTAAGGCGGTCAGGCCCGGGCATCCAACCCGTGCTTGCCGCCATGAGGGCGCAAAACGGCCTCGGCAAAATCATGAACCCATCCCCCAACATGCGCGCCAAATCTGGTGGCAGCCAGTTTCGAGCAGGGCACGCATATACTGCTGCGCAAGATGTAGTAGGTGCCGCGGAATCAAGTCAACAGGAAGTGATTCGATTTCTGTGGATGACTGGCTTTTTCACAGCCGCTGCACGCTATGCGTGCGTTCGAAGGACATGACCCGCAAAATAAAGCGATCCGCAGATCAAGATGCGGGCGTTCGGCGCGTCTTTCAGAATTGCGGTTACGGCGTCTTCCACGCTGTCGGCCTCATGAGCCGCCAGCCCCGCCTCGCGGGCCGCTGCCGCAGTCTCTGCGCTGGAAAGGGTCGCGTTCTCTCCCGGGATGCTCACCGCATGAAGGCTCAAGGCCCGCGTTGCGAGGGGGCGCATGTAGCCCACAACGTCCTTTGTGTTGAGCATCCCGCAGACAAGATGCGTCGGACGTGCAGGCAGGCGCGCGAGTGTGGCCGCCAGAGCCTCTCCCGCGGCAGGG
>JBCCPQ010000022.1:0-16009 GCA_039024825.1 Pseudomonadota bacterium
GCCCAGCGCCATGGCCAGGTATCCCAGCGCGCCGCGCATCCTCTCCTGAACGTAAGCTGCGAGCGCGGCCCAGACAAAGCTAAGCATGGCGAGCGCCACAAAGTACGGCCAAAGTTCTGCAAGACCCACAGGGAGCATCGGGACCGCCAGCCTTAGCAGCACGTAAAGCCCAAGGATCATGCCCGAGCTAACAATAAGCAGTGTAACGGCCGCCGGCGCGCACACCGCGACACTCGGCAACCAAGCATGGAGCGGCCAAAGAGGCAGCTTCACCGCGACAGACCAGGCAAGCCCAAGCAGAAGCCAGGTTTGCATTCCGCCGGCAAATCTGCCCTCCCCCCCAGTGGGGAGGTTGTGACGCATGAGGGCATCAATATCCGTCGTCCCTGCGTCACCCGCCATGGTGGAGAGGGTCAGGATCAAAAGCAGGGCACCCGGAATAGCGTAGAGGAGCGCCTTCAGCGCAGCCTGACCTGATCCTTTCGTCCCCCAGAGGCCCGCAAGGATCAGCAATGGCACCGCCGCTAACTCGAGAAAGAAAGCGAAGAATACGAGATCGAGGGATAATAGCGCCGCCAGGACGAATGTTTCTGCCGTCAAAAGCGCGATGATGTAGTCGCGCACTCTTTCATCCACACGCCAACTCGCCGCTACGGCCAACGGCGCAAGCCCCGCAACGGTAAGGCAGAGGCCAAGGGACAGGCCATCCACGCCTGCGCGATACGCGAGGCCCAGCGGCCATTCCCGGACTTCAACAAACTGGAAGCCATCGACATTCGGATCAAAGGCACCCCACAGCATCAGCGCCACGAGGAACGTCGCTCCGGTCGCGGTGACAGCAAGCCATTTGGCGTTGCGCTGCGCGGCCTCATCATCGCCGCGTAGGAAGATTGCGAGGATCAGAGCTGCCAGAAGCGGGATGAAAGTTAGGATCGAAAGGAGGTTGTCCATCTCCCTATCCCCCCGCCAACGTCACGAGCGTGAGCAGAAGCGCCGCAGCGACGATCACGCCCACGGCCCAAGGGGCCGCGCGCGAGGCACCCAGCTGTGCGGTTCGCCGGCTTAGCCCTGGGAGGAGCCGCGCGGACAACGGCTCAAAGATCAATTCGAGAAGCGATGTATCTAAACGATCTGCTATGAGACGTCCGAGCGCGCGAAGGGGCGCCTCAAGGCCGAGCCGGTAGATGTCTTGCAAAAAGAGGGGACCCTCGAAGATAGGGCGGAGCGCGGCCGCTCCTGTCACTGGTACAAGCCGGGAAAGCACTGCCAGTACGAGCCCCGCCAAGCCGGCGACCAACGGTGCGCCCGGCAAAGACCCTTCTGCCGGAGTGCCAATCATGGTGCCGACACCAATACCAAGGGAGAGGAGCGCAGCCAGAAGAATGCCGTTTGCCACGCGATTGGTGAGAGAGTCAGCCTCGGGCCAATTCTCGTCGGACTTCTTCTTTCCATGGCCATGGAAGGCATTGAGGTAAAGCACCCAGATTGCGAAGGAGTGCAGCGCGAGGGTAGCCACCATGGGCCAGTATAGCGCCCCAGCCGTCCCAAGCACCCCTGCCTGCCCAAGGTAGCCCGGCAACATCAGTGCTAGCGGTCCGAGAAGGACGGGAACGCCGAAGCCTGTAGCCGATGCGGCCCCGGCAATGGCTGCGACTTGCGCGCCTCGGGTCTGCGCGGCAGTGCCTTCCTCCCCCGCACGGTCGGTCAGCCGGTCAAGTGCTGCTCCCAGCAAAAGGAGGGAAATCCCCTGGCCGGCAAGGAGGATGAGGGCTGACGTCCCGTCCCCATTCAATGCGCAGAACGCCGCAAGAGCCACAGGCGCTAAAGCTGAAGCCGCCAGGGAAGCACGCCCAGATTGCTGCGCGAAGGCTGTAAGAGGGGCAAGAACAGCCGTTGCAATCAAAAGGCCCTCCAGAAGCAACGGAGCAGTCTCAAGGAAGGGTTGAGCGCGCAAGAGGACGGTGACGGCCACGAGGCCCGCACAGATGCTCAGGAGCGCTGCAAGTGCGCCGGGAACTTCAGACGCCTTGCGCGTCCACGGAAGGAAGGGCAGCGACGCCGCGAGGGCTAGTCCAGCAAGGCCAAAAGCGAGTGTCATCGGCGCCGCAGGGACGCTTTCTGCAAGTGGCGCTAATACCTCAAAGGATACGGCGTCGGCTGCGGCAAATAGAAAGCCCGCGGCAAGAAGGCAAAGAAGCGCCCCGCAAAGTCCAATGAGCAGGCCGCGTGCTGCCGCGCGCCCTGCCCCTACGCTGCGAACATTGAAATCAAGGGCAAGCGCCGCAGCGACGGCGAAGATGATAAGACCAGCAGACAACAGCAGAGTACCCGCGGAAAGCGCCACAACGACGAGCGACAAGGCAAGCAGAGACGCCGAGGAGGTCATCCGCATAGCCCTGCTATCACCGACCTTCAGCAGCTTCTTCGGCGTTTTCAGCGCGATTGCATAGAATTGCGCGGCGGTGGAAAGGCTCAGTGCGATGACCATGATAGCCGCAGACGCCCTGCTCACCTCGAATGCAATCTCGGAGGCGAGCGTTCCGCTTTCGATCCAGGCCGCAACGAAGACCGTACGGGCCTCATACCCTTCGCCAAGCGTGCCAACAAACACGCCCCAGGCAAGAACCGCGGCAAGCGCTCCCAGACCTGTGCTAGCAAGCGCTGCCCCCCGCTCGCCCAAACCTCGACCGAGCGGGCTCGAGATCAGGGTGGCCAGAAGGAGGACCAGGAGGATCGTCAGCTCCAAAGGGGGCGTCTCCGTTCAGAAAGCCGCGCAAGGGCGGTTGTATTGGAGGGACGCCTGCCCGCTTTGGAAGCCAAGTGCAAGTAGACGACGCAAGTCTGGGCCCGTGCCCCATGGCGCCAAGGATTTTGCGAAAATCCTTGCAAATTTCTTCGCAAGAAATTTTGCCCTAAGAGAGCTTCGGAACCCGCCTTTCAAGCTCGCGCTAAGGCCAAACCGTGCGAGGTTACGTTGTTGGCGTCGCGCCACCGATACCGCGCTGCCGTGCCTGTCTTTCATAATTCGCCTGCCCCTCTTGGCGACCATCCTGCCGCTGACGGGAAACCTAGGTCGTGGGTTCCTGCGCGTCGAGTGCAGGCCGCTCACACAGTTGGGACGCCCGCTTGCTGGCAGATGGTCACAGTGAGCCCCGCGTCGAGCGTCTGCGTCCCGCGCGGAACGCCGGCCGATATCGTGTAGACAGCGTCAGCGCGCCAGATTGGGCCAGTTTCCTCGACGTTAGTGCGTACGTGGCGCGCGAACCGATATCCGCGGATAAGCGCATACTGCGCCGCGGCGCAGTCTCCGTAGGCGCGCATATCCTCGGGCGAGGTTGCACCCGCCACCGCCAAAGAAAAGTTCACAAGTTCCGCGTCCAGGAGCCGGGTCTCAATCCCGAGATATTTCAGGCCCTCCGCTTTCGGCGCAACAACGCCAGACGAAGGGCTGCATCCCAAGAGCGCGCAGACAGCGCCGATAGCAACGAGGCGCACGCGCTAGCGCTCCCGCAGAAGTCGACCGACGGCGGAATTGGCGGCTATCTCCGCGCGGCCAACCGTGCAGTAGGTGTCATTGGCACCGTCCACCACACCGTTTTGGCGCAGATAGGCCGCGGCTTCTACTTCCAAACGTGCCCGCGCAGCCTTGTCATCGACATATGCATCGATCTCGGCATCGGTAAATCCCTCGCTCCGAGCCGCCGCAAGGAGCTGATTTCGCAGGGAATAGACCCGGATCAGGCGCGGTGAAATCGTTGCGCAGTTCTCTTGGATGAGATTGCCCACGGCCACTGCCAGAAGCCCGTTGCGCACCTCGGACACGTCGCCAGGGCTCCGCGCCGAGAGAGTTGCGCCCAACGGGGCAAGCACAAGGATGACCGTCAAAAGCAGGCGTATCATTGGCCGCTCTCCACAAGAACTCGGCCAATGGCGCTACCAGCGGTCATCTCCGCCTGTGCGGCTGCACAGATTGAATCCTCCGTTGGGTTGGCCAACGCGTACCGCTCCGTGAAAGCAGCCTGAAGATCTGCGACGCCTGCTTCGATACCGGTGAGGGACAGAAGAGCATCGCCGGTTATCCCGTCCTCAGCCAGCCGATTAAGAACGCCCTCGGCCTGGGCGTTCGCGGCCCGTGGGTCAAAGCCCACCGCCGGGCAGAACTCCGTCAGCGTCTCTGCCGTGGAGACCGCAAAGAGGGCCTCAATGTAGTAATCCGGCGCTGAGGTCTCCGCCGCGACCGAGACGGCCCAAAGGGACGCGGGAAGAGAGAGAATGTGCGCTGCTCGTCGCATGGTCATCCTTTCGTCAGATGTTGACCCGGAGAAGAGATCAGGAGCGCCTGATATTCAATAGCAGGCGCCCATTGGTGGCGCGGAATAGCCTAGTCGCCCCGCGTGCGCCAAAGCCGAAACGCCACGATTATTGCCCAGAGAAAAGCTGCAAGCGCCGCCAGATCAAAGAGGATCGCATATTCTCCCGGCAAGCCCAGCTTGGGTCCCAAGACCTGCGCCAGAAGCCAAATAAGCGTCGCCCCGACCAGGACAAGGGCAACCGTTCTTCCGGTGCGCGCGCGCGCCATGTCTGCGGCGCTATACTCGACACGTTTTGGTTTCTTGGCCACTGGACCCGACCCTAAAAGCACAAGGCGCGCCTTTTGGAGGCGCGCCAGTTCTCTGTGTTAAACGATCAGTAGACTTTACCGTCTTCGACTTTCTTCGAGAACTCGGTCTCGCCACCTTCGGCCAAAATCTTTGCCTGAGAGACCCACTCATCGCGTGTAACTCGACCCTTGAACCCTTCAAGGTTCTGGTCGACCCAAGCGACCTCATCGGCGGTCCAGCCTGCGATCTGGTCAAAGTGATAGAACCCGAGGCTGTTGCAGAGCTTCTCAAGTTTGGGTCCGATACCTTTGATTTCCTTGAGGTTATCCGCCTTTCCATCTCGAGCAGCGCTCAGGGCTTCTGGACGTGTGCCTTCACTTGTGGCTAGTGCCTCGGATGCGGGTGCAGGTTCGGGCGCAGATGCCGCCGGAGCAGCGGCTGGGGCCGCGGCAGCGGGAGCCGCAGCAGGCGCAGCCGGTGCCTCTGCTGCAGGAGCAGCAGCCTTGGGTGCCGATGCGCCCGGCGCCTCAATGTCTCCAATAGCCGGAAGTTCCCGGCAGAAGATCCAGTTGAACAGAACGCCCAACACGGCGATGAGAAGCACTCCGACGAAGATTGCACCTTCCCATGACAGCTCCGCAAAAAAGCGCATGACGACGGTGCCAAGCACACCGATCAGGCCGGCCATGATAAATGAGCTGAACGTGCAGTTCATTCCCCCAGTATCGTTGTTCATGGGTCGAAATCTCCCTGATTACCCACATTTTTCATGGGTCATATCATGGGCAGTGAGCGCTGTCCTCCCCTGAGGTGAGGGGAAAGATGAATGCACCACGTCACGGGGACCGGAGCGCCACAGTCGGATCAGCTCAAGGTCAGCGCATACGCACAAAGGCATGCTGCAACAGCCGATGCGAACGTTGCCATCAGATGACTGCCAAACGGGTAGCCGCGCCGGGCGTAAATCCACGTGTCGGCCAGAGACGCAACGATGAAAGCGACTTGCAGGCCGAGCATGACAAGGAAATCGCCGTAGAGGACAGCCATGACCGTGAGCGTAAAGAACGTGATGTAACGGCCAGTCATGACGTGGGGCAGCTCTTCACGGCGATGCTTGAGTTTCTCCAAACCGTTCTCGGGATCCCTGAGCATGAGAAGCACAATCCCCCCTGTCACCGTGAGCGTCACGACGGCCACGAAAGCAAAGATTGCGGTTAGGAGGCTCATAACTATGGCGTGCCTTGGCGAACGACACAGGTCAAGGGTCCCGACCGGGACTAGGCGCCTGCCCAAAGCGCAAGGCACGCAAGTGCCGCAGCAAGCGACGCCAAGCCTGCCTGATTGTGCTTGGCAGTCGACTTACCAACGCGCCCGTAGACCCATCCATCGTAGAAGCCTAGGCCGCTCAGGGACGCAAACACAAAGGCCAATGCCCCTGCCCCGCCGAAGATCAGTGCTCCCATAATCATAGCGGCCATAAACGCATAACGCCCCGCCATCACCTGGGGGAATTGTTCCGGGTCATGACTTGTGAGCAAAAGCGCCGCGCTTGGGTTTGCCAGCCAGCACCGCATAATACGGCCAAGAATGGCAAGCGCGATCAAAGCGAGAAACCCGGCAACTATAAAGGTCCAGTTCATGGTCTTTGCGCCTGCCACGCGCGGGGAAGCGGACCTACTTCCTGCTCGGCAAAGGTGTATTCGACTGCCAGAAGGTCAGCCGCGCGTGCCGCGAGATGGGGCCGCAGGGCGATGTTTTGGCCCGCATGGACCTTATCCCCCACGGGTGCTTGCGATGCGGGCAAGCCAAGCCACTCGCAAAGCGCCCCGTAGCCTGCGTCAGTCACGAGTTCCTCCATGTACATGACGCGAAGAGCATCGGGCGCAATTGCTTGCCGCAGACGCGTGATCGTCTCGCTGTAGGCGCCTCGCGCGGTGAGGTGCTTCTCCGCGCCGCGTTCGAGAACACGCCAGAGGATGTTGTTGGCCTTCTCCTCAATTGTTTCACCGGGGCCAAGCTGGCGGTCTGCCTGCATGCGCACTGCCGACCACAGCCGCGCCACGGGCTCACGAATGAGAAAGAGAAAACGGGTCTCAGAGGAGAGCGCGGCCATTTCGCGGTATGTCGTTGCGTCAAGCAGGGAATAGGCGGGGCAGATGTCTCCGATCAGGCGGGTGTCGTTCGTGACACCAGCCTGCAGATAAGCGAAGTACGCCGCCCGCGACCCGTCTTTGAGCATGGCTAGTAGCCGATCCACATCCGCGATTTGGCGGCTCATGTTTCGCGCTTTCCAGTCGATCCCGCGGGCTTCCGCGTCGGACAGAGCTTCTGAGAAACGGGCGCGACGGAGGTTCAATGTTGCCACCCATTTATGCCGGTCCTCGTGGGCGAGTGTGTCCCAGTAATGGGTTTCCTTGACCGCGCTCAGCGCCACGTCAGCGCGATCCGCCAGCGTCCGGTAAAGCCACGAGGTGCCAGCCTTTGTGGCACCGACGCAATATAGCAGCAAGGGATCGCTGGACATGCTCATGGCGCGGAGAGTGTCGCCTCACGTGCCCCGGGTCAAAGGCAAAGTCCTGGTGCCGTAGTCTCGTCTAAAGCTTCCACTCAGGGGCGCGCTTTTCAAAGAACGCGCCAACGCCCTCCGAGGCTTCCACGCTCTCCCAGCGCGCCACAAGCGCATCGAGCGCAGCCTCAATCACCGGTTGGCTCAAATCAGGGCCAAGCGCACGTGCCAGGCGCTTGGCATCCGCCACGGCCCCCGGCGCTGCTGCGAGATATGCGGCGACCTCACGCTCCACCCGCGCGTCGAGATCCGCTTCGGTCGCGACCGTCGATACAAGACCCATCTTTGCCGCTTCGGCCGCCGTGAAAATGCGAGATGACATGAAAACAGACCGCGTTCGGGGCCCGAGACGAGCAGCCACGTAAGGCCCAATCGTAGCCGGAATCAGGCCAAGCTTCGTTTCAGTCAGGCCCATAAGCGCATCTTCAATGGCGAACGCAGTGTCGCAGACGCACGCGAGACCAACGCCGCCGCCGAAAGCGTTGCCGTGAATACGCCCGATCACGGGCACCTCCGCACTGTTCAGGATCCCCAACATGTCGCTTAACCGTCTTGCCTCCAAGCGGCGCGCGTTTGGTGGCGCCCTAAACTGCGCGCGCATCCAGCCGAGATCGCCGCCGGCACAAAAGCTCTTACCGCGGCCAGCGAGAACGAGCACGCGCACGTCTCCGCCCGGTTTCAGCACAGAAACGGTGTCGCTGATTGCATCCATCATCTCTGCGTTCATGGCGTTATGTACGTCCGACCGGGAAAGCCAAAGCGTCATTACCCCCCGTGCGTCGGTCTCGACCTCGATCACCATCTCACCGCCCCACAATCTCCCGCGCCATAGCCGCCGCAGTCGTCAATCTCGCGCGATC
The DNA here is from genome assembly GCA_039024825.1 of Pseudomonadota bacterium. Lineage (GTDB taxonomy): Bacteria > Pseudomonadota > Alphaproteobacteria > Rhodobacterales > Rhodobacteraceae > Shimia_B. Next base: position 8,028 of record JBCCPQ010000022.1, read on the forward strand.
TACCCCGGTTTGAAAGCCGCGGGCGTCCAGATGATCCAAGAGCGCCTCAGTTGCGAGGTTTCCAGGCGCGCCCGGGGCATAGGGGCAGCCCCCGAGACCTGCGACAGAACTATCGAAGCTTCGCAAGCCGAGCTCCAAGGACACGTCCACATTCGCCAATGCAAGACCAACAGTATCATGAAAATGCGCTGCCGTTTCTTCAGGCGGCCACGCGTTGAGCGCAGATGTGAGCATTGCCTCAACTCGGGCAGGCGTGCCTTTTCCGATGGTGTCTGCGAGCGCCAGAGTATCGCATCCCGCAGTGCGCAACTCAGCCGCCAATCGACCGACGGCGGATGCGGGCACATGCCCTTCAAACGGGCAGTCAGTGGCGCAGCTGATATAGCCCCGGACGCGGGTCGCTTCGGGAAGCTTCTCAAGGATCGCCCCTACCCGCGCGAGGCTTTCCTCCACCGAGCAGCCCAAATTGGCACGGCTGAACGCTTCTGTCGCGCTGATAAAGACGGCGATGTCGGAAAGTTCGAACTGAGCCTGGGCGCGCACGAGTGCGTATTCCTGGAGACGCCGAACCGTGGGAACAAGCACCATGCCACGAACGCCCGGCAATTCGCCCACGGCCCGCATCACAGCGCCGGTGTCCGCCATTTGCGGAACGCGTTCAGGGTTCACGAAGGAGCCCATCTCGATCATCTTCAACCCGGCATCGGCACAGGCGTGGATCAAAGCCGACTTCTGCGCGACGGAGATGACCGCCTTCTCATTTTGAAGGCCGTCGCGCGGCCCGACTTCCACGATTTCCACCTTCTCCGTCACGCTGGACCCTCCCAGGGCGGGTAAAAGTCTTTTGCGTAAAGGCGCACGGGCCCCGGCAACGACGCCTGGAAGGCCGGGCGCGCGGTGATCCTGCCATACCACTCGGCCACAAGGGGATAGGGATCCAGGGCCGTGAAGTGTCGCGCCATATAGATGGCCTGCCCCACCGCGATGTCTGCTGCTGAGAAGCTGGACAGGAGGTAAGGCCCAAGTTCCTTCTCCAACGCGGCATAGCACTTTCCAATGCGTTTGGCCTCAAGCTGCATCACGATGGGGGAGCGCATGTGATCCTCTCGCAGCATGATGTGCTGCTGGGTGAGAGCGGCAGCGTGCTGGCTGATCGTTTCCGCGAAATGAAGCCATGTCAGATAGCGGTTCCTTTCCGCGTGACCGGGTGCGCGACCTAGCCCGGCGTCCGGGAAGCGCTCACAGAGGGCTTCTAGGATCGCACCGCTTTCCCAGATCACCTCCCCGTCGATCTCTATGGCTGGGACGCGCCCCGCCGGGTTCAACGCAAGAAAATCCTTCCCCCTTAATGACTTGTCGAAGGGCCATTCGTGCAGCTCGAACTCAGTACCGATCTCATGCAAGAGCCAGAGCACCCGCATGGAGCGCGTCTGCGGACAGTGGTGAAGCTTAATCATCCAGGCTCAGCCGAATGATGGGTGTTCCCGCATCTACTTGTGCACCGGACGTGGCGAGAACCTCCTCCACCACGCCATCGCGAGGGGCGCGCAGCGTATGTTCCATCTTCATCGCCTCGAATATGGCCAGCGGTTCACCCACTTTGACGGCTTGGCCAGCCCGAGCCATGACGCTCCGAAGGAGCCCCGGCATAGGCGCCTCCACCACGTCAGCACCCTGCCCCACGCTACCGCGCGCAAGTTGATCAGGAACGCCGAAGACGTAGGGCGAGCCGTAAAAAACTGTGACGACAGCAGGGTCGCGTTGGATACGCGCGGCAGTGGGTGCGCCGTCTATCCACCAGCGCCCGTCACGCCATTCAACCAACGTGCCGCCCACGTCCGCCGCCTTGCCTTTGAAGGTTACGGGCAATTCAAGCTCTGCATCCTCAAAGGTGAGGTGGGCACGATGGACCAGTGGTTGCCAAAGGGCGAAGCCAAGGTCATCGCTGAGGCCGTCGGCAAATCCCAACGCGCCAAGAGCCGCAAGTGCGCGGGTCTTGGCACATGGCTGCGGGTTTGCGGCCAAAGCCTCCCCCTCTCGTGCAATGAGGCCCGTATCCACAGCGCCTGAGATGAAAGCCGGCACGCGGATAAGTCGGCGCAGGAACCCTAGGTTCGTGGTGAGGCCCGCGACTTCCGTCTCGCTCAACGTACGGTCGAGCGCGGCCAAAGCCGCCTCGCGATCACGACCAAACTCGATGATCTTGGCGATCATCGGATCGTAGAACGGGCTGATGACGTCGCCCTCACGCACGCCCGCATCGGCCCTATACCCGGCGAAGTTCAACCGTGTGATGCGACCGGTGGCCGGCAAAAATCCGGCCGCTGGATCCTCTGCATACAGGCGGGCCTCGATGGCGTGACCCGTGATCGAGATATCCTCCTGCGCTGCCGGCAACGGCTTGCCACCCGCAACCTCTAGCTGCCAGCGCACGAGATCGATGCCAGTCACTGCCTCGGTCACCGGATGCTCCACCTGCAGGCGGGTGTTCATCTCCATGAAGTAAAAGCGGTCCGAGCGGAGCCCCTCGGACGCGTCAGCGATGAACTCGACCGTGCCTGCTCCGCTGTAATTAATTGCCTCCGCCGCGCGAATTGCTGCGGCGCCTATGACCTCCCGCATCTCGGCTGTCATGCCTGGCGCGGGCGCCTCTTCAATCACCTTTTGATGCCGTCGCTGGAGCGAACAATCCCGTTCAAACAAGTGCACGGCGCGAGAACCATCCCCGAAGATCTGCACTTCGATATGGCGTGGGGTGGCAACGAACTTTTCAATGAGGACATCCGAATTGCCGAACGCGCCCTTCGCCTCGCTTTGCGCGGAGGCCAAAGCTTCTGCGAACTCTTCCTCGCGCTCCACAAGTCGCATGCCTTTGCCGCCACCACCTGCGACCGCTTTGATCAGGACGGGATACCCGATCTTGCCTGCTTCCGCGGCAAGGTTGAGGGGGTTTTGATCTTTACCATGATAGCCCGGCACAACGGGGACCCCTGCCGTCTCCATCAGCGCCTTTGCTGCATCCTTGAGGCCCATGGCGCGGATAGCGGAGGCAGACGGGCCCACAAAGATAATGCCTGCGTTTGCGACTTTTTCGACGAATTCAGGGTTTTCAGACAGAAAGCCGTAGCCCGGATGGATCGCTTCTGCCCCTGTGGAACGCGCCGCTTCGATGATCGCGTCCTGACGGAGATAACTCTCCGCTGGGGTCTGCCCACCAAGGGCCACGGCATCGTCACAGGCCGACACATGCGCGGCGTCACGATCAACGTCAGAGAAAACCGCAACACTTCTGACCCCCATTCCCCGCGCCGTCCGCGCGATCCTGACCGCGATCTCTCCGCGGTTTGCGATTAGGAGCGTTTTAATCATCAGCGACCTGACGCTCCGCCCGGTATGAGCGATAGCGGTGGCGGTAGATCAGGTTGGGTCTGTCGCCTTCGATCATGTAGAAAACGATGCCAATGCCGATAACCGCATTGACGACACCGTAGAGCGCAAGGACCGGCGGCACTTCGAACGCCCCGCCCCCGATGAGCTGAACGAATCCAAACATCTCCCTCACAGCCAGTAGAACAGCGAGGACAAAGGACCAAGGCGCGCGGATGATCAGACCCACGGCGCACACAAGCATCAGCACCGTGAAAACAAGCTGCACGATCCCAAACTGTCCGTATCCAATGTTCACGACGGCCTCGAACGCAGCAATGAGAGAGAACCAGAGCGCCATCCCGTATTCCAGCGGTCCCGGCCCACCTTTCGGATGGCCATGGGCCTCCTGCGGGGTCAGGTAGACCCAATGGCGACCCATGGCGTCCGGCTCAGTCAGGAGCTTCTCCCTATCGCTCATTCCAAGACCTCCACCACTTTGAAGTATTCGCAGATCAGGTCCATGTCTTCGGACCAACCACCGTTGCGTTCGAAATAGGCGCGGTGATCGCGGCGCCAGCCCTCAAGACTGCTATTCTCGCCTTCGCTGAGAGCGAAGCCGGCATCCACGTCCTTGAACTTGGATATCAGCACGCAGGTCGTCTCGATCACAACGGCGGGCGTGCCGTCCCAGTGGAGCGCGATGTCGCGGCGACCCACGACCGGTCGCGGCTCGCCATCGTCACCGAAGTCGCGCAAGGCGCCGCATGTAGCGCGTTTTTTACCCTCGATAACAAGGCCTAAGAGTTCCTCGCAGAGGGCTTCACTATCGCCGAAAGTAAACGTCTCAGCCTCCGGATAGCGCGTCTTGAGGTCACCCGTCATTACATGCGGAACACGCCGAAGCGCGACTCCTCTATGGGGGCATTGAGGGCGGCCCGGAGGGAAAGCGCAAGCACGCGACGGCTATCCCGCGGGTCGATCACGCCGTCATCCCAAAGCCGGGCTGAGGAATACAGGGGGTGTGACTGCGCTTCGAACTGATCGATTGTGGGCTGTTTGAAGGCGGCCTCCTCGTCTTCGGACCAGCTTTCCCCCTTCCTTTCTATGGCATCTCGACGAACCGTTGCGAGGACGCCGGCGGCCTGTGCCGCCCCCATGACCGCGGTGCGGGAGGTGGGCCAGGTCCACAGGAAACGTGGCTGATAGGCCCGGCCCGCCATGCCGTAGTTCCCGGCTCCAAAAGAGCCGCCTACGATCAAAGTGATTTTAGGCACCGACGTGCAGGCCACCGCGGTCACCATTTTTGCTCCATGTCGGGCGATACCTTCATTTTCGTACTTCTTGCCGACCATGAAGCCGGTGATGTTTTGGAGAAATACCAGCGGGATGCGCCGCTGTGAGCAGAGCTCCACAAAATGGGCGCCCTTCTGCGCCGCTTCGGAGAACAAGACGCCGTTGTTGGCAATAATCCCGCATTGCATGCCCTGGATCCGGGCAAACCCGGTGACAAGCGTTTCGCCGAACCGCGGCTTGAATTCATCGAAGCCATCGCCGTCCACAATGCGGTCGATCACTTCGCGGATGTCGTACGGGGTGCGGAGGTCGGCGGGGATAACATCGAAAAGGTCGTCCACGGATGCCTTAGGAGCAGGCCCAGAGGGCTGGGTACTGGGCACCTCACCGCCAAGATTTCGCACCGCTTCCCGAACAAGGGCGATGGCGTGAGTATCGTCTTCGGCGAGATAGTCTACAACACCGGAGAGGCGGGTGTGGACATCGCCACCACCAAGCTCTTCGGCGCTCACCACCTCACCCGTTGCGGCCTTCACAAGGGGCGGTCCGGCCAGGAAGATCGTGCCTTGCTCTTTCACAATAATCGACACGTCGGCCATGGCGGGAACGTAGGCGCCGCCCGCTGTACAAGAGCCCATGACGGCGGCGATCTGTGGGACGCCATCAGCGCTCATTCTTGCTTGGTTGTAAAAGATCCGTCCGAAGTGATCGCGGTCCGGAAAGACCTCATCCTGATTGGGCAGATTCGCGCCACCCGAATCCACGAGGTAGATGCAGGGAAGCCGGTTCTCTGAAGCTATCTCTTGCGCACGGAGGTGCTTTTTGACGGTCAAGGGGTAATAGGTGCCGCCTTTCACGGTGGCGTCGTTGGCCATGACCATGCACAGCCTGCCCTGAACCGTACCGATGCCTGCAATGACCCCCGCACAGGGCGCAATGCCAGCGTACATGCCATGAGCCGCCAGCGCTCCGATCTCAAGAAAGTCAGAACCTGGGTCCAAAACGCTTGCAATCCGATCTCGTGGCAGCATCTTGCCCCGGCTCAGATGCCGTTCGCGCGCGGCTGTGCCACCACCTGCGGCCGCATAGGCCGCCGCCTTTGCCACTTCGGCAAGGGCAGCCTCGTGAGCGGCGCGGGTCATAGGCCAAACCCTTCCCGCAGGATCAGTGTTTGGCGCGCCGTTTCCTGCATGAGGCAGCCGATGGTCGCTGGGCCGCCTCCCGAACCGCCCCCCCACTTGGAGCTCTCAAAGTCACAACGGGCGTCCCGATACGGGATCCACGCGCGTTGCATCGCGCGCAGGTTCTCTTCGGCATTCGCCCGTCCTCGCGGCCCGATAGAGCCTTCCGCATCGATGGATTTGGCAGTAGCAAGCGCGGCTCTGTACGCAGCGTTGAGCTCCGTATCCCAGTATTGAAACTCAAGATCGAGGCAGCGCGACACTGCTACAGTGGTGTAGCCACCCGGAGTGAGCTCCATGCAGGCAGAGGCGGCGCGTCCCACGCACTGGGACGACGCTTGAGATGTGTCTTGAGCGGCTACGCATGATGACGTCGGTGACGGGTCGAAGACGACGTCTTGGGCGATAGCCGGTGAACCGAGAACCGAAAGGATGAGCCACCTCATACCTCCGGTACCTCGCCTGCGCGCGCGGCGTAGAGAAGGCCACCGTTGCGGTTTACTCCGTAGAGAAACGCCGCTTCTCCGCTCGCCGGGGAGCATTGGACCTCGATCCAGACCTGTCCAACCTCGCCCGGCACGCCAACGCAATCAGTGAGAGCAGCGCCGGGGCCGATCATCTGGGCGTGGTCTTCGAGATACTCAGTGGCGTAGTAGTCAATCACTGCTCCCTCAGTCACATTCGCCCGCTCGATCCCAAGCCTGAGCCCGGTGTAGCCGACGATCAGCACGAGGATCGCGAGCGGCGCAAAGTAGAGCCAGCGGGGCATCATTGCAGCGCCTCAACCTCTGTCAGGATGCGCTCGGCGTCGCCAAGGCTCTGGCCTTGCCGTGCGGCGGCGCAGGTCGTGGCGTCGCCTGTGCAGGTAAACGTGGTAGACCAGCGCGACGGATCCGAAAGCCGGCGTGCCTGAAGCGCTGGCAGCGCCGCCATATCGATGGCCGTCATTAGTTCCGCGATGCGCATGCGCACCAGGGCTTCGTCCGCCGTCCAGCGCCCCTGCAGGCCTAATCGGCACTTCTGGCTCTCACAATCGTCAAGCGCAGCGGCACGGCACTCTGCACGTACGAGGCCCTCGACTGATTTCATGAGCCAGGGGTCGCAGTCGCCATCGCATGTTGTGGTTGGGAACCGTTCCGCAAACTTGGCATTGAGCCGGCTTTCGTAATCGGAACCCACGCATTGCTCATAAGCCGCGACCCCGGCCTGGGCCGAGGTAGTGAGCAGCAAAGTCAGGCAGATCAGGAGGCGAAAGATCATTTTGTGGTCTTCTTCAAACGGCGGAGGCGGTCCCTGAGGCGCCGCGCGGCAAGTTCCTCAGCGCTGAAGTTGAACGCGTGGGCGTTCCATTCATGCATGGTGTCAGTGGTCACTGGGGGTTCGTCGCGCCACTCCAGAATGGCCCCGAGTTTGTCGTCTGGCACCTTGCGCCATTTACGTTTGTGATCGGGCGGCGCGACAGTCTCAAGGTCTTCATGCATTAGTGCTTGTTTCGCCACACGTCGGACACTGCGGTTCGCGGTCTTCTTGTTACGCGGGATTGCCTTGCGGGCAGCCTTATTGTTCTCGCCGTATGTGTTGCGGCGATCCCGCGCGTAGGAGAGCGCTTTCTTCTCCTGCGGACTGCGGCGCTCTTTTTCCGGCATCAGGCCATGGCCCCAACAAGCTCACGACCCACCAACATGCGACGTATCTCGGACGTACCCGCACCGATTTCCATCAATTTCGCGTCGCGAAAGATCCGCGCGACGGGGGCGTCATTCAGGAACCCTGCCCCGCCCATGGCCTGCACGGCCTGATGCGCCTGCGTCATCGCGGCCTCCGAAGCGTAAAGGCAGCAGGCCGCGGCGTCCTGGCGCGTAACCTCGCCCCGATCGCAGGCCTTGGCGACCGCATAGACGTAAGCGCGGGCTGAGTTCATGGCCGTGTACATGTCGGCGATCTTACCCTGCATCAGCTGGAAGTTTCCGATTGGCTGGCCGAACTGCTTGCGTTCTGAAACGTAGGGCATGACCTCATCAAGACAGGCCGCCATGATCCCAAGGCCAATGCCCGCGAGAACGACGCGCTCATAATCGAGACCCGACATGAGCACCTGCACGCCGCGTCCCTCCTCACCCAGCACGTTTTCGAAGGGCA
>JBCCPQ010000023.1:0-15964 GCA_039024825.1 Pseudomonadota bacterium
CCACGGCGGCATCACGCTCCACGTGGACAAGCTCCACGGCATCAATGCGCATCACATTGCCGAGGCGACGTTCAAAGCCGTGGCTCGGAGCCTGCGCGAAGCGCTGGAAACCGACCCGCGCAAGGCCAACGCAATCCCCTCAACGAAAGGCGCGCTCTGACCGTGCGCACCGTCTTGATCGACTACGATAGTGGCAACCTGCACAGCGCTGCGAAGGCTTTCGAGAAGATGGCCCGAGACACCGACGCAGGCAGTGTGCACGTCACTGCGGATCCTGAGGACGTGGCGCGCGCAGACAGGATAGTCCTTCCCGGCGACGGCGCGTTCCCGGCCTGTGCAGCCGCGCTCAGGGCGTCGGGCTGCTTTGAAGCCATGGTGGAGGCCGTCACACGCAAGGCCCGCCCCTTCATGGGCATCTGTGTGGGCATGCAACTCATGGCGCGGGACGGACATGAGTTCCAATACACCGATGGTTTGGGCTGGATCGACGGAACCGTAACGCGCATCGAGGCACCGGGACGAAAGATTCCGCATATGGGCTGGAATGACCTCGTGGTCGACACTCCGCACCCCGTTATGGAAGGCATCTCCACCGGTGACCACGCCTACTTCGTCCATTCCTATCAAATGGAGATGGCGAGCCCGGAACAGCGTCTTGCTCACACGGACTACGGCGGCGACGTTACCGCCATCGTCGGACGAGAGACGATGATCGGCACGCAGTTTCACCCAGAGAAAAGCCAAACCACAGGCCTGCGCCTCATCGCCAATTTCTTGGCCTGGCGCCCCTGACGGCACTGGGGCGCTGCCCCAGACCCCGTAGTATTTCAGAACGAAAGAAAGAACGCCCGGGAGATCGAGTCCGCTTTTGCTCGGACCTCTTGGCGAGCGCTATATAGTCGACGACGACCCGTCTAAGGAAAAGGCCGCCTCCTCCGATCAATTCGAGAGCGAGATATGGTGCGCCCCCGAGCGAAGCGAGGCCACCGATGGCCGAACGCAATGCGTGAGGGGGAGGTGGGTGGGGCCGTGACACCAAATGAAAACGGCGCCCGCACTGGAGCGCCGTTCAAGCCGTTAAGCACTGGAAACCGCTTTAATTCAGGCGTGTCCAGGTCTGGCCGCGGCAGACAGCGCCGCCCAAAACACAGCCTTCAACCTCAAGCGAGTTACCCGACAGCGTCATCTTGGAGCGGTACGTCCGGTCCTGATCCGGAGCCCAGATTGTGCCGCCGGAATATGCACCACCGCCATTGGGCGACATATCCGCGATGATTTGGCGACCGACGATTGAGGTGTTGTCGCTTCCCACCACCTTCGAAATCGTCCCGCAAATCTTAGAACCGCACTGGACCATGTTGACGTGAATGAAGGCTCCGTCATCGGCAGGAGCCGATTTCCAACTGCCGAGCACGTCGTCGGCGGAGGCGGCAGAGCCGAGGATGGCCAGCGCCGCAGCTGCGATAAACTTTTTCATGCGTTACTCCTCCCTAGAGTGCGCAGAGCTTTGCCGCTCCGGACTGTCGCGCGCAAGTCTGACGTTGGGTACTTTGCAATCATGCGCCCCCGTGGCACATGCGCCGCCAAGCACAGGAGCCCAACATGATCCTCTACCCTGCAATTGACCTCAAGGACGGCAAAGCCGTGCGCCTTGTGCGCGGAGAAATGAATCAGGCAACGATCTTCAATGACGCGCCCGCAGCGCAGGCAAAAGCCTTCGAAGCGGCCGGTTGCCAATGGCTGCACCTCGTTGATCTCAACGGCGCCTTCGCCGGAACGCCGGTCAACGGTGACGCGGTCGAGGCCATTCTGAATGTCATATCCGTCCCGGCTCAACTCGGCGGCGGGATCCGCGACATGGCAACGATTGAGACATGGCTCGGCAAAGGACTCGCCCGGGTTATCCTCGGCACCGTTGCCGTGGAAGATCCAGGTCTCGTCCGGGAGGCCGCGCGCGCTTTTCCCGGCCAAGTGGCTGTGGGCCTCGACGCCCGCGCCGGCCGAGTGGCCACCCGCGGCTGGGCGCAGGAGACCGATGTGATGGTCACCGATCTCGCAAAGAGCTTTGAAGACGCAGGTGTCGCGGCCATCATCTACACAGACATCGACCGCGACGGGGCCATGGGCGGGCCAAATGTGGCCGCCACAGACGCCCTAGCCCGTGCGACTTCGATCCCGGTCATTGCCTCTGGCGGCGTTGCGTCCCTGAGCGACCTAAAGGCCTTGCGCGATACTGGCATCATAGCTGGGGCGATCTCGGGGCGCGCGCTGTATGACGGCGCCATTGACCTGCAGGAAGCCCTCGCCGCCCTCGCTCCAAGCCGCGCCTGACTGTTTCCACCCCGGCAATAATCCCAGACTAAACACACTTTTGGCCCTTTTCCTGCCTACCGGAGGACTGAGCTAGGTGTGGAGGGAAAACATGTCGACAGCAATCGGTGAAGCGGGATCGCTCCAGGCGAATACGACCACCACGAATGCGCCGGTCCAGGTGACATTCGATGTGCCGCTCGACGATCCCGTCATCGCCCTCATGTCCACAAACTTCGGTGGCAACCAATTTTCCCTGCGCGTGCTTGATGTGCAGACGGATGCCGACGGCATGGCCATCGGGTTCACTTTCACTTTCGAGGAATGGGAGAATGAGGACGGCCCCCACCCTGCTCTAGAGACCGTCAATTGGATCGCAGTCGAGGAAGGCGTGCACAGTCTTCCAGACGGGCGTGTGATCGAGGCGCGGCAGTCCCAGGCTGACAGCAATGGCGAGACCATCAGCTTCAACGCGGCCTTTAGCGATCCTCCGGTCGTCATCACGACTGTGGCCTCTGACAATGAAGACGGGGTCGTGGACAGTGACCCGCGCAACATCACTCCAACCGACTTCCTACTGGACGTCGAAGAAGGGGAAGGAAACGACGGCGTCCACGGGCTCGAGACCGTAGGCTGGATCGCCGTGGGGGTCACGGACGGCTCCGACCCGAACCAGTACGGCGCGGCAGTCACGGTGGACGGCATCACAGGCGTCTGGACCACCGATGCCGATATCGGCGGTCCGGTAACGGATGCGATTACCGTGGGCGAGGTGCAAACCCAGAATGGTGGCGACCCGGGCAACATCATCTTCAACAACCAGACAGATGATGACATCGACCTGCGCTATGAGGAAGAGGACAGCGGGGATAGTGAGACAAACCACATCGCAGAAACGGTGGGCCTCGTTTCCTTTTCAGAGGGCCTGATCCTTTGCTTCACACCCGGCACCCGTATCGCGACCCCCTCTGGGCTGCGCGACATCTCGGCGCTGCGACCGGGCGATCTTGTCCTCACGCGCGACAATGGTCCGCAACCACTGCGATGGGCATCCCGGACGCTCTTGGAGCCCGAGACTCTCCGCACGGCGCCCCATCACCGGCCAGTCCTCCTGCGCAAGGACGCAATCGCGCCCGGTTGCCCAGCCCGAGACACGCTTGTCTCGCCGCAGCACCGTATCCTTATGGAAGGCTGGCGCGCGGAGCTGTACGCAGGTGCACGGGAAGTGCTTGCCCCGGCTGTGGGGCTTCTTAACGACAAGAGTATCCTGCGCCCTTCTGTGGATGAGGTCTGTTACATCCACCTCCTCTTTGACCGTCATGAGGTCGTGGAAGCGGATGGGTGCTGGTCGGAGAGCCTGCATCCCGGCGCGCTCGACCATCGCTTTTTGCCTGAGGCTTCGCGGAAGGAGCTCTTCGACCTCTTCCCCAATCTGCGATGCGCGCCTGGAGGCTTCGGGCCTACGGTCCGACGTACGCTGACCGCACGGCAGGCGAGCCTCTTCGCCTGACATCTGGCACCAGCGTGCGCTTTCGTCTAAGCCCAACCCCATGTTGAAGGTGCGCATCATTCCTTGCCTCGACGTCGCCGACGGGCGCGTCGTGAAAGGTGTGAACTTCGTTGATCTCGTGGACGCCGGTGACCCGGTCGAAGCCGCGCGGGCCTACGACGCGGCCGGGGCAGATGAGCTTTGCTTCCTCGACATCAATGCCACCCACGAGAACCGCGGGACCATGTTTGACCTTGTGCGTCGCACGGCGGAGACCTGCTTTATCCCGCTCACGGTAGGAGGGGGCGTGCGCAGTCATGAAGATGTTCGAGCGCTTCTGTTAGCAGGGGCCGACAAGGTGAGCTTTAACTCTGCCGCTGTTGCTGATCCGGATGTGATTGCAGGTGCCGCTGACCGCTTTGGCGCGCAGTGCATTGTTTGCGCCATCGACGCCAAAACGGTTGCTCCGGGAAAGTGGGAAATCTTCACCCATGGCGGGCGTCGTGGCACAGGGATCGATGCGGTAGAATTTGCACGGACGGTGGTGTCAAAGGGCGCGGGGGAGATTCTTTTGACGTCCATGGATCGCGACGGAACGCGCGCGGGCTTCAACCTGCCGCTGACACGCGCAATCTCTGACGCAGTCGACGTACCCGTCATTGCCTCAGGCGGAGTAGGAACGCTCGATCACCTCGTGGAAGGGGTGACGGAGGGTGGCGCTAGCGCCGTTCTGGCAGCGTCGATTTTCCATTTCGGCGATTTCACAATTGCAGAGGCCAAAGCGCACATGGCAGCGGCCGGTCTACCCATGCGGGTGGCGGCATGAGCCTCTCTGCGCTGGCCGCAACGATTGCTGCGCGCAAGGACGCCGATCCTGACAGTTCATGGACCGCGGCGCTTCTCGCCAAGGGGCCGGAGAAATGCGCCGAGAAATTCGGCGAGGAAGCAATAGAAGCCGTCATCGAAGCCGTGCGCGGCGACAGAGACCGGCTCACAGCGGAAGCGGCGGACGTTCTTTACCACCTCCTCGTTATGCTTGCTGCTCGGGGGATCACGCTCACCGACGTCGAGGCTGAGCTTGAGCGCCGCGCGGGAACCTCCGGCCACGCCGAAAAATCAGCGCGGAGCTGATAACAGGCCAAGACTTTTGCAAAAAGTCTTGGCAAATTCCTTGCCTCAAGGAATTTTGGCACGCGACGCGGGATATACTGCCAAGACGCAACGCCGAACGCGTGCCAAGAATTTTCCTGAAATTCTTGCTCCTTAGCGCATCCAGAAGCCTTCGCGTTTTATGGTGTTGCGGATCTGGCGCTCTTTTCGCGGCAAGTTCGACTGATCAAACAGCGCCCGAACCTTGGCCCCCCTGCCCTGATAGATCATTCGGAGAAACACCTCGTACTCCTTGAGGACTTTCTTGATGCGGTTCGGCGCTGCCACTGCTTCGAGCGCCGCGATTGTTGCATCAGGCTCCACGGCGTAAAGCAGCGGCAGGTAACGGTAGTGGCAGCTCACCTTCCCATCGAGGAGCCCGTCGGGGATCGTATGCCGCCCGCCGCCCAGGCCGTGGACCACGAGCGGCAGCGTCACCTGATCAAGCCAGGGATCGAGGCTCTGACACACGAGCGGCGCAGGCCGGTCGTCCCGGACCGAGGTGGCATATTCGCGGTAGCGGCGTCCGAACTCCACCGGGTCAGCTCCAAAGAACCACCCAGCGTTAAAGTATAAATAGCGTTGCCAGTATTCGTCCGGCTGCCTCAGATCGAGGGAGCTTTCAAAATCGAGCCCGAAGCGGTCGTAGAGCGAGGACCAGATTTCGGTGTAACCCGGTCCGTAAAGCTCGATCTCCGGCCAGGTTCCTGTGCGCTTCATCGACGCCGAGGGCGCGTCAAAGTCAAAAGGCACCTGGCTCAGCTCGCTGAGGATAAGGGTGTCCGAGTCAAAGAACACGAAAGGCTCTCCCTCCGGCAGAGCCTCGAGCACCTCGATCTTGTTTCCATATGGGTAGGCTTCTCCGAAGTCCTTATTATGAAACGGTAAAATCTCTGCGCCCAGGTCACTCAGAAGCGTCCTCAGCGGTCCGGAAGGCATGCGCGGATCCTGAGGCCAGCCCGGACCGGGCTGCGGTTCCCCAATGAAAAAGCGGCCGCTGAAGCCCGGCGAATACGCCCGCAAAGACGCCGCAAAAAGCGCAGCTTCATAACCGAGCCGGCCTTTCTGGCCGATAAGTACAATGTTGAAGTTTTGCGACATGCCCTGCCCGCTCTTTTGACTTTGATAGAACCAAAGGAAGAGCGCGTGAAGATTGCAGTAGCGTTAAAGAGAAGCCGCAGCAGCGATAAGACACAGCTGTGATCGGACGTAAACAAATATGTCGTGAGTGGCAGTGGTGGGCGACCCTGGAATCGAACCAGGCGTGCGTCTCCGCGAGGGAGTTACAGTCCCCTGCCACACCTTGCGGCCTGTCGCCCACTGCGGCGCGTAGCTAATTGCGCGGCCAAAGACCGTCAACAGCAAAATCGCGCGGACTGGCCAGGGCCCGCCGGGGGCGGTAGAGGGGCCTCATGAAAAAGCCGAAATGGGTCATCGAGAAAGAGCGCGGCAAACGCGCGGCAGCGGCCGAGACGGTGTGGCTCTTCGGGCTACACGCGGTGCGCGATGCTCTGGCGAACCCCGCCCGGGAGCGGCTGCGCCTCGTTCTAACGAAAAACGCAGCCGACAGGCTGGGGCCAGCGCTTGCCGATGTTGACGTGACGCCTGAGATTGTCGATCCACGCAAGTTCAATGTGCCAATTGACCCTGCCTCCGTACATCAGGGCGCTGCTCTTGAGGTCAAACCGCTCTCTTGGGGGACGCTGGCGGAGCTCTGCGCGCCGCGCGGCGGTGCACCCCGGGTCGTCGTGCTGGACCGGGTGTCCGACCCGCACAATGTCGGGGCAGTCCTGCGATCGGCAGAGGTCTTTGGCGCCAGGGCCGTGATCGCAACACTGCGCCATTCGGCGCCAGAGACCGGGGCGCTGGCCAAGACGGCCTCTGGGGCTCTGGAGCGACAGCCTTACCTCCGCGTCCGTAACCTCGCCCGTGCCCTCGAGGAGCTGCGGGACATGGGCTATGCCCTCGTGGGGCTCGATGGAGAGGCGGAAACCGCACTTTCGGCGGCTCATCGCCCAGACCAACCGTTGGCCATCGTCATGGGCGCCGAGGGCCCGGGCCTCCGGCAGCTCACCAAGGAGACCTGCGACACGCTGGCTCAGATTCCGGCCAGGGGCACATTCGGATCTCTCAACGTCTCAAATGCCGCCGCAATCGCCCTATATGAGACGAGAGATGCGTCAGACTAAAATCGCCACCTGCTGCTACTGCGGACACCGCGCAGCCCTCGTACTTGCGGGGGAAAGCAGTCACGAGCTTGCGTGCTCCTCGTGCGGGGCCCCGATCCACAACCTCAAAATGTTACCGAAATCACGAGATAAATCGCACAAAGACCTCGTGAAGCCGTCGCCGCTGCCCGGGCGGCAAGACCACCGGACTGCCCCTTCGACGAAGTCACTGAAGCCGAAAAAACAAAAGAAAAAGAAGAGCTTCAAGCGCCGCCTCATGGGCGAGATCTTTGACATCATCGAAGACATCATCGACTGAAACATTTGGCAATGATTGGTCACGGCTGAGTTAGGCCGTCTTTGCGTATGCCGTGGCACACCGCATCTATGCCGCAGCACGAAAGGAGACCCCATGCTGACCCGCCGCACCTTCCTCGCCGCGAGCGCTGCCGCCCCTGCCGCCCTCGCATTCACTTCACCGGCCTTCGCCGCCGAACCGCCCGTTTTTGCCGAGGGCGGTATCGCCGTGCGCGGCACGGACGTCGTTGCCTACTTCGCCGAAGGCAAACAGGGCGACGGCTCAGCAGAGTTCGCGCATGAGTTCATGGGCGCAACCTGGCAGTTTGCTTCCGCCGAAAACCGCGACGCATTTGCGGCAGACCCCGAGGCTTTTGCTCCGCAATATGGTGGTTACTGCGCCTATGCGGTGAGCCAAGGCTACACCGCCTCAATCTCTCCGAATGCGTGGACGATCCACGACGGCAAGCTCTATCTCAACTTCAACAAAGCCGTGCGGTCGCTTTGGGCCCGTGACATTCCAGGGCGCATCGCGTCTGCAGATGCAAACTGGCCGTCGGTGCTTTCTGCGTGAGCAGCGTTAACGCTCTGTTCACGCTTTCCTGAGAAAGCTTTTACATCGGCAAATCACGCTTATCTGCCTGATGTGGGCGCAGGCCGGAACACCCGCGCCAAACTTCACTGTCCCTCGTTCCGCACTCAGCGCCCGGCTCGTCCGGGCGTCTTTTTTAGGGTCCGGCCTTTCTGTGTTCGGGCTAGTGGGCGAAGATGGCGTCCTCGCTAGCGAAGCCCTTCAGCTCTATCGGATTGCCGAACGGGTCCTCGAAGAACATCGTCCATTGCTCGCCCGGCTCCCCCGCGAAACGCACCTGCGGGGGCAAGACGAAGTCGGTCCCCGCGTCCGTCAGACGCTCTGCCGTTGTACGCCAATCGGACAATCTCAGCACCACGCCGAAATGCGGCATTGGGACAAGCACATCGCCCACCTTGCCCGTTCTTGCAGTGGTGAACGGCTCCCCAAGATGGAGCGAAAGCTGATGACCAAAGAAACTCACGTCGACCCAGGTCGCGGCGCTCCGGCCCTCCTCCGCGCCCAACAAGTCGCAGTAGAAGGCCCGAGCGATGTCCAGGTCACGGACATGGATTGCCAGATGGAATGGGGTGATCATCAAGGAAACCTTCACGTCTTTGGTTAATCATCGGTGCAAAGCGATCAGTCGGCAAGGACCAGCCGAGGGTTGCATGCCGCGTTGGAGCTATGGACCTTGCCCTTCCAAATTTCGCAGCGCTCGGCTAATTTTAGTTCAAGGGATCCGAATGGGAGCCTGCCGACGGGCAGAGAGGCCGACAGAGCGACAATGACCCCGGACTTTGCGCTACACTTCACGGCGGATGAGATCTCGCTGGATCAGCGCCGTGGAACTGGCTGGCTCACGCTTGGGTCAGCCTCGTTCAAGAGCGGGCAGTTTGCCGGTGAAATCATAGCCTTGCGGGCAAAGGGTGAGGCTGCGGCACGGGCTGCGGGTGTGCCTTTTGCGACAAAACTCGTTCTGCCAAATGACCAGATCAAGTATCTCAAGCTGCGCGAGGGTGACGCCACGAAAGCCTCCGTGTCCATGGCCCTGGAGGGGGCGACACCCTACGCGCTTTCTGAGCTCCTCTTCGACTGGACGTCAGAGATCGGGCTGACCCGTATTGCTGCAGTTGCGCGGGAGACACTGGACGAGGCGGCCACCTTTGCAACGGAACACGGGCTGGCACCCACTGCCTTTGTGGCCCTCCCGGACGAAGGGTGGGACGGGACAGAAGCATTCTTTGGTCCGTTCGAAGGGAGCGACGCGGTCCGTGACCCCTCAATGTATCGACGTTGGAAGGAGGGCGAGGACATATCAGAGGTCGAAGTGGAGGAGGAACCTCCAGCGGCGACCGACGAGCCCTACATCTTAGAGGCGGCGGAAAGCGGCATCGCTGCACAGCCAAAAGTTGAAGAAGAGCCCGAGGTCGCTGAGCCAGAGGCAAAACCAGCTTCAGTCCCGACTGCAATACCAGCCGCGCCCGCAGTCAAGCTCGCCGTTCCCAAAGACCCGCCGCCGGAGCGTACGGCACCACCGGTTCCCTCCCCTGTGACAAGTGCGCCAGCCCCACTGCCGGAAGCAGCCACCCTCGCGGCGACATTGAAGCCCGTGGAGCCGGCTCAGGGTTTCGCGTTTCAGTCGCAGCGGTCCCGAACCGCTCAGCCTGTCCTGCCGCCTCCGTCTCCAACTCTGCCCACAGTCGCGGAAACCGGCGTGAACGGGACGGCCGCCGTGAAGGAAAGCGTCTCGAAACCACGTTTCCTTGGTCTCATCCTGACATCGTTGCTGATACTGGCACTCCTTGCTGTCGCTGCGTTTGCGTCTATTCGCGAAGATGGACTAGCGGGGATCTGGAACCGTCTCGTGCCAACAGCGCCCGATGTCCCGATAACCGCATTGGCGGTACCCGAGACCGCTCAACCCAGTCCGGATGTGGTAAACATCGCGCCAACGCCGCTTTCCGTAGTGGACCCTCCCCGCGAGGTCCTTCCAAACACAGAAGCGATTGAGGCCGAGGACACGGTTCTTCAGACTGACGACACGCGCTTGCAGCGGGACTATGCCGCCAGCAGGATTTGGCCGCAGTCGCCAGACGCACCGCGCGCCCCCCTGCCGTCAGAACTGGACAGCTTTTATGTGACGTCGATCGATACGGAGCTCGCAATCGGCGACGCCGTTGCGCTCACTCCGATAGCGCTGGATGCGGACAGGCGACCCGCTTCGCAACCGCTGCCTCCAGCAGCCAACGTGACGTTCCGCTTTGACGAGAACGGGCTCCTTATAGCGACACCAGACGGAGCGGTCTCGCCGCTGGGCTATACTGTCATCGTCGGACGTCCTCCGCTTGAGCCTCCGCCACGCGCGCCCACGGAGAGTGGCGAAGCAGAGGACACGGCGAGGCTCGCCGCCTTCCGGCCGGCTCTACGCCCCGACAACCTGTCTGAAGCAGCAGAGCGTGAGGCCCTCGGTGGGCTCAGTCGTCAGGAGCTGGCTGCGTTCCGTCCGCAGGCACGACCGGAGACAGCCAAAGCACCGGAAGAGGTAGAAACTCCCGATGCACCGCCTTCGGAGTTCGCCGTAGCATCGTCACGACGACCCGAGGCACGGCCACGGAACTTTGACCGGATCGTCGCACGGGCAAAGGCATCTCAGCCGTCGACCGTGGAGGTGGCTGCCCCTGTTGCGCCGCGCACAACAGCACCGTCGGGCCCCACGCGTGCCACAGTTGCTCGCGCCGCCACGACCGAGAACGCAATAAATCTGCGCCGCGTGAACCTCATTGGCGTCTATGGGACGCCATCAAATCGATCTGCGCTCGTGCGCCTTGCCAACGGGCGCTTCGTCAAGGTGCAGGTGGGCGCGCGCCTCGACGGCGGACGCGTGGCCGCGATCAGTGAAAGTGCCCTGCGCTACACGAAGGGCGGACGCAACATCACGCTTCAGATTCCAAGCTGAACGCGTCAGCCTTGCGCGAAACAGCGCTGATGCGCAATCTTGGCGCATGGAAAGCCTCGATCCCACAGATATCCGCCTTCTGGACGCCCTCCAGCAGAATGCACAGCTTACCACGCAGGAGCTTGGTGATGCCCTACATCTCTCGCCTTCGCAGGCGGGACGACGGCGGCTTAGGCTGGAAGCTGCGGGCTACGTCCGCGCTTACTCCGCGCGACTGGACGCAGCGAAGCTGGGCCTTGACGTGCAGGCCTTCGTGCAGGTTCTCCTTGCCTCCCATGCACCCGAAAGCTCACGCGATTTCCGCACGCTCATGCAAGCGCGCCGCGAGGTCGTCAGCGTGTGGGCTTTGACCGGCGAGGCGGATTACCTGCTGCGCGTGTACACGCCCGATCTCGCGCGGCTTAACATGCTCATCCATGACGTGATCTTGCCGCACAAGGCCGTCGGCCGCGTGCAAAGCCAGATCGTCATGGATCAGCCAAAGGCAGATGCAGGCCTACCCCTCTGACACACCGGCTTCGGCGAAGGTGGCCATGCCGGAATGACAGGCAAGAGCACCCTTCATAACACCCAGCGCCAGTGCCGCGCCGGACCCCTCCCCGAGGCGCAGGCCGAAATCGACCAATGGCACGAGACCAAGCGCGTCTAGGAGGCGCCCATGCCCGGCCTCATCACTGCGATGACCGGCGACGCAGTGGTCAAGAGCACCCGGGACTGCCTGAGCAAGGGCGGACGCAGCGGCAGTGCAGATGAAGCCGTCAAGGATGACCGGAATGCCATGGGAGCGCGCCGAAGCGATGGCACCGGCCATTGCGGAGAGTTCCCGACCGCCTAGACGCGCAAGTGCCTCAAGCGGTTGGCAGGGGCAATGGCGGGCGACGCCTGCGGCGACCACCTCCCGCTTGATGGCGAGGCCCGCGTCATCGACCCCGGTGCCCCGGCCGACCCAGTCGCCGCCGTAGAGCGCGGTTGCAATGGCTGCGGCGGACGTGGTGTTTCCGATGCCCATTTCGCCGGTCACTAGCATGTCTGCGGCGGGATCAACTGCGTCCCACCCTGCAGAGAGGGCTGCCACGCACTCTGCCTCTGTCATGGCTGGCCCTTCGGTGAAGTCACCCGTGGGCCGGTCAAGGTCTAACGCCACGACCTTCATCGACGCCCCGAAGCAGGTCGCGAGCTGATTGATCGCAGCGCCGCCATGTTCGAAATTTGCGACCATTTGGACGGTCACGTCTGCTGGAAAGGCAGACACGCCCTTGGCCGCGACACCATGGTTGCCTGCAAAGACGATAATCTGAGGCGCATCACAGTGTGGCGTTGCGGTGCCCTGCCAGCCCGCGGCCCATAAAGCGAGCTCCTCTAAACGCCCGAGGGCCCCCGGGGGCTTGGTGAGCTGACTGTTTCTGGCCTCAGCCGCGGCCTGGGCCGCCGAGTCTGGCGCCGGCGCCTTGGCCAACAGTTGAGCGAACTCGGGAAGGGTCGTGAAGGGGGCCATAGCGTTCCTGCGGTTGATAGGTCTTGCGCGCTTGTTTATCCGCGAGGTCGGACGAGACAAGGCCGAGACGGACATGCAAGCACCCCAAAGCGTCATCGACGGTCGCGACATCCCCGCGGCAATCGGATTTTTGACCCGTTTGCCAGTGCGTGTTGACGGCGCATGGGCCGCCACACGGGGAGCGCGGGTGGCCTGGGCATATCCCTTAGCCGGCGCTGTCATCGGGATCTTACTTTGCGCCGTGGGCTGGATAAGCCTCGGCACCGGCGCCTCCTTCGCTGCCGCTCTTGTCCTCGCAGTCAGCGTGATCGTGACTGGAGGGCTTCACGAAGATGGTCTCGCAGACAGCGCGGATGGGCTTTGGGGCGGCTGGACCCCAGAGAGGCGGCTCGAAATCATGAAAGACAGCCGCATCGGCGCCTACGGGGTCATGGCGCTGGTGCTGACCCTTCTTTTGCGCTGGCTTGGGATATCGGCTGCATTAGGCGCAGACGCGTGGTGGGCGCTCATTGCGCTCCCTGCGATGTCGCGGGCTGCGATGGTGCCGATCATGGCGCTGCCGCACGCGCGCCCGGGCGGGGTTAGCGCAACTGTAGGACGCCCCCCTGCCCCGACGATCCTGATAGCCGTCGCGATTGGTGTCGTGGCGGTCCTACCCCTTGGCACCGTTGCTTTTTGGATTTTCATTGCGGCGCTTATCTTAGCGACCGCTGCGGCCGTCATTGCGATGGCCAAAATCAGGGGCCAGACCGGCGACATCCTTGGCGCAACCCAGCAACTGACGGAGATTGCGGGGTGGGCCGTGCTGGCGGCGGCTCTGACATAGAAAAAGGGCGTCCAGCGCGGACGCCCTCTTCAAGTGATCAGCTAAGGCTTAAGCTGCGCGGCTCATCAGCACTTCGGCGACTTCTTCACCGGCCACAGCCTCCTCGGCGCCATTTACGGCCGCAATCTCGCGCGTCAGACGCTCAAGAGCGGCTTCATAGAGCTGCCGTTCGGAATAGCTCTGCTCGCGCTGGTCGTCAGAGCGATGAAGGTCACGCACAACCTCAGCAATGGCAATGAGATCGCCAGAATTGATCTTCTGTTCGTATTCCTGTGCGCGACGGGACCACATGGCGCGTTTGACCTTGGCCTTCCCCCGCAGGGTCTTCATGGCCTGACTTACGACGTCCGGACCGCTCAGCGGACGCATGCCCACTTCGGTCGCCTTGTGGGTCGGGACGCGCAGGGTCATTTTGTCTTTCTCAAATGAGATGACGAAAAGCTCCAGCGAGATCCCCGCAACCTCTTGCTCCTCGACAGAAACGATCTTGCCCACGCCGTGGGCGGGGTAAACTACGAACTCGTCCGGGCTGAAGTCATTCTTTTTCTTGCTCATGTGCATCTTTCCTCAACTAAGGGCGCCCAAGCCCCAGGGAACAGTCCGGTGTCGGCCAGCCGAAGCGGCTGGTCTAGCACGGCGGAATTTGGGTCAAAAAAACCATCCGGTGCGGCAGCAAGGGATGGGTAAGCTAGCGTTTCATTGAGGACGATATAGCACACGAATCGCTGAATTTGAAGCGGTTCTTCCAAAAGCCTCGTGTTGCCAGCGGCTTGGAAGCCTCTGTTAACCCTTCGTCACCCTCCCTCGCCGGGTCTCGGGACGAAATACTTATCAAGCTTGTTTTCCTCGCCGTCTCTCTCGTTCGCGTCAGGGAGAGGATCTTTCTTGGTGATGATGTTGGGCCACTCTTCGGAGTACTTGCGATTAAACTCTACCCACTGATCCATGTCCGGCTCCGTATCCGGCCGGATCGCATCGGCGGGGCATTCCGGTTCACAGACGCCACAATCAATGCACTCATCGGGGTGGATGACGAGCGTGTTTTCGCCCTCGTAGAAGCAATCCACGGGGCAGACCTCCACGCAATCAGTGTACTTGCACGCGATGCAGTTGTCTGTGACGACATAGGTCATGGCGGGGCGGTCCTCATCTCCTGCGGCGGAGTTAGTCCTCGTATAGCTTGCCTTCAAGCCGGGCGATAGCGCGACGGTCCCGTTTCGTCGGGCGACCCTGCCGGTCGTGGCCCGGATTGGCCGAACGCGGAGCCCGGAGCACAGGAGGTGACAGGTCCTCATACAGCGCTTGCGCCTCAGGCGCGGGACCACGGCGCGTTCCTAAGGCCAGGATCTTGATGACGCGCACGTCGAGTTCCTTCGGAAAGGTTAGCACATCGCCCGGCGTTACGCTGCGCGATGGTTTCGAGATCGGCGTAGCGTTCACACGCAGCTTACCGTCTGAGACAACCTTTGCCGCCAACGACCGCGTCTTAAAGAAACGAGCCTGCCAAAGCCACTTGTCCACGCGGATGGAGGCGGCAGTCTCCGTCAATCCTTCTTGAGCCCCATCAAGGCGGCGGCGAACGGATTGTCGGGGTCTATCCTGTCTTTTTTCTGTGGCCGCGCTTCGTACATCTTGGGCCCACGGTTCTGGGGTTTCCCCTTCCCCTGCGGTTTCCCGCGCGGTTTGCCCTTCCCTTTGCCCTGCGGTTTGCGATCCCCCTGCGGACGCTGCCCACGGCGCGTGTTGCCGCCCCACGTGAAGGTGTAAAAAATCTCGACTTCCGGTTCCGATGGAGCTTTAGGTTCTGCGGCCGCTTCTATTTCAGCTGCGGGTTCCGAGACGGCAGCCCCCTCGTCAGACCCAGCGTCCGGAGCCCGGTCATTTGCAGCTTCAGGCGTTTCCGCCGTGTCAGCCACAACCTCTTTAGCTTTCGCGGCCTTAGGTCGCTCACCGCGGTCAGCTTTGTAGCCAAGCCCCTGCATAAGATCAGCGAACTGTTCCAGCGTCATGCCAGTGATCGACAGCATGTCCGGCGTCGCCTCGAAGCCCCCGCGCGTGTCATGTCCACGGATCATGTCGGCAAGACGCTCCAGCATGTCGATGCGGATCGCCCGTTCGCCTGCTGCGCGGTAGCCAGCTGCCATATGGAACCAATGTTCCGCTCCCGTGTCCGTCGGGATCGACACAAGGCCCGGCGGCGGACTTTCCGGAAAGGTATCAATGCCCTTGGAGAGCGACAGCAGCACCAGGCGCAACCGCGTGGGCGCTGGCTTCAATAGAAGTGGCAAAAAGATCGTGAACTGACCAAAGCGGACGCCGTGTTTGCGCAGAAGGCCGCGCGCATCCTGATCAAGCGCTTTCACATCATCTGCCACATCGGCCCGTGGCAAGACGCCGAGCGCTTCGACAAGCTGGAACGCAAACCCACGCGCGAGCCCCGTAAGCCCTTCGTCGCGCTGCATACCAAGAAGCGGCTCAAAAAGTGCCGCGATCTTCCGGTCGATAAAGTGCTGTAGACGGCGCGCCACTTTCTCCGCCACGTCGGTTCCGGCTTCATCATCTACGAAAGCCTTGACCTGAGGCTTGAGCGGGTCGGACCCCGCCACAAGCTTGCCCACGGCCTGATCACCCCACATGAGACCACCTTGCTCGGTAAAGTCGATCTCGGTGTCGGGCGCATTGTAGAAGCGGTCTGACATC
>JBCCPQ010000024.1:0-15903 GCA_039024825.1 Pseudomonadota bacterium
ACCGGGATGGAGATCGGCATGCCCGAGCCTTTCTTGAAGCGATAACTGCGCGCCACCTCGAAGACCCGCGCTGTTTTGGGCGCTTCATTCTTGATGAGGCATATCTTGGCTGTCGTCCCGCCCATGTCGAAGCTCAAGACCTTGTTGAGGCCGTGGCGCGCAGCGATGTCTGCAGCGAAGACCGCGCCGCCCGCGGGGCCGGACTCCACTAGACGAACCGGAAACTGGGCGGCTGACGCGAGCGATATAATTCCGCCGCCTGAGTGCATGAGAAAGATAGGACAGGCCGCGCCTTCATCGCTCAAGCGCTCTTCCAGTCGCATGAGATAGGACTTCATCAACGGCTGGATGTAGGCGTTGGCGATAGTCGTGTTGAAGCGCTCATACTCGCGCATCTGCGGCGACACTTCCGAGCTGAGTGAGATCATTGCGCCCGGTAGACGCTCCTCGAAGACCTCCCGCACCAATCGCTCGTGGTCGTCATTGGCATATGCGTGGAGAAACCCCACCGCGACGGCTTCAAAGCGACCCTTGGCGAGCCGGTCGGCGAGCGCCTCGACCTCGGATCTGGCTAGCGGGATGAGGACCCCGCCATCCGCATCCATCCGTTCTGAAAGAGTGTAGCGACGGTGACGGGGGATCAACGGGTCGGGCAGCGTGAGGTTGAGATCGTACTGCTCAAAGCGGCTCTCGGTACGCATCTCAATAACGTCCCGAAAGCCCTGTGTCGTCACGAACGCCGTGCGAGCCCCGCGACGTTCTATCAGCGCGTTTGTTGCGAGGGTCGTGCCGTGGATGATTTGCGTGATTGCAGAAGGAGCGATCCCAGCCTCGCCGCATACAATCTGCATCCCATCGACGATGGCGTCTTCAGGGGCTGCGTAGGTCGTCAGAACCTTGGTCGAACGCAGACCGAAGGGACCTTCGAGTACGACATCGGTGAACGTGCCGCCGATATCTACGCCCAGCCTGATCTTCTTTGCCATGCGACTCCCCCTTCTGGCGGCAGACTAATCGCTGGGGCGGGAGGCGAAAGCTGGTTTCGCGCCGCGCACAAAGCTTGCGCTTTGACGAGCCCGGATTTGGCGGTAACGCTTTGGAAAACGGGATCCGCACATGACCGACTTTCTGATGCTTGCGTTCATTTTCCTCATTGCGGGGGTGATCGCAGTTCCCATCGCGACGCGCCTCGGACTGGGTTCGGTCCTCGGCTATCTGATCGCGGGTATCATTATCGCGCCTCTTCTCGCCGCGCTCGGGGTCGATGTGATCTCAATCCAGCACTTTGCCGAGTTTGGCGTTGTGATGATGCTGTTTCTGGTGGGTCTGGAGCTGGAGCCCAAGCGGTTATGGGACATGCGCGGGACGCTTATTGGCCTTGGCGGTGGTCATATTCTGGCGACATCCGCTGTTGTCACAGGGCTTTGCATGGCCTTCGGGCTCGAATGGCATTTCGCTTTGACGATCGGGCTGATCCTTTCCCTCTCATCCACGGCCATCGTCCTTCAGACCCATCAGGAGAAAGGACTGATGAAGACCGAAGGAGGTGAGGCGTCCTTTGCGGCCCTTCTGACCGAGGACGTGGCAGTCATCCCGATGCTCGCGTTGCTTCCGCTTCTTGCGATGCCTGAACTCATGGATTTTGCGGGCGATGGTGGCCATGGGAGTGACCACGGCGGCGATCACGGTGGCGATGATCATGGAGACGACCATGGGTCAGGTATGAGCCTCGTTGCCGGGCTCACCGGCTGGCAAACTGCACTCGTGTCTTTGGCCGCCATCGGGGCGGTGATTCTTGGCGGGAGCTACCTCACCCGACCCCTCTTCCGGTTCATTTCGCAAGCCGCTCTGAGGGAGCTCTTTACCGCCACCGCGCTGATGCTGGTGGTGGGCATCGCTTTGCTCATGGGGCTCGTTGGCTTGTCTGCGGCGCTGGGCACGTTCCTTGCCGGTGTGGTCCTCGCCAACAGCGAGTATCGGCATGAACTGGAAAGCGATATCAATCCGTTCCGCGGGCTTCTTCTCGGTCTCTTTTTTATGACCGTTGGTGCCAGCATAGATTTCGGGCTGCTCTTTGGCGCATTGCCGTTGTTCCTGGGCCTCACGCTTCTTGTGATGCTTATAAAGTTCGGCGTCCTCTTTGCTCTGGGAACCCTCATCGGCATCCGAGGCACAGACCGATGGCTTCTTGCGCTCAGTCTGGCGCAAGCGGGCGAGTTCGGGTTTGTCTTGCTCAGCTTTGCCACGGCCAACGCGATCCTGCCCACACCAATCGCGGATCAAGCGCTTCTCGTGGTCGCGCTTTCAATGCTCTTCACGCCGCTCCTGTTCATATTCTACGAGCGTGTGATTGTGCCCAAGTCGGTGACCGATCAGAGCCGCGAGGCGGACACGATCGAGGAGCCCGGTGAAGTTCTGATCTGCGGTCGCGGTCGCGTCGGAGGCATCGTGGAAAGGATGGTCTCTGCCGCGGGCTTCAAGACGACGATTGTGGACTACAACTCCAAACAGATCGCGAACCTCATGAAGTTCGGCATTCAGACGTACTACGGGGATGCAACCCGCCCCGACCTTTTGCACGCCGCAGGAATTGAACGCGCAAAGATCATTGTCGTCGCAATCGATGAGGTGGAAGGCATCAATGCAATCGTCCGGCACGTTGTGGAACACCATCCCCATGTCCACATCATCGCGCGTGCACGGAACCGGCACCACGTATATGAGCTCTGGTCAATGGGTTGCCGCGACATCATTCGCGAGACTTACGATAGCTCTTTGCGCATGGGTCGTTCGGCCTTCGTGGCGCTGGGGTTTGACCAGGACATAGCGGAAGCGATGGTGAAGACCTTTAACGCCGATGACCGCGAAATCATGCTCGAGGTCGCCGACGAGTATGATGTCAACATCCCTGTAGTCGAGAACCAGGCCTACGTTCAAAAGGTGCGGGCCCTGCTTGAAACGCGACCAGCTGAGCTTGCTGAAAAGATGAAATCGGCGATGAAAAGCTCTGGCAAAGTAGAATGATCAAGAATTCTTGCATTCGTGTGCAATGAGGCGCATCCTCACGGCATCCGCGAAAGGAACACCCTATGAGTCTCGATACGTCCGCACCGATTTCTCAAGCCGACATGGACGCACGCATCGTGCGCTACGGCGACCTCAAGCCTTGCAAGACAGCGTTCATTGATGCCCACACGCCTGGCTCCGACCAGAAAGAGAACTTCACGATCATCGGCGGCGGGGTGAGCGAGAGCCCTGATCAACACGTCCATATCCGGGAGACGCCGGGCTTCAACATCGGGGCAGCGGGGCAGCCGCCGAAGTGCCGGAACTCCCTCCATTCCCACCGCACCGCAGAGGTGTTCTTTGTCCTCAAGGGCCGCTGGCGGTTCTTCTGGGGTCGCTGGGGCAATGCGGGCGAAGTGGTGCTGGAGGAAGGCGATATCTTCAATATTCCCACTGGCATCTTCCGCGGGTTTGAGAACATCGGCACGGATTACGGGATGATCATGGCGATCCTCGGTGGCGACGATGCGGGCGGAGGCGTGCTTTGGGCGCCGCAAGTCATCACAGACGCCGCCGATCACGGTCTCGTCCTCGGTGAGAACGGTAAACTCTACGACACCAAGCAGGGTCAGGCCCTGCCGGACGGCGTAGGGCCAATGCCGCTTCTGTCCGACGATGTGCTCGCCCGCATGCCGGAGCCGACGACACTCGATGTCGTGCCCCACTACGTCGCTCGCTACTGGGACCTCATGGCGCTCAGCGACAAGCAGCCTGCGAAGGTCATCGGGGAAGATGCAATCCTTCGCGACAAGCCCGGTTTCGAGGTTGAACTGTTGAGCCGGAACTCGATCTCGGGAGAGATGTACTCAACCGACAAGCACGAGATCCTGATGCCCATGCGGGGCCATTGGCGGCTGACCTGGGAGGGCGGGCAAACGACGCTGAATCCTGGGGATACCATGGCCGTACCCCCGGGCATTGCGCGGTCGCTTGAGCCTTCTATGACGGGGGAGGCAAGCCTGTACCGCGTCCGCAATACAGACGACGCGGCGGGACCGACGCTCCCCAGGTAAGCTAAGTCAGCGCAGGCGCCAAAGCCTGCGCTTCACAATCCGCCTCACGGTGCCGAGCGTGGATCGAAGCTTGTCGGTTAATGGAAGTGCGAGCCAGGGACGGAACAGGTCCAGGTCCCGAAACTGCGTGTTTGGCAGGCCCATCACCCGGTGCGCGAGACGGCGGCCCCAAACAGCGCCTTTCTTCCTCAGAAGGCCTTCTTGTGATTTGTCCAGCTTCCATGTCTCGGCAACTGTTGCATGGAGGTAGCCACTCGCAACCGCGCCCTCGATGATCTCTTTCCCAAGCATCGTCCGCGCCACAATCAGGGAGAAGCCCGGGTTCTCGCCATCGGGTTCCTCGTACCAAGGGTCCCCGCAGGAGATATCAGCAAGCTCCCCAGACCCGTCTGGCCACAAATGCGCTGACCACGGGCGGAAGGCTTGCAGGTAGGCCCACGTGCGTTGGTAGATCCAGTGCTCTCGTGGCTCTTCCTCAGTATTGCGCGTAGTGAAGTAGCCGGGCCACCCATGTCCACGGTAGCGCAGGGATGTCAGGGTGTCCTCCTGCACCTCGAACTTGTCCAGAAGGTTACGCGTCGCCTGCGTTGGCGGGGTCTCTGCGCAAAAGAAGGACAGTGTCACACCAATCTTCTCACGCAGAGCCGGAACGTCCGCCATGGCGTTGCGTGTGGCAGCGATCTCCACCGGTTTGCCGATAATAGCGCAAGGCGCCGGCGCAGCCTCCACGAGGCCGAGACCCTCGCAGACGGATGCAGGCGAGTATCGCGATCCTACAACGGCCAGAAGCTCCTCGCGGTTGCGTGAAAGGCGGGTCTTGTTGCGGATTGGCTCCGCGGGGTTCTCGCCAGTGTGGAGCACGCCGTGGTGCCCGAGCTCGTTGAGGCAGTAGAGTGAGATGGCCGTCAGCGCCCCTCCAGAACTACCTTTGAAACGGATCTCTGGATCGGTGGCGTAGCCCTCCCAAATACCTGTAATTGCCCCCCAATTTCGCTCCGTCACGGGGTCGACGGCTGACGTGTAGTCGGGACGGCGCTTGAGCTCACCGAAATCGGTGGCAATCGTCGGGCAGACCCGCTTTGCCCGTGCCTTGGCCTCGGGGCTAAGCTCGGACGACACCTTGGGACGCAGGCCCACATCGTCGATATCGACCATGGTGACCTGCCCTGCGCAGGCATAGGCGCAGACGCCGCAGCCTAGGCACAAAAGCGGTGTGTCCACCCGCGCGGCGATCTTGTCAGAGCCCATGGTGAGCCTCTCGCTAGCCTCGGCTGCTCTTAGGCGCGATGGGCGGGACGGATCAAGGTGCCAAGAGGCCGCTCAGACCGGTCTGTCGCCTTTCACCGTCACGCGTCGGCCTTTTCGTTCCTCCGGCCAGTAGTCCCAGATCGCGCGGTGCATGCAGCAGCGGTTGTCCCAGAAGGCCATGTCATTGAGTTCCCAGCGGAAGCGGATCTGGTAATTGATGTGCTCGCAGTGCTGGAAGAGCATCTCCAGAAGACTGTCGCTCTCGTGCTGGCTGAGCCCCTCGATGGAGGTCGTGAAAGTGCGGTTCACGAAGAGCGCTTTCCGGCCCGTCACGGGGTGGGTGCGGACCACGGGATGCACCGCCTCGGGCATGTCGATCTCGCTGTCTTTCTGACCCCGGTCGCTGTAGCGGCCCTTGTAAATATGCTCCGAAGTGTGGCGTGCATGAAGGCCGTCACAGAGGGTGCGGAGGGGCTCGGACAGCCCGTCATATGCCGCGTACATGTCTGAAAACATTGTATCTCCGCCGCAGGGAGGCATGATGTGGATCTGCAGCATCGTGCCAAGCGGCGGGGTCTCGTCGCAGGAAACGTCCGAGTGCCAGAACTCCCCATTGGCGACCTTGGAGTTCTTAGTGGCGTGGATCTCGAAAATCTCCGGAAAACCCTCCATAGTGGGGGCCGCGGGATGGGCGTGAAGGGGGCCGAAACGCTTCCCGAAATCGATGTGACGCTGAGGCGGTATCTCCTTCTGATCCTTGAAGAAAAGCACCTGATAGAGCGCAAACGCCGCCTCTATTTCCGCGAACTGATCGTCGGGGACAGGCTCGCTGAGATCGACCCCCCTGATCTCGGCCCCGAGGTTCGGCGCAAAGGGCCGCGCGTCGATAAGCTTGAAGTCATTGGTCCTGGCGATGACCATGGTTTTCCCTCCCGTTTTTTTGGGCGCACAGTAGCGGCCGAACCCCGACACGCAAGCCCGCCCTAGCAACCATTAACCTTCGGCTTTCCGCGCAGAATCGAGGAGCCAGAACCCATACAGAACGCAGCCAGAAACCAGCCATACGCACGGAGGGGTAACAGGCGTTAAGGTTTTCATGGGAGGGACGGGGGGTTTTCAGGGTTTGGTAGGGAGTGAGAAGCAAAGTTCGTCGGACTGGTTACTAGCTCTAGCAAGACCGCATAGACTTGCTGACATCGCTGCTGCTTCGATTTGTGGTCATGTCAGAAGTTTAGGAGTTGCGAACCTGGCGGGACGCATCGGATGGCGAGTAATGCCCTCACGACGCGCGCTTTCTTAGAGGAGGGTGCGCGGTAAAGTTGGTAGACTGCAACAGGGATCGCACGGCCATACTCGATACGCTTGATAGCTATGGTTGTTGGGACGCTGAGGTCTAGAAGAGCGACGCTTGTCTTGGTGCCGGGATGCGGCTCTTACCGTCCATTCTTATATCTTATAGTATTGGCAGGACCTGGGCAGATTTCAAATCTAAGTCCAAGGCAAGATTGTTACCTTGGTCTTCCACAACTCTTGGAACAGGAATCAGAGCTTGCCATTCCTTTGATTTACTGGATGCAACGACTTGTGATATCTTGCCTTCGAGATCCAAAAATCCGTTTGGATTTGCGAGAAGTAACCGTATCGCAGAAGTTCCAGCGCCGTGCAGACCTGCAATGCTGAGTATGTTCCTGCCCGCCAAAAAGGGATTTTCTAATCTCGTCATCATTAGAAAGTCTGACGTTATCCTTCCGTCACTTCTGATCGATGGGCGATAAGTATTCCCGGAATTGTCTTCTATGCTCCACGCAGGTTCAATATATTCTTGACCTTTGCTCAATCGGGTAACGCTTCTGTGATTTGAGGATAAATCCATCTTGAATGGAAAGGATTTTTCTGTTCCAATAAACTCTAAATTAAGCGAGCTTCCTTCTACCGGCCGATAACCCATGAGAATCTGCATGAGTGCATTTGAAGATGGGCTGCCAAAGTTGATCACATCCCCTCGCACCAGCGACCAATCTATATCTGATGCGTATATTTTTCTTGATGGAAGATCAAGATATGCCGAATGGAAGGGTGAAACGGCAGACTGGAAAGACGGGCTTTCCTGATAGCGGTATCTGTCATGTGCCTTTCCGAGCATTAATGTTGTTGACTGGTCAAAGTCTATCCAGTGACCCCCTCGCAGGCTGTGAATTATCTCCTTCCAGTCTCCGGGAACATCCGAGGCCTCGCCGGCAGAAATACTCTCGTCTTCATTAAAGCCCTTAGTTGCAACAATCCCCATTGCTCCGAGAGTTGCTACACCTGATAATTTACCAATTGATCCAAACAGATTTTTAATGAACTCCCTCCGACCAACCGAAAAGTCTTCAGAGATCGCGCTAGCTCGCTTCTTTTCTTCGGGATTCTTATCCATTACAGCCATCCTTTTCATACTCACAGGTATGAGGTGTACTTTAGTCTTCAGGTGAGTGTAGCATTTATTGAATTGCTTTACAGTGATTCGCAGCTCCTCCTCATCTTAAAAAGATTATTAGAAGTATTTCCGGGATATGGATCGGCGATTTTTACATGTTAGGCCCCTTCCCTTCCCCCCGCATCCCACCTATAGCCCGCGTGCCTGAACGGAAGGACAGATCATGGGCTATAATGTCGTCGTTGTCGGGGCCACGGGGAATGTGGGTCGCGAGATGCTCAATATTCTGGAGGAGCGGAAGTTTCCGATCGACAAGATCGCGGCTTTGGCGTCCCGGAAATCCATCGGGACAGAGGTGTCCTTTGGCGACGAGACGCTCAAGACGCAGGACCTTGATACGTTTGATTTCACGGGCTGGGACATGGCATTGTTCGCGGTGGGCTCTGAGGCCACGAAGACCTATGCGCCCAAGGCGGCTGCTGCGGGGTGCGTGGTGATCGATAACTCCTCTCTCTACCGCTACGACTCGGAGGTGCCGCTCGTCGTCCCCGAAGTGAACCCGGAGGCGGTGGAGCGCTACACGAAGAAGAACATCATCGCGAACCCGAACTGCTCTACCGCGCAGATGGTGGTGGCGCTGAAGCCGCTCCATGACCGGGCGCGGATCAAGCGGGTGGTGGTGTCGACCTATCAGTCTGTGTCGGGCGCAGGGAAAGAGGGGCTCGATGAGCTCTGGGATCAGACCAAGGCGATCTACAATCCGACGACGGAGGTGGCGCCGTCGAAGTTCACCAAGCAGATCGCGTTCAACGTGATCCCGCATATCGATGTCTTCATGGAAGATGGCTCCACCAAGGAAGAGTGGAAGATGGTGGCGGAGACGAAGAAGATCGTGGACCCGAAGATCAAGGTCACGGCGACCTGCGTACGGGTGCCGGTGTTCGTGGGCCATTCTGAAGCGATCAACATTGAGTTCGAAGAGTTCCTCGATGAGGACGAGGCGCGCGATATTCTGCGGGAAGCGCCCGGGATCATGGTGATCGATAAGCGCGAGGATAAAGGCTACGTGACGCCGGTGGAGTGTGTGGGGGATTACGCGACGTTTATCTCCCGCATCCGTCAGGACAGCACGATCGAGAACGGGCTGAACATGTGGTGCGTGTCCGACAACCTGCGCAAGGGTGCGGCGCTCAATGCGGTGCAGATTGCGGAGACGCTGGGGAACCGCTGCCTCAAGAAGGGCTGATATTGCCTAACGGCACGGAATGACGGACCCTCCCGGAGACGCTTCGGGAGGGTTTTTCATGCGTGGATTGGTGTTGGCAGCGGTTGTGTCCTGCCCGCTCGCGGTGGGGGCGGAGACGTTCAGCCTGACGCTGCCCGTAGTGGCGGCCGAGGTCTATCCGGCCGGGGCGCAGGTTGTGGCGGAGGGGACGCTTGATCTGCCGGCCGGGGAGCATGAGCTGCACATTCTGATGCCTGCGTCCGTGATCGGCTCGGATGCGCCGGACGTGGAGGGCGCTGTCCTGAAGGGCACCGGGATCGGGCCGAACACGCTCTATGCGCCGGAGGTGTTTGATCAGGATGTCCAGAGCGCGGCCCGGGCACGGGCGGCAGCAGCGGAGGCGCAGTTTGGGGACGCGGAGAGGGCGCTTCGCACGGCGGAACGCAAGCTGGCCGGGATCGATGCGAGTGCGGCGTTCCTGCGCGAGGTTGGGACGGGGGAGAGCCTGCCTGATCCAGCGGCGATTGCAGCGCTGGCGTCCATGATGGAGGCGGAGCTTGGTCGGAACGCGGAGGCGCGCGCAGAGATCGAAGCGGGCCTGCCCGCGCTTCGCGACGCACTGGAGGACGCCATTGCCGCGCGCAAGCGTGCGGAGGCGGCGCTTGCTGCGTTGGAGGTGCCGTCGGCAGATTGGCGCCTTGTGACCCTGTCGCTCGAGGTCCTGGAGGCCGGTCCGGTGACCGTGCGCCACGAGTATGTGGACTTTGGGGCCGGGTGGGCTGTGCAATATGCGGCGCGGCTGCGCGAAAGCAGCGTGACGTTTGAGAGGTCCGTTGGTCTGCGAAAGGGGGCTGGCCTGCCTTGGGTTGAGGCCGAGGTGACGCTGTCTTCGGCGCAACCCGACGGCCAGACAGACGTCTCGCCCGTTTCGCGGAGTATCGCGAGCATATTCGATCCCGCGGCCACGATGCCCCGGAATGGATCCAGCCGTGACGCGCCGATCATAGAGCCGGCAATGGAGACGGCGGTTCCCCAGGACACCCGGGCTGGAATGGCGGTGCCGGACTTCGAGGGCCCGGTGGTGCGTTACAGCTTCCCGGACCCGATCACGGTGCTGGGCGGCGGGGCCGCGCAGCTCTTTGCTCTGGCACCGCTGGAGACCGACGTGGACCGTTACCTCGCGGCCTCGCCCCGGTTCGATGAGCACGCCTTCATCATGGCGGAGTTCACCAACAGGAGCGGAGAGGTGGTGCTGCCCGGGTCGCTGCGCCTTTATCGCGAGGACGTGCTGGTGGGGGAGAGCTTTCTGCCGCTGATCGCTCAAGGTCAGGAAGCGACTTTAGGCTTCGGGCCTGAGCTTACTGTCGCGCTCGACGTGGCGTTTGTGGATGTGCAGACCGGAGATCGCGGGATCATTCGCGGACAATCCACCCGGGAGGATCGGCTCGTTCTGAGCGTTGGGAACACCGGGGACGAGGCGAAGGAGATCTACCTCCGCTATGCGGTGCCGACGTCACAGCAGGAGGATCTGGAGGTGCGGGTCACGATGGATCCGCCGCCGAACATTGAGGATGTGGAGGACCAGATCGGCGTGATGGAGTGGATCGTCTTCCTTGAAGCAGGGGAACGTCGCGACATCACCCTGGATTTCGAACTCATCTGGCCGGACGGACAGTTGCTGAACTGGCAGCCGTGACGTCCGCGCGGCACGGACGCTCGCGGCGTGCGCCGCATCGCACCCGCCCGCCCGGGTCCTTATTCTGCAGAGCTTGGACCCCTGAGCGCGGGGCGTCCCACCGCGCAGCGGCCACCGCCGCGCACGGAAGATTTTTTGCAAAAATCTTGCCCCGTTCGAGAGACATGGCGCTGAAATGCAAGACGCCGCGCAGGTTTTCCTGTCGCGGCGTCTTGGTCTTCCGGTCGTCAAGGGCGCGGACCCCTGATGTTGGCTACACGCAATAGTTAACACACCCCGAAGGGAATGTCAGAATCTTTCTGCACGGAGGACTTCGGCGTCTGTGATGCAGACGACGCCGATCTGTTTTTCGACGACTGCGAAGGCCGCATCGAGCAGTGAATCAAGCCGTTCCGCGCGGATAATGCACACGAACTGGACCATGCCGGAGCGACCGATCTGGCCTTCGCGGCTCCACGCGCCGGAGCGTCCGGAGCCTCCCAGCACTGGCAGGATCGTGTACCCGGTGATTTCAGCCTCCTCGAGGGCGGTTCGCAGGCGGCGCTCCATGGGGGCTTCGATGGTGATCTCGACGCGCTTTGCTGGGTGGGTCTGCATGGGTCAGGCTCCGGTCAGGAGGGAGGCCACCGCGAGATAGAGCGGGATGCCAAGAACGAGATTGAAGGGGAAGGTGATGCCGAGGGAGAGCGTCAGGTAGATCGCGGGTTTTGCCTCCGGCAGGGCCACGCGCATGGCAGCCGGGACCGCGATGTAGGAGGCGGAGGCCGACAATGTCATCAGGAGGACGAGGCCGCCGGTGGACAGGCCCAGCAGTACCCCGCTCGCAAGGCCGAGTGCGGCGCCGGTGAGCGGCATGAGCATACCGAAAAGGATGGTTCCGCCGCCCAGCACGCCGCGAGTCTCGCGCAGGCCGCGCCCGGCGATGAGGCCCATATCCAGGAGGAACAGGCACAACACGCCCTGGAAAGGCGCGACGATGAAGCTGGAGATGAGGTCGAGCCCGTCATTGCCAGTGGCAAGCCCGATGAAAAAGGAGCCCACGAGAAGGACGATGGAGCCGTTCAGGAGGATCTCCCGCAGGAGCGTTGCGTCCATGCGTGATCCGCCGCCGGCACGCGTGGCGAGCCAGAGCGCGCTGAGGATGGCGGGGGCTTCCATGATGGCTGCGGTGGCGACCATGTAGCCTTCTGCTTTCAGGCCCGCGCTTTCAAGGACGGAGGAGGCCGCGACGAATGTCACGATGGAGATCGATCCGTAGTGGCCCGCCACGGCGGCCGCGTTGAGCGTATCAAGCCGCGTCAGGGTCTTGAGCAGGGCGAAGGCCACGAACGGGATCGCGGCAGAGAGGACAAGGCCCGCGGCCAGGGTGGCGAGAAGCTGGGCGTCGATGCCGTTGTCGGCCACGGCGACGCCGCCTTTGAAGCCGATGGCGAACAGGAGGTAGATCGACATGCCCTTTGCCGCTGCTTCCGGGATGCTGAGGTCGGACCGGGCCAGCGCCGCAAAGAGGCCGAGCGCAAAGCTCAGGATGATGGGCGACAGCAGGTTGGATGCGGCGAGTTCGAGCATGGCTGCGCTTTATGCCTGTGTGCATGCGACGTCCAGCCGGGCATACCGCTTGTCGGCAAGGGCAGTGAGTCGGCGGGACGCGCTGTCATTGCATCAAATCGTTGGAAAGACGCCGGGCTGCATTAACTTCTTTTAAGGAGGCGGAGGTCCATATGCTTCCCATGTCGTGGGGGCGACGAATTAGGGTGAGAGAAATGGAAAACGTTATTGTCCTCGCACATGACGAGGCCGTTCGCATGGACGGTCGCGCGTTGGCGGCACTTCAGGGTCAGCTTGGCGAAGCAGGTGCCGAGGGGGTCGTGAACCGCGCGATGGAGGAGATGGCCAACCGGCTGTCGCTCATTGAACGTTGCTATTTCCAGGGGGAAACAGATGCGCTCTGGAAATCTACGAAGGGCCTCATTGACATTGCCGAACAGATCGGGCTTGAAACGCTGGCTGATGCGGCGCGCGCCGTTGCCGATTGTGCCAAGGGCCATGACGCTGTCGCGCTGGCTGCCGTTCTCAATCGCCTGATCCGCCTCGGTGACCGGTCCTTGACGGCCGTTTGGGATATGCCGGAGACGTCGGCCTACTAGCGCCACGGGCCCCCCGCGCTGCGCGGTGTGGTGCTTTGCATGGTGGCCTTGGGGGAGTTAGGGTGCGGGACAGCACACCTAAATCCTGCAGGTCTTTCATCATGTTGTCTTTTGCTGAACCGTCCGAGACGGCAATCCCCCTTGCGCTACTGGAGCCTGCCGATGTCGAGGACTGGGCCTCAAAGCTCGCCCCGGCTGCCGCTGCCTGGGTTGCGAGCCAAGGCTTCACGGGTGGTCTGGGTCAATCTGTCGTTCTGCCGGCACCAGGCGGCATCGCAAGCGCTGCAGTCGGCGTCGGAGACACCTCGGCCCGCGCGCGGCGCCGGGATGGCGCCCTTGCGGCGGTGGGCGCGCTTCCGGCCGGAACTTACCAGATCGCCTCCGCGCCCGAGAGTTACGACGTGGAGACGTTCGCACTGGGGTGGCTCCTCGCGCGCTACCGGTTTGACCGCTATGCGGATCAATCCGCGCCCAAGGCCGCTCTCATGGCACCCGAGGGCGTCGACGGAGCCCGCGTGGAAGCGATTGCGCAAGGCGAAGCGCTCACGCGC
The DNA here is from genome assembly GCA_039024825.1 of Pseudomonadota bacterium. GTDB lineage: Bacteria > Pseudomonadota > Alphaproteobacteria > Rhodobacterales > Rhodobacteraceae > Shimia_B. The sequence continues at coordinate 13,366 of JBCCPQ010000024.1, forward strand.
GACCTTATCAATACACCGTCATCGGACATGGGTCCGGACGAGCTGGAGGCTGCTGCTCTCGCCCTTAGCGAGGAGTTCGGCGCGCGCACGGAGGTGATCCTCGACGAGGCGCTCCTCGATCAGAACTTTCCGATGATCCACGCGGTGGGCCGCGCCTCTACCCGTCGTCCGCGCCTGATTGATCTGCGCTGGGGGACGGCGGGTCCAACACTCACGCTGGTGGGAAAGGGCGTCTGCTTTGACACCGGCGGTCTCAACATCAAGCCCGGAAGCTCCATGGGTCTCATGAAAAAGGATATGGGCGGCGCCGCGACGGTACTTGGTCTGGCGCGGATGATCATGGCGCTTGGGATGCCGGTCCAGCTTCGGGTTCTGGTCCCGGCGGTCGAAAACGCGATCAGCGGCAACGCCTTCCGGCCCCAGGATGTCCTGACAAGCCGCAAGGGCCTGACGGTGGAGATCAACAACACCGACGCGGAGGGGCGGCTTGTGCTGGCCGATGCTTTGGCGCTGGCTGAGGAAGAGGCCCCGGATGTCCTGATCTCCATGGCGACGCTCACGGGCGCGGCGCGGGTGGCGGTCGGCCCCGATCTTGCCCCCTACTACACGGACGATGATGCGCTCGCAGCCGCTCTGGAAACCGGGGCGGCCGCCGTGGGCGACCCGGTCTGGCGGATGCCGTTTTATGCGCCCTATGAGGCCATGATCGAACCCGGGATCGCGGATCTCGATAACGCGCCCTCGGGGGGCTTTGCCGGCTCGATCACGGCGGCGCTATTCCTTCGGCGGTTTGCGTCGCAGGCCCCGCGCTACATGCATTTCGACATTTATGGTTGGCAGCCCTCCGGGACGCCGACCAGTCCGAAGGGCGGGGTTGGGCAGGGCGCACGCGCCGTCCTGGAGGCGCTCCCCGCGATGCTGAACCTCTGATGGATCGCCGGTTTCTGCGGGCCAATGCGCGCGTGGCCCATATAGACGTTGGCGCGGCGGATGGGGTCTCCCGGCGGCGGCCGCAGATGCAGTGTATCGCATCCGAAGTCACCGATCTGTGCCGCTTGCCCGGGGAGGGGCGGGACAAGCAGATGCTGTGTGGTCAGGACTTCGCCGTTCTGGACGTCGATGGGGGATTTGCCTTCGGCTATGACCCGCGAGACGGGTATGTCGGCTATTTGCCGGAAAGGGCTCTCGGACAGCCTTTCGACGCGACGCACCGTGTGCAGGTGGCGCTGACCCATGCCTATGAAGATCCCGACTTCAAGTCCTTTGATCAGCGCATTTTGCCTTTGGGCAGCGAGGTCAGGGTCGTGGGTCAGGACGCGGGCTATGCCCTGCTGGACAAGCATGGCTACGTGCTGTTCCACCACCTCAGCCCGTTGGATGCGCCGGTGGCCGACTGGGTGGCCGTGGCGGAGGGCTTTGAGAACGCGCCCTACCTTTGGGGTGGCAACACCGCGACGGGCATGGATTGCTCGGGCCTCGTCCAGATGTCCATGTGGGCGGCGGGTCGCGACTGCCCGCGTGACAGCGATCTGCAGGAAGCGGCGTTTTCTGCTGCGACCGGCAGTCCGGAACGCGGTGACCTCGTCTTCTGGAAGGGCCATGTGGGCGTGATGGTGGACGCTGACACTCTGCTGCATGCCAACGTGCATCACATGCGGGTCGCCCGGGAGCCGCTGGATCAGGCGGTGGATCGGATCGGCGCGCGGGAGTTCGGCGACGTCACCAAGATCGCACGGCCCTAGTCCACAGCGCGGATCAGATTGCGCTCCAGGATCCGGAGGACGCTCTTGAGGTCATGGCCGCGTTTCAACACCTGGCCTTCGGCCCCGATCACGGCGTACATGCCCTGTTTCCCGCGCAGCTTCGGGCGCTTTTCGATGCGGTAAAGAGGGTGCTCTGCCGTGCGTCGGAAGACGGAAAAGACAGCCACGTCGCGCAGGCAGGAAATGCCGTAGTCGCGCCATTCTCCGGCCGCCACCATTCGCCCGTAGAGGGACAGGATGAGGCTGAGTTCGGTGCGGTGGAAGGCCACCTGTTCGGGCAAGCGGAAGGGCGCGGGCTGCATGTTCATGGGCGCAGAGTTGCCGCGTCAGCCCGCGAAATCAACCCTGCCGCTTTGTTGCCGTCAAATGGTCCGTGAAGTTTCACGCAGCCGACGTGCTCGCGTCACTGGTGCTGGCGATAGGGATCGGGCAACGCAGGGTGCCCCGGGGGGTCGTTCATTTGCCCCCACCCAGTGCGGCCAACCGGGGTACCTTGCCTGCGCTTTCCGCCGTGCGGGATGCGCCAGAGGGTCGGCTTGGGGCAAGCCGGCCCTTTCTGCTTTTGGGGCCCTTCGGCCCCAACCGTTGACGGCCGCCCTTGGTCCCCTCGTGCATCGGGACGGACACGTGCAGAAGGCCCGACCGGTCGCGCGCCCGTTTTCTTTGTGCTCCGTACTTCGGGGAGCGGGGGGGGGCGAGCCCCCCCCCGACCAAACGGGGGGTGGGGGCCGCAGGCGGAAACAACCGGTCAAAAACAACCCCCCCAAAGGGGCGC
>JBCCPQ010000025.1:0-15806 GCA_039024825.1 Pseudomonadota bacterium
ACGGCACCCGGATCGCAAAGAAGAGAAGAGCCGCGAGACCCTGCAAAGAGGTGATCCCGATGAGGCCAGCCATGGAGAGCAGAACGAGGATCGCGATCGCCGCGGCAAAGGTGATCAGAATGTCGATGAGCTGCGCCCCCAAGCGGACACCGACAGACGCGATAGGCAGCTGGAGCGGCACGCCTTCCGGCGGCATGACGCGGGCTGCATCCGCATGACGCGCCTCACGTTTGGCTTTGCGGCGTTCCTTGCGGGTCATGGTGGCGGTGTTCACGTACGCTGCCTCCCACCCGAGAAGAACCACGTGAGCCATAGCGCCCCGATCCCCCAGCCGATGACGTAGCGCGTCGTCCTGTCCTGGACGAGCTGCCGCGCGAAGCCTTCAAGAAGCGCCGCCGCAAGCAACATGAGCGCTGCCACAAGGGCGAGCTTCAGGGCATCCTTGCCAGCCCGCCGCAGGGCCTCTCTCCGTGTGTTCTGGCCTGGAAAGAGGACAGCAAAGCCGAGCCTGAGCCCGCCCCCGCAAGCGATGCAGATCGCTGAGAGCTCTGTCACGCCGTGGACGGAGAGCCAGCCGCCAAGGTCCCAGCCAAGTCCCCTCTCCACGTGGACGGCGTAGAACGCCCCGAAGGCCAGCCCGTTGTAGAAGGTCAGCATGGCCGCGGGCGCGCAGGCAAAGGCACCAAGCCCGAAGACAAAGATCGCAATGCGCGTGTTGTGCGAGAAGAGGAAGCTGGCGAACGCCCCTAGGCCGGAGGCGCTGGGATCTTCGTCGTATATCACGCTGCGCAAGTAGCCGGTGGAGGCGTCAGGCCCCCGGTCCCCCGCTAGGCTCTCTGGCATGAACACGTAAAACCACTCGCTGTTCTCGAGATAGAGCAGGTAGCCCACCAGAAATCCGAGGCCCATGCAGGCAAAGCCCGCAAGGATGAATGGCCAGCACCGACGCATGGCTTGCGGCGCTGACGTCGTGAAGAACCGGCTCACAAGCCCGCCTAGGCTTTCCTGCGGAGCGTAGACGCTCAGGTACGCGCGGGCCGCGAGCGCCTCAAGATAGGCAAGGAGAGCCCTGTCGAGACTGATCTCACGCGCGATGGCGAGCGACGTCGTTGCCTGACGGTAGAGCGACGACAAATCGCGGCTTTCAAGGAAGGTTAGAGACTGTACACCGCCTTTCTCGGCCTTTGTGACGAGCTCCTCGAGCCGTTGCCAGTCTTTCTCCCGTTCTTGCCGAAACCGGGCGGAACGCATGAGAGCGCCATCGTCTGCCATCAGATGAGCTCCCTCTCTTTGATGTCGAGATAGGTGGACACGAGACGCCCCGTCACCTGACCGGGCTTCGCGTCGATGACCGTGACGCCCATGCGCGTCAGCCGTTCCAGCACCAGCCGCCGCTCAGAGATGGACTGGTTTGCGGCGACGAGCGTCGCGACACCGTTCATGTCTTCAGGGGCGACCTCGATCTTCTCCTCAAGATCCGGATCACGGATCGCAACGAAGAGAATGAGGTGCCTTTTGGCAAGAACAGAGATGTTTTCGAGCATCAGTTCAGCGCTCGTCGTGTCAACAAAATCGGTGAAAATGATGATGAGGGAGCGTTTGGGCGTCCGCGCGTTCAGCTCTGTCAGGGCGAGGGTGTGGTTGGTCTCTCGGCTGACGTATTCGAGGCTTGCCGCCCAGCTCCGAAGGCGCACGAACGCGGCCCGGCCCGGCTCCGGCTTGGCGAAAGACCGCGGGCGCACGTCGTAGGCGTAATGCCCGACCAAATCGCCGCCGATGTTCGCCGCCCAGGCCACCGCCAGCGCCGCCGTCACGGCGTGGTCGATCTTGGGCATCCCGGCGATCTCCTCCCGCATGAGAAAGCCGTTGTCGATGGCGAGGATGACGTGGTGGTTCCGTTCGGCGCGCAATTCCTTGGCCACGAGGGACCGCTTTCGCGCTGACCGCTTCCAGTCGATGCTTTTGACGTCCATGCCGGCAACAAAGTCGCGGAGTTGGTGAAACTCCGATCCGTCACCGATGGCACGGTTCTCCTTCTGGCCGAAAAGCTGGGAGATGACCTTGGTCGTCAGCGCGCCCGACTGCACGGCGCGGATGTTCGGGATCACCCGGACTTCTGCGCCCAGGGCCAGTTTAGGGACGAATTCAAAGAGCTTGAGACGCGAGGGCCAGCGCAGCCAGATATGCGGCATCGTCCACACCCCGCGGCGCAGGGCGCGGACCGGGACCGTGATCGCCGCCCCCCGCGTTGCCTGACCCGCAGGCGCAAAATCCACCTGGGGAGGGCCACCGAGGCCCGCTGGCCAATCGAAGCGCGCCGCCTGACCCTGGGCGGCCCTGGGATCGTTCAGCACAAGGCTGAAATCTTCGCCCACAAACACCTCCGTCGGAGCCTTGAACGCGAGATCCGACTGGCGACGGACAGAAAGCAGCAAATCGGAGGCCGCCACGACGATCAACAGAACCCAAGGGGCGAGCGCTAGCCCGCTGAGCGCGCCGCCACCAATCGCGGCGAGCACGGTCAGAACCAGCATGCCGATAGCAACGGCAAGCAATCTGCGGGATGGACGGATCAGCGGGGAGCCTCAATCTGGTTAAGGATGTTCTCAAGCACCTGATCGGACGAGCGACCTTCGATCTCAGCCGCCGGACCAAGGACCACGCGGTGACGCATCGCGGGAAGATAGAGACGTTTCACGTCATCGGGGATGGCGAAATCCCGACCTGCCAGTGCCGCTGTTGCGCGCGTCGCAACGGCCAGCGCGTCCGCAGCCCGAGTGGAGGCGCCGAACGCAATGTCATTCGTGGCGCGTGTTGCTCTAACAAGGCGCAAAATGTAGCTGAGGATGTCATCATCGAGGATGATCCCGTCGATGACTTTTCTGCTCTCCGCGAGGTCGGCGGCGGTCAATACAGTCTCTAACCCGCCGGTTTCGCGCCCTGCCTCAACCGGTTTCTTGGCATGGTGCTGGAGGATCTGCATCTCCACATCCTCGGGCGGGAAATCGATCAGCACTTTGAACAGAAAACGGTCAAGCTGCGCTTCCGGCAGCGGGTAGGTGCCTTGCTGCTCGATGGGGTTTTGCGTCGCCACAACGATGAAGTTCTCACCAAGCGAATGGTCGGTCCCGTCGATACTCACCACCTGCTCGTTCATCGCTTGCAGGAGCGCCGCCTGCGTCTTGGGCGGGGCGCGGTTGATCTCGTCGGCGAGGAGCACCTCACTGAACACAGGGCCCTTTGTCAGAATGAAATCATTGGTCTGAAAGTTGAAGATCGACGTCCCCAACACGTCGCCGGGCATGAGGTCCGGGGTGAACTGGATGCGCCCGAAATCCAGCGACAGGACCGAGGCGAAAGACCGCGCGAGCAGGGTCTTTGCGGTGCCGGGCGGCCCCTCCATCAGAACATGCCCACGGGCGAACAGCGCCACGATCAGCATGTCCACGATGTCTTCCTGTCCGAGGACAGTCTTGCCGATCTCAGCCCTTAGCTGCTCGGCCTGGTCGGCTAATGCCTCTAGTGTCATGGGTGATCTGCTCCAGTATTTTTTCAAGTTCTGTCACCGCTGCCATGGCCTGCCCTGCGGAGGCGGACGGGGGCATTGCGGCCATGTCGCTCAGAGCCGTGGCCAAGGGACCGGCAAGCTCGGGGTGGCGGCGTTTGGTGTAGTCGAGGAATGCCTCTGGCGAGGAGAATTGCCGCGCATGGGCGGGCCCGAAGAGCGCGGCCGCCGTCGCCGCAAGACGCGCGCGGCCGTACTCGTTCACGAGCGCCCCGTCCTGGCCTGACAGCCGCATGAGGTTCGCCCGAGCGCCAATGGCCAGGGCCTTGCCCGCGCCCATCTTGCCCACGCTGTCGCGCAGGGGGCCAAAGCGCAGGAATGCCCGCCAAAGGACAAGCAAAAGGCTAAGCGCCAGACCCGTCCACATGAGCGTGAACGGGGGCTCGAAGAAGCGGAGAAGATCGCTCCATGTCCGCTCCCGGGTGACGCGCTCTTCCGGGCTCGCGAACCACGAGCGACGGCTGTAGTCGATGATGATCTGCTTGTCCTGCCCCCATGCTTTCACGACGTCGCTGATAATGAACGCATTGTCACCGAGTCTGAGGCCATGGTTGTTCAGGAGGTCCGGGTCCGACAACACGAGGAGAGGCGCCCCCCAGCGGCTGTCGCACTGACCGAGGATCATCGACGCAGCCGTCCCGACGAGGGGCGTGCAGGCGTCAGACGTGAACGTCTGGCTCGCATAGGTCACAGCGCTCAGACGCCGCCCATCCGTGGCCTCGTAGGCGAATTCGGCAAAGGGCTGGCGGGAGTAGCGCACCTGCGGATTGCGGTCGTTGATGATATCGCCCAGCACGCCCTCAATGGCGGATGGATCCGATATCAGGATCGGGTGCGCCTTGCCGGTGAGCCGCATCCCGCTTCGCCACTTGGGAAGCACCGCGAGAACAGTCACTTCGTTGATCTTTTCGGCGACAACGTCGATCTCCACGTCGTATTCATCCTGCTGCATGAGCAGGTCTTCCTTCGTCCGCGGCGGCGTCCTGCGCGCGACGAGGTTCGTGTCGTAGATCGGCAGGATATTGAGCCCCACCTCCTCACGGTCCAGTGGCCATCCGCCAGAGAAGATCTGAACGCTCTGATCCTCGGCCACGAGCCAGGTCCGGAGCCCATCCAGACCAAGGGGGGAGCGGCGCAGCTCCTGCTGACGCTGGGAGGAGACATAGATCAGCGCGGCTATGACGAGGACCGCGACGATGCCCATGACGATCATCTCAGACCCGATGCGCGGGCGCTTTTGGTCCTCTGTGACGCTCATGAGCCGCCCCCTGACCAGAGCGGACGGACGCTCGCCACATGGGCCTCAAACTCAGCCTCCGTCACGTCGCGGCCGCCGAACTGCACCCGCTCCGAGGCGAGAACGAGGGCGCGCAGAGCATCGCGGTGCTCAAAGTCGGTCGGAACACGGCGCAGCGCCTCGCGATCCGTCCAGGAGCGCTGGAAGAGCACGCCCTGAGCAGCAACGGAGCGCGCGAGAAGGCTCTTGCACAGCGCCACAAGCGCTTCCCGCTTGTCTGGCATGCGCATAATGGCCGTGAGCCCCATGGGAGCCGCATCCCGGTCATCCGCGACGGAGCCGCCTGAGCGGCTCTGGGCGCTACCCTCCTCGGGCGTCCGAGAAAACGATACGGGCAGACGCCCGCCGTACACGACGACGAGGTAAGCAATTCCCAGAATGATGATCGCGCTAATGAGGATCGTGGTGGTCCGCGCTCCCTCGCCCACTTGAAAGACCGAACCACCCTCCAGATCGCGCGCCTCGCGCGGGTTTTCCGTCGTCTCAAGCTCCGGCGCTGGGCGCGTCGGGTCAAAATACCCGACGTCGGTGTTGATCCCGCGAAAGCGGATGGCATCCGCGTAAGCCTGCCCCGAGGGGCGGATTTCAACCCCATCGAGCGGCGCTTCCTGAGCGTGTAGCGCGGCCGCAAAAATAGCCGCTGACACACACGCTGCAAGGAATGCTCTTACTCTCATAGAGGTTGTGTAAAGCGCCCGATTCCACGCCGCAACCGCCCGCTCTGACATCCGCTGAAATGTCCCGCCCGGGGGCCTTTAGGCCACGTTGCCCGCGCCGATATGTGCGCCCTCAGGCGGTTTTCCGGGTGTTGAAGAAGATCATGTAGAAAACCGGCGCCGCAATGAGCGTCAGGAGGGACGCGAATGCCAGCCCGCCCATGATCGTCACGGCCATCGAAGAAAAGAAGGCGTCCGACAGCAGGGGGATCATCCCGAGGATTGTCGTCGCGGCGGCAAGAAGAACCGGGCGCAGACGCGAGACTGAAGCCTCCCGGATGGCATCTGCCAGCGGTTGATCGGGGTTGGCTTCCCGGGTCAGGTCCACCTCTTCCACCAGGACGATCCCGTTCTTGATCAGCATCCCGGACAGCGACAGGAGCCCAAGGAGCGCGGTGAATGTGAACGGAAGGCCCGTGCCCACGAGCCCGAGAGCGGCACCATTCACCGACATCGGCACCAGAAGCCAGATAATCGCCGTCTGCCTGAGCCCGTTGAAGAGAAGCACCGTGATAAGAAGCATGCTCAGCACCGCCATGGGGAGCTGGGTCCCGAGCGACTCCTGCGCGTCGGCGGAGTTCTTGCGCTCTCCCCCCCATTCAAAGCGATAGCCCGGCGGAAGCTCCATGGCCTCGATGGTCTCGTTGACGTCCACCTGCACCTCAGCCGCCGTGAAACCGCGCGGGATATCTGCGCCAACGGTGATGACGTTCTCTCGGTCCTCCCGCTCGATGCGGGTGTCCTGCACGTCGAAGATCAGGCCATCAGTCACCTGCTCCATGGGGACGAACGCGCCGCCCGCTTCGGAGTAGATGAGGAAGTCCGTCAACCCGAGGCCGTTATCCGGGGGCGCACGCAGGATAAGCGGGATCTGACGATCGCCCTCCCGGAAGGTGCCGACGCGGCTGCCGGTGGTCGCGAAGGCAAGGATCTCGGCCACATTGGTGCGGGAGATCCCGGCCTCCTGCGCGCGGGCCTCTGCATAGACCGGGCGCAAGACAGGTTCTTTCTCGGACCAGTCGATGCGCGTGTTCAGGATGTTCCTGCTCGCGGCCTCCATCCGCTCCTTGGCTTCAAGGGCGAGGGCACGCAGGACGTCTCGGTCAGGGCCGAAGAAGCGCGCCTGGATCGGAGCCCCTCCGCCGGGCCCGAAGGCGAGGCGCTTCGTACGGAACTGCCCGGCGGTGAGGCCCGTTGCTGCAAAGGCCTCAAGCGCATCCATCTCCTCATTAATGGCATCAAGGGACGAGACGCGGACGATGATGTGCCCGTAGCTCGGATTGTCGTCTTCCGCCTGATAGGTGAGCATGAAGCGCGCGGCCCCACCGCCTGCGAACGCAGTGTAATCTGTGATGTTCTCGCGCCCGGCCAGCCACTCCTCCACCACGGCGAGATCGTCGGAAACCTGTGGAACCGACGCCCCCTGAGGCATCTTGTAATGGACGAAAAAGAGCGGCGTGCTGGCATCCGGGAAGAACTGTTGGCGGACCTGACCAAACAGCGCGAAACAGGCCACGGTGATACCGAGAAGCGCAAGAGCCACGAACCAGCGCAAGCGCAGCATGAGGCTCAGCAGACCGCCATAGGCGCGGTAGAAGGCACCTCCGTAAGGGTCGGCGGCTCCCTCCTCCCCTCTCTTGAAGAGGTAGTGGCCCAGAAGCGGCGTCACGGTGATCGCCAGCACCCATGACAAGAGAAGCGAGATCGCAATGACCGCAAAGAGGGAGAACATGAACTCCCCCGTTGAATCGTTGCTGAGCCCGATCCCGGAGAAAGCCATAATCCCGATGACCGTTGCCCCGAGCAGCGGAATCTGCGTTTTGTTTGCGGCTTCGGTTGCTGCATCCCGCGAGGTCTTTCCCCGTGCCATGGCCTGCTGCATGCCCTCGGCCACGACGATTGCGTTATCGACCAGCATACCCATGGCGATGATGAGCGCGCCGAGGGAGATGCGTTCCATTTCGATGGAGCCGAGCGCCATGAAGAGAAGCGTGCCCACGACCGTCAGCAGCAGTGTTACACCCACCACGAGGGCCGCGCGTACACCCATGAAGAGGGCGAGCACGACGATCACGATGCTCACGGACATAGCAAGATTGACGAGGAAGTCGTTGACGCTCTGGTCAACGACGACGTGCTGCTGATAGATCGGCTGAACGCTCACCCCGATGGGCAGTTCGGCCTCCAGTTCCGCAAGACGGGCGTCCACGCGCTCTCCGATCTCCACGATATTCTCGGAGGCAAGACCCGCCACGCCCATGGTGAAGGCCTCGGTCCCGTTGTGGCGGATGATGATCTCAGGATCGCTGACCCGTTCGCGACTGATCTGCGCGAAGTCACTCAGACGAAGCACCTCGCCACCCACGCCGATGGACAGGGTCGCAATCTCCGTCACTGTGTCGCTGCCGCCCGGGCGCTGAATGAGACGCCGACCGCCTTCGCCGATTAGAGTGCCGCCATCCACGATCTCATCGGCTTCGACAAGCGCGCCTGCAATGGCCGCTGGCGGGATCCCGAGGGCGGTGGTCAGTGCGAGGTCTGGCTCCACGTAGATCGCTTCTTCCGGCAGCCCGGCGAGGGAGACATCCTTCACGCCGTCCAGCGTCAGGATCTGTCGGCGCAGGTAGGACGAAAGGCGGTGGATATCGGCATCAGAATAGCCGGGCGCGGAGACAGCGTAGAACAAGCCATACACATCCCCGAACGCGTCATTGACGTTCGGTGGGCGGGCACCGTCCGGCAGCCGCGCGGCGTTCACGCGATTTCGCAGCTTGGTCCAGAGCTCCGGCAATTCGGAGCCGTCATAGGTGTCCTGCATAGTGACGTTGATAATCGAAAGACCCGGTTGGTTGAGCGTTTCGATCTTGTCGACTTCGCCCATCTTCTGGATCTCGGATTCCAGCGGCTCGGATACTTCGAGTGCGACTTCCTCCGCCGATGCTCCCGGATAGGGCGTGGCGACGACAGCGATCTTGATGGTAAAGGCCGGGTCCTCCAGACGACCCAGATTGAGAAAGCCCCAAAGGCCGCCCAGGAGGCACATCAGGATGAGGATCCAGGTGTAGATCGGGCGATTTATGGCCCCGCGCGCGATGTCCATGACTTACCTTTCGAAGCCGGCAAAGCGGGAGACAGCGTCCCCGTCGGAGAGAAGCGCCGCCCCCGCGGCGACGATCTCTACCCCCGCTTCGATGCCAGAGGTGACCTGAACAGCGCCCGATATCGTCGCGGCGATCTCGATCTCCTGACGTCGCACGGTGCCCGCATCTGCCCCGGCGGGTTCGAACACCATCACAGATGGTGCGCCCGACGGATCAAAGACGAGGGCCGACGCCGGGATCGTGAGCGCGGCCATTTCATCAACCATGCGTGCATAGACGGTGGCCGAGGCACCGGGCAGAACGAAAAGCTCATCAACAGGCTCCGTGCCCAGGGTGATCCGGAAGGACTGCCCGATCTGCGTCGTCTCTGCCACGACCTCCCGGAACTCCAACGGGTAGCGCGTCTCGCTCGCGGCAAATTCGACCTCAAGCTGAACATTCGGATCACGCCCCGCCTGCTGGAAGAGGACTTCCGGAACCTCGATTTCGACGCGTAGGTCCGACATGTCATGCAGCCGGACAACCGGCGTCCCCGCATTGATCGTGGTGAAGTTCGGCACAGACCGGCGCGCCACGATGGCCTCGAACGGTGCGCGCAAGGTGGCAAGGCCCAGAGCGCGCTCCGCATCGCGCACTGCGATCTGGTTCAGCTCTACGGCTGTTTCGGCATCATCGATGGTCACCTGGCTCACCGTGGAACTGCTGAGCCGCTGAAGCCGCTCAAGATCATCGCGCGCCTGATTGAACTGCGCCTGCGTTCGCGCGAGGCTAAGCTCAAAGGGTTCGAGGTCCAGCTGAGCGATGAGCGCCCCCTCCGCGATTGGCTGCCCTTCATCCACCGGAAGCTGAAGGATCTGCCCGGAGACCTGAAAGGCAAGGTCCACCGTCTGCCGCGCCTTTACCCGCCCGAAGAACACCCGTTCGGACGCGCCTTCGACGGTTTTCACTTCAAAAAGTGCGACCGGTCTTTCCTGTGCGGCGACCCCGCCGGTGGATAGAACGAGACAGAGAACGAAAAGCGACGCGACGCGGTAAGGAAGTGTGGGCATGTGCAGCCTGTAAATTCTGAAGTTGCGGACAAAGATCGGTAGCTGCCGTCAGCTTAGCCATATCCAAGAAGTTTGCGATATTTCGCGATGAACAAATCCTTGCCCTTAAGCGTACGGGTCAGCCAGTTCCCGAACGTCGCGATGATGAGGAAAGAGCTGCCGCTGTTGGGCCCGAGCGGGATCAGGATCGGGGCCTTCCCCCATGGCGTATAGGCTTTCTGACTTTCGGCTGTGTCGCCGGCTGCGCGCTTTTTGAGGTGTGCGGCCAGCCAAGGCTGTTGTCGGCTCGTGGCAACGACGGTCATCGCGTCACCTGCATCTACGGCGTCCCCTGCCGCATAGACGTTTGGGTACTCGCAAGGCCGCAAGTAGCTATCGACCTTGACCCGCCCATCCTGTCCGCGCGTCATCCCCGGCAACGCTTCAAAGAGCGTTGTCTGCGGTTTTGAACCGATGGCGGGGATAACCAGATCGGCTTCGATCGTCGTGCCGGTGTCGAGCGTGACGGATCCGGCATAGGGTTCGGTCGTGCTTTGCAGGTCTGTCACGCGCGCGCCGAGTATGACGTCCACGCCCATCTTGGAGAGCTTTGCAGACAGGTCGCGACCAAGCTTCGCCGGAAAGCCCGGAAAGAGCGCACCGTCCGATGACACGAGGCTCAGTTTCTTGCCGGAGTGGGCGTGGGCGATCTCACCGGCGAGTTCCGTACCCACGGCCCCGGCCCCTACGATCACAATGCGGCCTGCGGCTGCAATCTGCGCCCGAACCTTGTCCTGCGCGTCGCGGAAGGCGTCGACGCTTTCCTCACCGGGTTTGAAGATTCCGCCATTGGACGCCCCGGTGGAAAGCACGATGAAATCGGCGGGGATTTCCTCACCGCCCGCAATGACGGCGTCGGCTTTGATATCCGTTGCCTTCGCCTTGATCACTCGGCCCTTCTTCAAGAGCTTGTCGTAAGGGATCAGCGCAGCATCGCGGACAGAGCTGTCGACGAGCGCGCGCAACATCGCAGGGGCGTGCACGAAAGCATCGCGTTGTTCAACCAAGGTGACGTCGAAGGTGTCTTCCAGGCCCTTCGCCAGTTCCGCACCGAGAAAGCCGCCGCCTACGATTACCAATGACTTCGCCATGGGACCTCCTGCATACTGGGATCGCGGCCGGTCTTTTCTGACCGGTTACGGAAAGCCTAGCAGATTTTGGACATTGTCCAATACCGAGTTCGAAAGATGGAAGAAGATTACGCCCTGGCGCACGAGCTCGACCGCGTGATGCGCAAACTGGATGCGAAACTGCACAGGTTGATGCCGTCCGTGGACAAGGGGCGTGTGGGCCCCATGGGCGGGCTGTTGCTGCTTCAGCTTGAGACGATGCAACCTTGCAATATCCAAGCCCTCGCGACGGCCATGGGCAGAGATAACTCGCAGCTCACCCGCCTGATCAGGGACCTTGAGGCCAAAGGGGTCATCAAACGCTCACCACAGCCCGATGACGCACGCGCGACACTGGTATCGCTGACCCCGCAGGGCATGGCGTTCCTGACGGAAGCCAAGACCGTCCTGGCTCAGGTCGTGAACGAAGTGTCAGAGCACCTCACGGCCTCCGAAGTGGCAGACCTCATCGGGCTTTTGAGGAAGCTCTAACCTGCGCAGGCAGGGCTCTGCGCTCACTCGGATAGCTCCACGCAGTGCTACAAAAACCATAAAGCTGGATCATTGGTCGGAGTGGCGAGATTCGAACTCACGACCCCTGCCTCCCGAAGACAGTGCTCTACCAGGCTGAGCTACACTCCGACCGTGGCGGGGTGGTTAGCGGGCGGCCCTTTCCTTGGCAAGCGGATTCGCGGGCCTCAGTTGCGGCCGGGAAGGCCCCGCATGGACGGGCTCTGCGGGCTCGCGCGGGGGGAGTGCAGTGGCGCGTTGGGAGGTTCATCGCCACCTGATCGGATGACCGTGCTCACGCGCGGGGTAACACCGGTGTCGAGGCGGGTGCGCGTGCGCAGAACCGGCGCGGTGGACGCCTCCCCCTTCCGGCTCTCGCGGAGGACGATGTAGATGCCGGATGCGATGATAACCGCGGCACCCAGTGCCGTGTTCCAACGGGGGAGTTCGCTGAAGAACAGGAAACCATAGGCGGTCGCCCACAGGATCTGGCTGTACTGCATGGGCGCGACAATGGCGGCCTCCCCGATCTTGTAGGCCGAGATCAGGAGGAACGTACCGGCCATCGCAAAGACCGCGACCACGAAGAAAAGGCCCAGATCAACCACTGGCATCGGGACGTAAACGAGCGGCAAAAGCGCACCCATCAGCACGAAATTGGCCACCAGCGGATAGAGCATAAGGACGATTGACCGCTCCTCCCTGCCGATCTTTCGCACGATGATCGATGCAAGGGAGCCAAAGACGGCACAGCCCAGCGCGGCGAGATGTCCAAGACCGAGCTCTGTCGCGCCGGGATTGAGAACGATGACCACGCCCGCGAGACCCACGAGCACCGCAAGCGCACGTCGAAACCCTACCTTTTCCCCGAGGAAGGGGATGGCAAGCAGGGTAATGAGGAGCGGTGACGCAAAGATGATCGCATAGGTCTGAGCCAGTGGCAGCACGGAGAAGGCGTAGAACGCGCAGGTCCCCGTGAAGACAGCGGCAAGGGTTCGGATGGCGACCCACCAGGGATGGACGGGGATGAGGGTCGCAGCCGTCTGGTCGCGCAGCAGTATGATCGTGGCGACCGGAAAGCTGAACATCGCGGAAAAGAAGACGATCTGAAACGACGCGTAGCTGCCGCCGAGGACCTTAATGATCACGTCGTGCGTGGCGAAGACGCCAAACGCGCCCAGCGCTAGAAGGACAGCGCGCCTGTTGGTGGACATCCGAAGGCCTCGTCGTAGCTGCGCCAAGCATAGGAATCGAGGCGCGAAGGGCAAGCGGGACCGCGCTTAGCCGCGTCCGTCCTTGTGCGCCTCGATGACGTCCAGCGTGCGGCGCGAAAGGCCACGGACCTCTGTGGCGATCACGGCAAAGCCGCGCCCGGCGTCGCCCACGCGGGCGGCCTCAATCGCGGCGTTCACAGCGAGAAGCTGGACAGAGCGATTGATGCGTTCAAGCTCCGACAGCATGTCCGAGGAGGCGGACGCATGGTAGGCCTGCCGCTTGAGGACGCCGGTGATGAAAACCTCCCGCACTGCATCAAGGGCGGCATGAATCGCAGGGGCGGCTTTAGCTTCGAACTGCTCAAGGAGGGGCGCGATGTCATCTGCGTCGCCTTCGGTGGTAGTGCCGAAGGTCAGGCGCTGCACACGCGTGATGACATCGGCAGTCTCCAGCGCGGCAAGCTGACAGGTATGGAGCGCATCGCTGTCCAGGGCAAAGCCAGTGTCCCCCAGCACGGGCACGAAGCCCTCCTCCAGCCATGCCGTCAGTCGCTTCGCGGTTTCGATCCAGGACACCTGCCGCTGCCGCGCCTCCACCCCGCAGGCGAGCGCGCATAACAGGACTGGAAGCCCCGTGAGAACGGGGACAGCCAGCGCCTCAATCCGAACAATCGGATCGCTCGCCCAATCTGTCGGGAGGGTCACCAGAAACCACCAAACCTGTACGTTACCGGCGGCGAACTTAGACGCAGGGCTCTAACGGCCAGTTAACGCAGCTTGGGAAGGTTAACGACTTAGGCCAAAGCGGCGAGGACGGCGTCCCCCATCTCGGACGTCGTCGCAGGGACGGCATCGGACGACTGCAAGAGGTCGGGCGTACGCACGCCGCTCGCCAGCACGGATTCCACAGCCTGTTCGAGGCGCGCCGCCTCTGCTCCCATATCGAAGGAATACCTGAGCGCCATCGCAAAGCTAAGGATACAAGCGCACGGGTTGGCCTTCCCCTGTCCCGCGATATCCGGTGCGGATCCATGGACGGGCTCATAAAGCGCTTTCGGGCGACCGCTTGCCATTGGCGCACCGAGCGACGCGGATGGCAGCATCCCGAGCGAGCCTGTCAGCATCGCCGCTGCATCGGACAGAAGGTCACCAAAGAGGTTGTCGGTGACGATCACGTCGAACTGCTTGGGGTTGCGGACAAGCTGCATTGCCCCTGCATCGGCGTACATGTGGCTCAGCTCAACGTCGCCGTAGTCCGCATGCACTTCGGTGACCACATCCCGCCAGAGGATGCCCGATTCCATGACATTGGCCTTCTCCATGGAGCAGACCTTGCCGCTTCGCTTCCGCGCGAGGTCGAATGCGGATCGGGCAACGCGTGCGATCTCTGACTCCGTATACCGCTGGGTGTTGATGCCCACGCGCTCATTGCCCTCTTCGATGATGCCGCGCGGCTCCCCGAAATAGATGCCGGAGGTCAGTTCCCTCACGATCATGATGTCGAGCCCGGCCACCACGTCCCGCTTTAGTGAGGAAAAGTCAGCGAGCGCGTCAAAGCATTGCGCCGGGCGCAGGTTGGCAAAGAGGTCCATCTCCTTGCGCAGACGCAGGAGGCCGCGCTCAGGCTTCACCGAGAAGTCGAGGGTGTCATACTTGTAGCCGCCCACCGCGCCCAGAAGCACTGCGTCGACGGCCTGTGCCTTGGCCAGCGTCTCATCGGCCAGCGGGACACCGTGGACGTCATAGGCGGCCCCACCGACGAGGTCCTCGCTTACCTCGAAATCATGGCCTTGGCTGTTCATCCAATCGATGATCTTGCGGACCTCGGCCATGACCTCCGGACCGATCCCGTCGCCGGGCAGGATGAGCAAGGATTTAGTCATGGCGTCCTCCGTTTCGTGCGGCGGTAGCGGGCGGCTCCGGGGGCGTCAAGACGGCTGGCGCAGCGCGTGGGACATCACCTCCCAAACGGCGCGGATCCGGGGTGTGTTGCGCATCGCCTGACTTGTGGTCAGCCACATGGGCAGGCCCGGGATGTCGAACGGCAGAGGAATGCGCTCAACGCGCGGATCGGCATCACCGGCGAGCGTCGGACCAAAGCCCACACCGCACCCGGCCGCGATCAATTCCCACTGGGTCAGCGGATCATCGCAGCGCGTGGCAAAGAGGTCGCGTGTCGCGTCCATGCCGCGCTCCGCCATGCCGTCGAGGATCCTGCTGTCTTCATCATAGCCAACGAGATCAAGCGCATAGATCGCGTCCACCGTTTGTGGCACGCCCATCCGCGCGACGTAGCTTTTAGCTGCGTATAGCCCGATGTCGAATGTCCCGACGTGCTGCGTGATGAGGTCCTGTTGCGTGGGGCGGTACATGCGCACGGCGATATCGCTCTCACCATACAAAAGGTTCTCGCTTCCATCGCTCGGCACGAGGTCGAGCTTGATCCCCGGATGCGCTTCCCGCACCCGCGCCAGAACCGGCGGCAGGAGGGAGAACGACACGTTGATGGAGGACGTGATCCGCACCGTCCCCGTCAGATCAGTCTCCCGCGACGCAGCGGCAAGCCTGATTTCGTTCATCGCCTCCGCCATGGCCCGCGCCGCGGGGAGGATTGCCTCGCCCATCTCGGTCGGTTTCAGTCCCCGCGCGTGGCGCGAGAACAGGTCGGCGTCGAGCGCTGCTTCCATCGTCTTGATTTGCCGTCCCAGGGTTGGCTGGCTCGCTTTGAGGCGCCGCGCGGCGGCGCTCAACGACCCTGTCTCTGCCACGGCGAGGAACGCGCGCACGAGGGACCAGTCGAGGGTGCTCAGGTCTTCAGCCATGCATGAATGCATACCGAACCAACGCATCTAGTCAATTTCAGTGTGGGTCCAGCGCGATTACCCCTGCGGCATCACAGGAGATTCACCATGGAAAAGATCGTTCTCATCCTCGGCGGGACAGGCCGCTTCGGGCGTCACGCCACCATCGCATTCAACCAGGCGGGCTGGAGTGTGCGCCAGTTTGATCGGGACACCGAGGACCTCTGGGACGCTGCTTGGGGCGCCCATGTCATCGTCAATGCGTGGAACATGGCTCCGGGCCGATGGGCGAAAGAGGCCCTGCCAGCCCATGAGCGCGTGATAGAGGTCGCGCAGGCCTCAGGCGCGACGGTCATCGTGCCGGGCAATGTGTACAATTTCGGCTCGTCCATGCCCGGG
This sequence comes from Pseudomonadota bacterium, assembly GCA_039024825.1. Taxonomy (GTDB): domain Bacteria; phylum Pseudomonadota; class Alphaproteobacteria; order Rhodobacterales; family Rhodobacteraceae; genus Shimia_B. The sequence goes on from JBCCPQ010000025.1 coordinate 15,801, forward strand.
ATGCTG
>JBCCPQ010000026.1:0-15741 GCA_039024825.1 Pseudomonadota bacterium
AATGCCGGGCGCAATATCAACCGCGCCAACATGATCCGGCCCTGGCTATTTCTCTTTCCCGCGTTTGCAGCCCTCGGCCTCTACCTCGCTTATCCTGTGTTTGAGACATTGCGGCTGAGCTTTCTCGACTCCAACGGGCGCGAGTTTGTAGGCGGCGAGAATTACGTCCGCATGGTAGGCGAGCCGAAATTCTGGGAAGCCGTGCGCAACAACTTCCTCTGGCTCCTCGTGGTGCCCGCTTTGTCCACTGCCTTCGGCCTCATGGTTGCGCAGCTCACGGACCGTCTCGCATGGGGTAACATAGCGAAATCGCTAATCTTTATGCCCATGGCGATCTCTTTTGTTGGGGCGTCCGTGATCTGGAAGCTTGTCTACGAAGCGCGGCCTGTGGGGACCGAACAAATCGGCATCCTCAACGCGCTCTACATGGGGCTCGGCGGTGCGGAGCCCGTGACATGGATCACGGTCCCGTTCTGGAACAATTTCTTCCTGATGGTCATCCTGATCTGGATCCAAACCGGCTTTGCCATGGTGATCCTGTCCGCCGCCCTCCGCGGCATCCCCGAAGAAACTGTCGAGGCCGCCATCGTCGACGGGGCAGGCCCGTTCCAGATCTTCTTCAAGATCAAGGTGCCCCAGATCATGCCCACCATCGTGGTGGTCTGGACGACGATCACCATCGCAACGCTCAAGGTGTTCGACATCGTGTTTGCCATGACCAATGGTCAGTGGGAGACGCAGGTCCTCGCCAACTACATGTTCGACAAGCTCTTCCGCGCCAATGACTGGGGCGTCGGATCAGCCTCGGCCATCGTCATCATGCTCATGGTCACGCCAATCCTCGTTTGGAACGTGATCCAGGTCCGCAGGGAGGGAACACGCTAATGGCTGTTGTTGAAGAAACCCGTTCGGGTGGGTTCATGTCCTCGCTCACGGGGCTGTTCTCCGCCAAGGCCGAAGATGACGGCATCGCCGGCCAGAAAAGTGCGCTCGGATGGGCGGTGAACCTGGCCGTTCTCTTCCTCGTCTTCCTCTGGCTCTTTCCGACGGTGGGCCTCTTCGTCAGCTCCTTCCGCACAGCCGATCAGATCGCGAGCTCCGGCTGGTGGTCGGCGCTCGGCACGCAGGAAGCACAGCTCCCCGCGATCCGCCTGGCAGGTGCGGAAGTACCGGAAGGCGACCTTTTCGTCGTCGAAGGGAATGTCTTTGAGGCTGGCAGCGCACGGGAGATCATTGCCTGGGGCTGGTCCTCCCGCGGGCCAGAGGACTTCTCGCCGGGTGATACCGCCGAACTAAGCCGTGACCGCACGATCACGCTCCAGGCCAATGGCGATTTCCGCCTCACCGGGGTCGAGAGTTTCGAGGGTGCCCGCCTCCCACGCGTCTTCACGACCGCAGTCAGCCCGCCGGAATTCACAACGGAGAACTACAATTACATGCTGTTCTCCGGCGCGAATGAGAGCATGTCGAAAGCCTTCTTCAACACGCTCACAGTGACGATACCCGCTACGATCATACCGATCCTCGTTGCAGCCTTTGCGGCCTACGCGCTGGCCTGGATGGAGTTTCCGGGGCGCGCGCTCCTTGTCGCGCTCGTCGTGGCTCTCCTCGTGGTGCCGCTGCAACTGGCGCTGATCCCGCTTCTCAAGCTCCACATCTCGGTGGGGATCGGAAAGGGCTATCTGGGGGTCTGGCTCGCCCACATGGGCTTTGGCCTGCCTCTAGCGATCTATTTGCTTCGAAACTACATGGCCGGATTGCCGCGCGACATCATCGAAAACGCCCGCGTCGACGGCGCAACGGATTTCCAGATCTTTATGCGCATCATCCTGCCGTTGAGCTTTCCCGCGCTCGCCTCCTTCGCGATCTTCCAGTTCCTGTGGACGTGGAATGACCTGCTCGTGGCCAAGGTTTTCCTGATCGACTCCACCGGGCAGACGACGGTGATGACCGACCAGATCGTAAACCTCCTCGGTACACGGGGCGGCAATTGGGAGATCCTCGCCACAGCGGCCTTCGTGTCGATCTCGGTGCCGCTCATCGTGTTCTTTGCGCTGCAAAGATACCTGGTGCGCGGTCTCCTCGCGGGCTCCGTGAAGTAAGGACGAATTAGACTATGAACCAGCAAGCCAAAGAGATGGCAGGCCGGGTTGTGACCGACCCCGATTGGTGGCGCGGTGCCACAATCTACCAGATCTATCCGCGCTCCTATCAGGACTCGAACGGTGACGGGGTGGGGGACCTCCTCGGGATCGTCCAGCGGCTTCCTTACATCGCCTCCCTCGGAGTGGACGCGATCTGGATATCGCCCTTCTTCACCTCGCCCATGAAGGACTTCGGCTACGACGTCAGTGACTATTGTGACGTTGACCCGATGTTTGGCACGCTCGCTGATTTCGACATCCTGGTGGAGACGGCCCACACGTTCGGCCTCAAGGTGATGATCGATCTCGTGTTGTCACATACGTCCGATGTCCATCCCTGGTTCGTCGAAAGCCGCGCCTCCCGCGACAACGCCAAGGCTGACTGGTATGTCTGGTCAGACCCCAAGCCCGACGGGACGCCACCCAATAACTGGCTCAGCATCTTCGGCGGCTCCGGCTGGCAATGGGACGCGCGGCGCGAGCAATACTATTTGCACAACTTCCTGGTCTCCCAGCCCGATCTGAACTTCCACAACATGGACGTGCAGGACGCCATCCTCGATGTGACGCGCTTCTGGCTGAACCGCGGTGTAGACGGCTTCCGCCTCGACACGATCAACTTCTATTTCGCCGACAAGGAGCTTCGGGATAATCCAGCCCTCCCTAAGGAAAGCCGCAACAGCACTATCGCGCCGTCGGTGAACCCCTATAACCATCAGGAGCATCTCCACTCCAAGAACCAGCCTGAGAACCTCCTCTTCCTGGAACGGTTCCGCGCGCTGCTGGACGAATACCCGGGCACGACCTGCGTGGGAGAGGTGGGCGATGCCCAGAAGGGTCTTGAGATTCTCGGCGAGTACACCCGTGGCGATACGCGGGTGCACATGTGCTATGCCTTTGAGCTTTTGAGCGGCAAGCGCCCCAGCGCCGAAATGGTGGCCCGCACCTTTGAGCGCTTTGACGCCGCGGCGCCCGACGGCTGGGCCTGCTGGGCCTATTCCAATCACGACGTCGTTCGACATGCCACGCGGTGGGAACTGACCCCCGCGGCGCAGCGGCTCTTCCACACGCTCATGATCTGTCTCCGCGGGTCACTCTGCCTGTACCAGGGCGAAGAGCTCGGCTTTGGCGAGGCGGACGTGCCTTTTGACGCGCTGCAGGACCCTTACGGGATCGAGTTCTGGCCGGAGTTCAAAGGCCGTGATGGCTGCCGGACACCGATGACGTGGGTGGCCGACAACACCAATGGCGGCTTCACCGACGGCCTGCCCTGGCTTCCGGTCTCAGGCGAGCATCTCGGCCAGGCTGTGGCCGTTCAGGAAGAAGACCCGGGCGCGCTCATTCACCATTATCGCAAGGCGCTAAGCTTCCGCCGCGCCCATGTTGGACTGCGCAAAGGCGACCAATCGGCCATGCGTGCAGAGGGCTCAGTCCTCAGCTTCACACGCACTCATCCGGATGAGGAGCTCTTTTGCGCGTTCAACATGAGCGATGAGCCCGCGTCTCTTGATGTGCCGATTGGCGACTGGGTGACAATCGGGCCAGAGCTCGGCTCCATCGCGCCGGGGCCGGATTTCCGGCTTCATCTCGGACCATGGCAGGCGACCATCGCCTTGAAAAACAAAGACTAGGGGAGGGAAGTTATGGCCAATCTTCTGCTGAAGGACGTCGAGAAAACGTATGGTGGCACGGTCAACGTGCTCAAAGATATCGATCTCGATATCAAGCAGGGGGAGCTGATCGTCTTCGTCGGCCCCTCCGGTTGCGGCAAGTCCACGCTTCTGCGCATGATCGCTGGTCTTGAGAAGATCACCGGCGGCACGCTTGAGATCGATGGCCAGGTCGTCAACGACGTCCCCCCGTCAGAGCGCGGCATCGCGATGGTGTTCCAAAGCTACGCGCTTTATCCCCACATGACCGTGCGCGATAACATGGCGTTCGCCCTCAAGCTTGCCGGAAAGACCCCGGCTGAGATCGACAAGGCGATCGCGTACGCCGCCGAAAAGCTTCAGCTCACCGAATATCTGGATCGCCTTCCCAAGGCGCTGTCTGGCGGCCAGCGCCAGCGCGTAGCCATCGGGCGCTCCATCGTGCGCGACCCGAAGGTTTACCTTTTTGATGAGCCGCTTTCGAACCTCGATGCCGCGCTGCGCGTGGCTACTCGGATCGAGATCGCGCAGCTCAAGGAACAGATGCCTGAGTCCACCATGATCTACGTCACCCATGACCAGGTGGAAGCAATGACGCTTGCTTCCCGGATCGTGGTGCTCGCCAACAAAGGCATCGCTCAGGTCGGCTCTCCGCTCGAACTCTACGAGACGCCGGAGAACGAGTTTGTGGCCCAGTTCATTGGCTCGCCGCAGATGAACCTGCTGCCCGGAGAGGTCGTTGAGACGGGTGAGATTACCAAAATCAAAGTCGATGCAGGTGGCGGTGTGATCGAGTCCGCGATCCCGACGTTGGCGGCCGACAAGGGCATGAAGGTCAATGTCGGCATCCGGCCAGAGGACATGGTGCAGACAGATGGCCCTGATTTTGCTTACACGGGCACCGTGGAAATCACGGAAGCACTGGGCGAGGTCACACTTCTTTACTTTGGGCAGGACGGGGCAAAAGGTGTGATTGCCAAACTGCCCGGCATCCACCGCGACCTCCGCGGGTCCTCTCCGAAACTGACAGCCGCGAAAGAGAAAGTGCACCTTTTCTCGAACGGCGTGTCACTGCTCTACCGCTGACGCAAAAAGATACTTCTGCGAAGCATCTTAGCCCACTCGCTTCTGCGAAGCTCGGCTCCGCTCTTCGCAGAAGAGCGTAGGACAATATCCTTCGCAGAAGGGTATCCCCTGTCAGCAAATGATGCGAATTGCGCCCGCCGTGCAAAAGACAGCGTAGCATGCATCGGTTTCAACGAGGTGAAAGCCGCGTCGGCGAACCTCAAGTTCGAGCATCGATACTCCGCATTCCCGCTCAACACTTGCTTTGGACCGGTAAACGATCCCGCCTTTTCTCGCAGAAGCAGTTTCGAAGATCTGATTGATCCACGGATCGGGGCTCGTGGTCCGGCGTTGCACTTCCATGCCACAAAACTGACCCAGCTTGATTAATAAGGTACTAACCCCTGCGCCGCCGCCGCCCGCCGCGACCTCCGGCTGCCTCTCCAGGCGCCTTGTTGAACTGAATCCACGCTGCGCCGCCCGCGTCGTTGTCCGTCAGGAAGTTTGCAGCGCGGATGGCTTCCATCTCCTTGCCTGCCCGCGGCTTGGTGGAGCCCAGACCGAACATCTGGCAAAATGCTTCGTCATCCATACCCTCGGGAAGGACGATGCCAGCCGCTTCGACCTCCGCGCGTTTCTCTGCCAGCTTCTTCGGCCCCACGGGCAGCGCCACGGGGTTCATGATCGCACTCGTCATGCCCGCCGTCATCGCCATGGGCAGGAACGCATTGTTGATCCCGTGCCGGTTCGGCAACCCGAAGGAGATATTGGACGCCCCGCAGGTCGTATTCACCCCGAGCTCCTCGCGAAGGCGACGCACCAGCGTGAAGACCTGAAGACCCGCTGTGCCCATGGCCCCCACCGGCATCACCAACGGATCCACCACAATGTCATGGGCCGGAATACCAAAATCTGCCGCGCGCTCGACGATTTTCTTGGCGACCGCGAACCGGACATCGGGGTCTTCGCTGATCCCGGTATCGTCGTTCGAGATCGCCACCACGGGGACATTGTACTTCTTGACCAGGGGCAGAATGCTCTCGAGCCGCTCCTCCTCCCCGGTGACGGAGTTCAACAGCGGTCGGCCCTGCGCAGCCTCAAGCCCGTTCTCCAATGCGCCGGGGACAGAGCTGTCGATGCACAGCGGGCAATCGGTGACCGCCTGAACCTTCTCCACAAGCTCGCGCATGAGGGCGGGCTCGACAAAGTTATTGTCTGCATAGCGCGGATCCTCGGCCATCTTGTTGGAGAAGACGGCACCAGAGTTGATGTCGAGGACCGTGGCGCCTGCCGCGACCTGTGCCAGTGCGTCCGCCTCCACGCGGGAGAAATCACCGCGCTCTAGCTCCTCATTAAGAACCTTGCGACCGGTGGGATTGATCCGTTCCCCGATGACGCAAAAGGGCTCATCAAATCCAATGATGGCAGTTTTCGTGGCGGATTCGATCACGGTGCGGGTCATTTTGGGGCCTTTGATCTGGCGTTGTTTCGCGAGGTGTAGAGGCGCGCGGCAAAGAGGTCTGCGCGCAAACGACTTACATAAGACCGCGCGCGACCTGCAGCCTCATTCGACTCAAGATGATATGAAGCGGGGAGGGGGCGTCCTGCCTCCCGACGGCGTCAGCCAAGGCAAACGTCTCGGTGGCGTGCATCACTCGGCGCAAAGGGCCTGCGCAGTTAGCTCGTCGGTCACCAAGGTGTCGAGCTTCAGAGCTTTGAGCACGGCCATTATCATCTCTACCTTCTCGGGCCCGCCGGAGATGAGGACTTTGTGCTTCACGTTCGCCAGACGCTCCAGCGACAGGGAGACGGCCCGCTCGTTCACCGGATGATCCACGGGGCGACCAGAGGCGTCCAGAAAGTTGTAAAGCAGGTCACCCACGGCGCCAGCCGCGATCAGGGCCTGGCGCTCCGACTCGGAGACGTGGCCCAAACGATAGGACGTGGTCAGCGTTGAAATACCGCCGCAGGACAGAAGTGCCACATCGCAGGTTTCTGCCATCTGAAAGATGTCGTCCAGGCCGCACCGCTCCAGCAGGGCGTGCTTCGTCTGCGCCGTGTCTACAATGGCCGGTGCGGGTATCAGGAACCCTTCGGCGTCAAACTTCTCTGCGAACTGCCAGGCGAACTCTGCCGGATTAAAACGGCGGGCGCGCGTTATCCCGCCCAGCAAGGACACCACACGCATCTTGCTGTGCTCATGCGCCTCGATAAAAGGAAGCATCGCCTGCAGCGTTCGGCCCCAGCCGACGCCCACTGTCAGGTTGTCCTCCATCATCGTCGACACCAGCTGACCGGCGGCCGCAGCGATGACACGCGTTGGGTCTTCGCCTTTGCCCGGGCTCGGCGCGACGACAGCGCGGGAGAGATTGAACCGCTCTTCAAGCTTGTTCTGCAAAAGAACGAGCGGCTCAATGTCGGAATTGATGGTGATCCGAACCTCGCCTCGGCGCCGCGCATCAGAGATCATTCTGGTGATCGCCACCCGGTTCACGCCGAGCCTTTTGGCAACCTCGGCCTGTGTCAGACCCTCGACATAGTAAAGCCAGATCGCGCGTACCCGTGTCTGCTGATGGGCATCAGCGACAGCGCGCTTGCTTCGGTCTGGAAACGCGTCTTCGGGCATGGGCTCTCAATCGCGGGTTCGATGCATCACCGGGTGTCTATACATTCGGCAATGAGCTTGCCAACTGCTTCGGGCGCCTCAAGCTGTGGCATGTGGCCCACGCGGTCAAAGAGGTGCAGCGCCATGGACCCTTGCGCGTGCAACGCATGACGCCACGGAATGACCTGATCTTGTCTGCCCCAGACGATCTTCGTCGTGGCCGTCACCCGCCCTAGCGCTGCACGCAGGTCGAAGGCTTGCACGCCGTCGGGAAAGACAGCCTCCGCATAGGCGTGCTGCGCTGCGCGAAGCGTCGGGTCCTGACGACCGGCCATCGCCAGGCGCGCGTAGCTATCCGTAATCAGTCGTTCGTCATGGACAAGCTGCTTGAGCCAGGGGCTCAGGCTTTCGACGCGTGTTGATTTGGCAATCCCCATGAGGATGTCGGCGTTGAGCTCTGGCCCCAATCCCGCCGGCGCAATCAGCGTGAGCGACGCGACTTTCGCAGGGCGTGTGTCGGCGAGCGCAAGTGCCAAGGCACCGCCAAGCGAATGGCCGACGAGGTGGGCGCGATCCAGCGCTAGGCTGTCAAAGGTCTCGCGGATCATCGAAACTAGGGCGGCAAAGTCCGGGACCCGTCGCTTTGGGCTCTTGCCGTGGCCGGGCAGGTCGACGCGAATAAGCGGCTTGTGGGCCAGCGTTGCCTCAAGCGGGCGCCAGGACATGCTGTCGCTCGCAAAACCATGGAGGAGGAGGACAGGGTCGCCCGTGCCTCCTTCGGACCGCGTCACCGCTAGTGGCCCCGTCTCCGCATCGAACGTCGCAGGCATGGCAGGGGCGGGGGCGGGCACCTCGAGGAGGGCCGCCACGTCATCGGCTTGCACGCGCCCCCTCGGCCCGGAGCCGGGGACGGTGGCAAGGTCGATCCCGTTTTCATGGGCGATGCGGCGAGACTTGGGTGTTGCGCGAAGGGACTCGCTGGCTGGTGCTGAAGGCGTCACCTCGGGCGTCGGTGCGTCTTCCGCGCTCTGCTCTTCTTCCTCCGGCGGCTCGGGAGCCTTCACGTCAGCAGGCGCGGCAACCGCCTCGCCTTTGTCAAAAAGCCAGCCCACCGGCGCGCCAATGGGGATATCCTCCCCCTCGCTCACGCGAAAGTGGAGGAACCCGGATGCTTCCGCCTCCACCTCCATGGCGGCCTTGTCGGTCTCGATCTCGAAGATCGGCGCGCCCTTTTCGACCCATGCGCCTTCCTTGACGTACCAGTCCATGACCTTTCCCGAGGCCATGTCCATGTCTACCTTCGGCATAATCACGGCGACGGGCATCAGATGCGCCCGGAGGTAATGTTCCGCGCGGCCGCAAGGATGTCGGGCACTTGCGGAACAACCGCTTTTTCGAGGTCAGGATTGTAGGGGATCGGCGCTTCGGCACCTCCTAGACGCACAATCGGGGCGTCAAGAAAGTCGAACGCGTCGCTTTCTGCGACCATGGCGCTGACCTCTGCTCCTACGCCCAGTGTCTTCACGCCCTCGTACACGCAGATGAGCCGACCTGTCTTCCGAACGCTTGCGAGCACTGTGTCGCGGTCCATGGGACGGACGCTGCGCAGATCGATGACCTCGGCTTCGATGCCGTCGGCGGCGAGTTGGTCGGCGGCCTCCAGCGCTTTGTGCACCATCAAAGATGTCGCCACGATGCTCACGTCCTGCCCGTCGCGCCGCTTGGCGGCTTTGCCAATTGGCGTCGTGTAATGCCCCTCCGGTACTGGCCCCTTCATCTTGTAGAGGATCTTGTGCTCAAAGATCATCACCGGGTCCGGATCCTCGAGGGCCGCTAAAAGCAGGCCCTTGGCGTCCTCCGGCGTTGCGGGCTGTATGACTTTGAGGCCTGGCACGTGCCCCAGCCACGCCTCTATGGATTGCGAGTGCTGGGCTGCCGCCCCGGTGCCAGACCCGGCTGGAAAGCGCATGACAAGGGGCACAGAGACCTCTCCGCCCAGCATGAACCTGAGCTTCGCGGCCTGGTTCGCAATCTGCTCCATGGCGAGGGCCGCAAAATCGGAAAACTGAAATTCAAAGATCGGCCTCAGCCCCGTGAGCGCGGCTCCCACGGCCACGCCTGCGCCGCCCAGTTCCGATATCGGAGTGTCCATCACCCGGTCTTCGCCGTACTTGTGCACCAGGTCGCCCGTTACCTGAAACGCCCCGCCATAAACGCCGATATCCTCGCCCATGAGGACCACGCGCTCATCGGACCCCAGCGCGATGTCCATCGCTTCGCGCAGGGCTTCGGCATAGGATAACTCGCGGATCGCGACAGGAGCTTCAGCGTTCATAAAGGCGCCTGAGTATAGACGTCGCGCGTGGCCTCGGACACCAGCGGATCCGCGCTCGCCTTCGCGAACTCAATCGCCGCCGCGACGGTCTCATCTGCGTCTGTCTCGATCTCTTCCAGATCCCCATCGCGGAGTATCCCGTGTTCGAGAAGCATGGATGCAAAGCGCGGTATCGGATCGCGTTCCATCCAGCTCTCGATCTCATTTTTCGTGCGATAGCGATTGCGATCCGATTTGGAATGTCCGCGCCACCTGTAAGTCAGGTTCTCAACCAGACTCGGCCCGTCACCGGCCCGTGCCCGCGCGACTGCCACGTCCACCGCCTGCGTTACCGCGTTGAAGTCGTTACCATCCACGGTCTCGCCCGGCATCGAATAGGCCGCGGCTCTCTCTGCAATGTTCGCCACCGCGGTTGATCGTTCAGTGCTCGTCGACATGCCGTACTTGTTGTTCTCACAGACAAAGACGACCGGCAGCTTCCAGACTGACGCCATGTTGAGGGCCTCATGAAAAGCGCCTTCGTTGTTTGCACCGTCCCCGAAGAAACAGACCGTCACAGCCCCGGTGCCCAGTCGCTTTGCGGACAGCGCAGCGCCAACTGCAATGGGCAGGCCGCCCCCGACTATACCATTGGCCCCGAGATTTCCCTTCGAAGGATCAGCGATATGCATGGAGCCGCCGCGCCCCTTGCAATAGCCCGTTTCCTTCCCGAAAAACTCTGCAAACATGCGGCCAATATCAGCGCCTTTCGCGACGCAGTGGCCATGTCCGCGGTGGGTGGAGGTAATCTTGTCCTCGTCGCTCAACGCCATGCAGGATCCAACGGCGGACGCCTCCTGCCCAATACTCAGATGCATCGTGCCGTGGATCAACCCGCGCATATAGCTCGCTTCAGCGCCCTCCTCGAACTTGCGGATCAGGTACATCTTCCGCAGCGCATCGCGCAAAGCTTCTGCGGAATAGGCGTTGATCACGTAGGGCGCGTTCGTGTCCTGCTCGAAACCGGCCTCAGGCATGGACGGCTTCCTTGCCGTAGAGCATCTCGTCCTGCCGCCGTCTGAGCCTGACGATCGCGCTGTCGGGCAGAGCTGTGTTCGCTCCAGTGATCAATTCGCCCTTGGCGATGGGGGAGGTGACAGTGGCATCCACAAGAAGCCCTGCTGGGTGCGCACCTGCTGCACGCGCGCGACCTGCCTCCATGGCCCAGGCCCGGTAGGTGTATTCCCCGATCTGGTCGAGCGTGTCTCCCGGCGTCAAATCGCGCTTTGCGACGGCGCAAACCTCCGCCACGGGGCGATCCATGGGCACCATGTCAGACGTCCCGTAAAGCGCTGCGCGGGCGCAGGTCAAAGGCACTTCAAGCGATGTCAGGTGGTAGGGGCGCACAAAGGTGAAGTAGGGCCCTTCTCCCATCTTGAGGTCGCGGAGGCGCTCCTGAATGCGGGGGTGCTCTGCTTCAATAACCACAAACACGCCGGGCGCGACCCCCTGGCCGATGGTGTAATCCACGCGCCCCGCCGCGCTCAGCAGACCGCCATGCTTCTGCGGGATAAGCGTGCGTGACAGCTCCTTGAGCGACGCCGAGGGGCCGTGCATGCCATCGATGTCAGGTACAAGGCCCGTGGCATTCGCGATGGCAGACATCTCCACCATTGTTTTGGAGCCGTCCACAAACTCTACGAGCAGCCTCGGGTTCATGTTTCGGCGCTTGGCTTCTTCCGCGTAATCCTCTGGGACGGCGTCAAAATTCAGCGGATTGTTCTTGCCTTTGCCCGCACAGACGACGCGGTGACCCATGGCGGACACAAACTCGATCAACTCCATGCAGGACGACGGTTCGTCCCCGGCGCCAAGGGAATAAACGACCCCCAGACGCTCAGCCTCGCGGCGCAGATAGGCCCCAATGGTCACGTCGGCTTCGACGTTCATCATGATGAGGTGCTTTCCGGCCTCCATGGCCTTCAACCCGACTTCGGCGCCCACGACGGGAACGCCCGTGGCGTCCACAACGACGTCAATGAGGCCGGAATTCAGGATCGCATCGGGAGAGTCTGCGATCGCTGTCTTCCCGCGCTCAATGACGTCGTTCAGTGCGTCAGACCCCTCTGCATCGGCACTGTGCCCTGTTTCGCCATAGGCAATCTCAACCGCTTCGTGGGCCGCGCTGGCATTCAGTTCGCAGATCGCCGCGACGTCCAGCCCGTCCATAAGCTTGGCGCGGGTGACAATGTCGGTCCCCATCTCACCCGACCCGATCAGCCCGATGCGCACCGGTCGCGCGTCGTCAGCGCGCCGCGCAAGGTCTTTGGCCAGACCCGTGAGTGCAACATTAGACGCCATCGCTTGAACCGTGCCCTTTCAAATCACCGAAACCATGATGAACATTTTCTAACGCGTCAAATTATAAGTTCACAATAGGTACGACAAACCTCTTGACGCAGGGCCGTCGTTTCGGGTCACTTAACAGCATGTGTGAACATTTTCACAAAACATAAAAGCTATGTTCACATCGCTGAAACGATCTCGGGGAGCGCCAAGGTAAGCTTGCAGCTCTGGCATCGAGAACTTGGGAGGAAGAAATGACGCTACGTGTCTCACGTCGAACATTCTTGAAAAGTACGTCAGCCGCCGGGCTTACCGCCACGGGTGCGGGGCTCGCGGCTCCGGCGCTGGCAGGCAGCCATCTACCTGATCCTGCGAGCGTTCTTGCCGACATTTCCATCGGGAAATACGTCCGCCAAGACTACCGAGAGCTATATGGCATGTCCGATGACAAGCCGATCTGGGACAATTCCAAGGACTGGATCCGCACCGTGGACTGGGACAAGGTCCGCGAAGAGCTGGCGGGCACGACCGTTCGTTTCGCCATCGGGGCCGCCGATCAGGAATCCGCCGCCGAGGGTCTCGCCCCGTTCGAGGCATTGTCTGGCATCTCGGTGGAGCTCGTTCCGATCCCCGACGACAGCTTCTATGACAAAGCGCTGACTGAATTCATCTCTGGGAACGCGTCCTTCGATGCGCTTCAGTTCTTCTCGCCCTGGCTCGGTGACTTTGCCGCGCCGGGCTTCCTTCAGCCACTGGACGATTTTGCAGCCAAGTGGGGGCTGCCGCTAGATGACTTCTACGACACCTACCGACTGAACTACGGCTTCTTTAACGGCCAGATGTTCGGCATCCCCTTCGACTGCGACATCCAGATGGTCCACCTCCGCAAGGGCTATGTCGAACAGGTCCTGGGGGGAGAGATCGACCGTGTGAACTCTGTCCCCACCTATGACGAACTGATCCGGCTCTCGGCAGAGCTCAACAACGTTGAGCCAGGTGTCTCCGGGGTGGGCATGATGGCCGCGCCGGGCTTCTGGTCGACCTACACGTGGGAGCATATCGCCGCCCAGGCAGGGATGATGCTCTTTGATGAAAACTGGGAGCCGATCTTTAACGGTGACGCGGGCAACAAGGGCCTCGACATCATTCTGGAGCTCGCCAAGAACGCCAATCCCGGTCATGCGGGTGCCGGTTGGCCCGAGAACCGGGCAGCCTGGCTCGGCGGGCAAGTCGCCACGAACATCTCGTGGCAGGACAGCGGCACCCAGGCCATGCGCCCGGATCAGAGCCAGATCGTCGATGATTTCATCACCATCTACGAACCACGCATCGCGGGCGGTCGTTTCGCGCCGCCCAACATTGCGGGTTCCACGTCCTGCGTGGCCGCGTCGGCGCAAAATCCGGAAGGGGCGTTCCTCATGCTCGCCTTCCTGACCACGTCCTCGATCATGGCGATGAACGAAGCCAACGCTAACGGCGTGGCGCCGGGTTACAAATCGGTGCTTGAGAACGAGAACCTGCAAGCGGTATCGCAGCCCGCGAAAGTCTGGGGCGACAGCCTGCATCACGCCTGGTGCTCGCCGCGTCTGCCGGGCGCCTTCCCCATCGAGCAGGCCATAGGCAACGAGATCAACCGCGCCGTTGTGGGCCAGATCTCGGGCAAGGAAGCGCTCGACAACGCGGCTGCCGCCGTCAAGCAGATCATGACCGAGAACGGCTTCTATGCGGGCAATGACCCCGTGGAGTACGCGGCCGCGGCATCGGGGCTTTACGTGGGCGAGGGCAAGGACTTACCCTTCTAGTCAAAGCTCACCGAACAGGTCCGACGGATGTCAGACTCCTCCCTGACCGAGGCTGGGGCTCAAAACATGGCCCCGGCCTCAACCAAATTCAGGCGCCGTTCGCGGCGCATGAAAGCGTGGTTCCCATATCTGCTGGTGGCGCCGGCCGTCATCTACCTCCTGCTGATCACGCTCTATCCCGGCATCTTCGCCATCGTGCAGAGCTTCTATGCCGTGAAGTTCGGCCCCTGGAACCCGGTGGGCTTTGCCAATTACGAGCGTCTGATGTCAGACGCGCAGTTCTGGGGCGCGCTGCGCAACACATTCATTATCGGCTCGATTTCCCTGACGCTGCAATGCGTGATCGCGCTGACGCTGGCCTTCTACGCCTACCGCGATCCGTGGGTGCAGGGGTGGCGGATCATCTTCCTTATCCCGATGCTTTTCATGCCCTCGGCAGTGGCGTTTATCTACAAGCTCGCCTTCCTCGACGGGCGCGTCTTCTCAGACATCCTGATCAGGCTGGGACTGATAGAGCAGAACCTCGCAATCCAGTCGTCGATATGGATGAGCCGCGGTCTCCTTATCCTCGCCGACGTGTGGCAGTGGACGCCCTTCCTCTTCATCATTTTCGTCGCGGCCCTCCAGGGCCAGGACGAGGAGGTGGAGGAAGCAGCGCGTCTCGACGGCGCCTCGTGGTTCAGCATCTTCTGGAACATCTCGCTGCCGCTCATGCGGCCCGTGATCATCGTGGCACTGACCCTGCGCGCCATCGATATCACCACCATGTTTGCCAATGTCTTTATCATCACGAAAGGCGGCCCGGCCTTCGGGACGGAGACGATCAGCTTCTTCATCTACCGAACGGGCTTCAAGTTCTTCAACTTCGGCTATGCCTCGGCGGCCAGCGTGATCATGCTGATCCTCACGATCATCATCGCGCAGACCGTCGTAAAGCGCGCCTTCATCTCGGCGAGGGATTGAACCGTGGCCAGCACGCGCAGATCCCGAGGTGAGAACCTCTATATCCGCTACCTGATCCTTGGGGCTTGGGCGCTCTTTTGCCTCGCGCCGGTCCTTTGGTTCTTGTCCATCGGCCTGCGCCCACGCACGGAAATCATCACCCCGCAGCCGATCTATTGGCCGACGTTCTCCCTCGATGCCTGGCACATGATCTGGGAAGACTGGCCGATGGCCAAATACCTGCGCAACTCGGTTCTGGCGATCATAGGCTCGGTCATTATCGACCTCGTTCTGGCCATTCCCGCCGCGTACTCTCTCAGCCGCTATACGTATCGCGGCCGCGACGATATCGGCTTTTACATTCTGTCTACACGGATGATGGCACCAGCCATCGTCGCGGTGCCGATCTTCTTCCTTTTCCGCAATGTGGGGCTGCTCGACAGCATTTGGGCGCTGATGATCGTCTACGCCGCGATCAACCTGAGCCTCGTGACATGGATCATCCGATCCTACATGCTCGACATTCCCAAAGAGCTTGAGGACGCCGCCAAGACCGATGGCGCGTCCGACCTGCGCATCCTGTGGGAGATCATAATCCCCGCGATCCTTCCGGGGATCATAACGGCCTCGGTCATCGCGATGATCTTCGCCATCAATGAGTTTCTCTTCACGCTCCTCATCGCCTCCACGCCCAACGCCTACACGATGTCGGTGGCACTCGCGAACTTCACCGGTGGCTCGGACGGCGTGATCTACAACGCCATCGCGCTAGTGGCATTCCTCGCCTTTTTGCCGGTCTTCCGGGTCGTGGTGGCGATCCAGAAGCATCTGAGCCGTGGTCTCACCATGGGGGCGGTTAAGGGGTGAGCATTGA
>JBCCPQ010000027.1:0-15571 GCA_039024825.1 Pseudomonadota bacterium
CAGACGTACATGATCCTCTTCATCATCCTGTTCATCCAGTTCAGGCCGCGCGGGATCATTGCCCTCAAAGGCCGGGCAGCGGAGGCATGATGATGGGGCGAACAAAATTCTTGCGAAGAATTTTGGCAATTTCCTTGCGCAGGAAATTGACGCCAGTGGCCGGCGTCCCGGCACAAAAATTCCTTGGAAAGGAATTTGCCAAGACTTTTCGCAAAAGTCTTGTTCCGGTGAAGATGGACTGCGCCCATGGCTGATGTCTCGCTCGCCCGACCTGCCCGACGCCCCCTTGTTCTGCGGCATCCGTCGATCCTGATTTTCCTTGGCTGCCTCGCTCTCTTTACGGTGGTGATCACCGTCCTCGCGGAAGGGGTCGGCATGGGTGTGATCTCCACCTCTTTCGTGAAAACCCTCGGTAAGACGCTGTGCCTGTGTCTCGTGGCCCTCGCCATGGATCTTGTCTGGGGCTACACGGGGATCTTGTCCCTCGGCCACATGGCGTTCTTCGGCATCGGCGGCTACGCGATCGGGATGTGGCTGATGTATGCGCGCACGGAGATCATCGTGCGCGAGAACCTGGCGCAGGCCCCTCTCCCGCCCACGGCCACGGAGATATCGGACGGCATCGCGACGCAGATATTCGGTGTCGTCGGGGCCTCTGAGTTCCCACCGATCTGGGCTTTCGCGCATTCCTTCCCGATACAGCTTGCTTTCGTCGTGATCGTGCCCGGGCTTCTCGCGCTGATCTTCGGCTGGCTGGCGTTCCGGAGCCGCGTTACGGGCGTCTACCTATCCATCCTGACGCAGGCTATGACGCTGGCCCTGTCGCTCTACCTCTTTCAGAACGACAGCGGGTTGCGCGGCAACAACGGCCTGTCTGGCCTTCAAAATCTGCCGGGGCTCGACAGCGTTCCGCAATCCATGGTGTCGATCTGGTTCTTCTGGGCATCTGCGCTGGCCCTCGCGCTGGCCTACCTCGCCTGCACATTCGTGGTGTCGGGAAAGTTCGGCTCCGTCCTCCGTGCGATCCGGGATGACGAGGCACGGGTGCGGTTCCTCGGTTACTCGGTGGAGGCCTACAAGCTCTTCATTTTCACCTTCACCGCGATGATCGCTGGCGTGGCCGGGGCGCTCTACTACCCGCAGGCGGGGATCATCAATCCAGCTGAGATCGCCCCCATTGCATCCATCTACCTGGCTGTCTGGGTGGCCATCGGCGGACGCGGGCGGCTGTACGGGGCCGTGATCGGCGCGGCCTTCGTGTCGCTTCTGTCAACGTGGTTCACGGGCGGTCAGGCGCCGGACATCAACCTCGGCTTTGCCGTCATCCAGTGGGTGGACTGGTGGACCATCCTTCTTGGCCTTTCCTTTGTCGCCGTAACGCTTTTCGCTCCAAAGGGCATCGGCGGCCTCATTGACCTCATCGAAGAGCGGCGCACGCCCAACCGCCATGGCGCGCCCCTTGGTCCAGACCAGGGTGCGCTTCAGGAGAAGGAGGCGCGGGAATGAGCATGCTTCTTGAGGTGGACGGCGTCTCGGTCAGCTTTGACGGCTTCAAAGCGATCAACAATCTGACCTTCCAGATCGGCGAAGCGGAGATGCGCGCGGTCATCGGTCCCAACGGGGCAGGCAAGACCACCTTCATGGATATCGTCACGGGAAAGACGCGCCCGGATGAGGGCAAAGTGATCTGGGGCGAGAAATCAAAGAACCTTCTGGCCATGTCTGAGGCGCAGATTGCGCAGGCTGGCATCGGGCGAAAGTTCCAGCGTCCCACCGTCTTTGAAGATCAGAGCGTCGCCGAGAACCTGATGCTGGCGCTGAAAAACGCGCGGGGCCCGTTTGCCGTGCTGCGCTTTCGCCCCAGCGCGCGGGATCGGGAAAAGGTCGCGGAGCTTGCTGATCAGATCGGGCTTCTGGGTGCGCTGGACCGGAAGTCGGGGGAACTATCGCACGGGCAAAAACAGTGGCTTGAGATCGGAATGCTCCTCGCGCAGGATCCGCGCCTCCTTTTGGTCGACGAGCCTGCCGCAGGGATGACGCCGGACGAGCGGGAGCACACGACCGAGATCCTGTTGGAGGCGGCAAAGACCCGCGCGGTGGTCGTAGTGGAACATGACATGGATTTTGTGCGACGGCTGAACTGCCGGGTGACGGTCCTTCACGAGGGATCCGTCCTGGCGGAGGGCTCGCTGGACCATGTGACTTCTGACGAACGGGTCATCGAGGTGTATCTTGGGCGCTGATCTTCTGGAGGCGGAGGGGCTCACGCTCCACTACGGCGGAAGCCAGATCCTGCGGGGTGTCGATGTCAGCGCCGCCAAGGGACAGGTGACCTGCGTGATGGGGACGAACGGGGTCGGAAAGACCTCCCTTCTCAAGGCGCTCTCGGGCACGCATCCGCGGTCTGGCGGCACTCTGTCCCTTGATGGGGAGGAGATCGGAAAGGCCGGGGCCCATGCCCTTGCCCGCAAGGGCGTGGCGTACGTACCCCAGGGGCGGGAGATCTTTCCCTTTCTCACCGTGCGCGAAAACCTAGAGACGGGCTACGCCTGCCTGCCGCGCAGCGAGCACGTCATCCCCGACGAGATCTTCGATCTTTTTCCGATCCTGAAGGACTTTCTCGGGCGGCGCGGAGGGGACCTGTCCGGCGGGCAACAGCAACAGCTTGCCATCGCGCGGGCGCTGATCACGCGCCCGAAGCTTCTTCTTCTGGATGAGCCCACCGAGGGGATCCAACCCAACATCATCAAGCAGATCGGCAAGGTCATTGAGGAGCTGCGTGCGCGCGGCGACATGGCGATCGTGCTGGTGGAGCAGTTCTTTGATTTCGCGCACGCCCTTGGTGACCGTTTCTTGGTGCTCGAACGCGGGGCCGTGACGCTGCGGGGCGCCAAGGACGAGATCGACGGCGCGCAGCTGAGGGCGGCGGTGAGCGTCTGAGCCCACCGGCAAGACGTCCGGAAAAGATCACATCTGTGTAAATCACACCTGACACTGCGAGAATTGTATCCCATTGTGCGCCGAGACCGTCTAAGGCTTGCGCTCAAATGTTTGATGCTCATCTCCGCCCCTTGATCGACCCGCCGCTCAACGCGCTCGGGGCGGGTCTTGCACGTCGCGGGGTGACAGCCGATGCCGTCACGCTGGCAGGGCTTGGCACGGGGCTTTTGGCGGCTCTGGCGATCTCCCTGCAGGGTTATGCGCTGGCTCTCGTGCTCATACTCGCGTCCCGACTGGCTGACGGCCTTGACGGGGCGGTGGCGCGGGCCACGCGAAAGACGGACTTTGGCGGCTACCTCGACATAACCTGCGACTTCCTCTTTTACGGGGCGATCCCTATGGCCTTTGTCTGGGCGGATCCTGCGGCCAATGCCGCGGCTGGCGCGTGGCTCCTGACGAGCTTTTACTTTAATGGCGCGACATTTCTCGGTTACGCGATCATGGCCGAAAAGCACGACATCACGACGAGCGAACGCGGTGCCAAATCGCTTTACTTCACGGGCGGGCTTCTCGAAGGCTTTGAGACCATCGCTTTCTTCTGCCTTCTGTGCCTCCTGCCCCAGTGGTTTGCGCCACTTGCCTGGGTCTTTGGCGGCCTCTGCTTTATCACGGCTGCGTCACGCATCATGCTGGCGCGGCAAGTCTTCGGACCTGACGACGAAAGGGACACCCCATGAAACACATACTTTCGGCAGCACTTCTTGCCTTTGCGGGGGCCGCCTGGGCCGAGCCCGATCCCGCTGATTGGGATGCCGTCCTGAAGGAAGCGCAGGGCGAGACGGTGTTCTGGCATGCCTGGGGCGGGGCCACGACGACAAACGATTTCATCGCATGGGTCGGTGAGCGTGTCATGAACGATTACGGCGTGACGCTGGAGCATGTGAAGCTCACCGATACGGCCGACGCGGTCTCCCGCGTGGTGGCAGAGAACGCCGCCGGGACCGACGAGGGCGGCGCCGTGGACATGATCTGGATCAACGGGGAGAACTTCATCGCCCTGAAAGATGCAGGGCTCCTTTTCGGCCCCTTTGCAGAGCAACTTCCGAACTGGGAGCTCGTGGACGTTGACGGAAAGCCCGTAACGGTGGACTTCACGGTCCCCACGGACGGCTTTGAGAGCCCCTGGGCGGCAGCGCAGGTCGTGTTCATCTACGACAGCGAAACCCTTGAAACGCCGCCGAAATCTGCGGAAGCGATTGCCGAGTGGGCAGCCGCGAACCAGGGTCGGTTCACCTTCCCCCAGCCGCCTGACTTCCTCGGTACGACTTTCCTGAAGCAAATGCTCTTTGAACTGGTGGAGGATCCCGACCGTCTTCAGGAAGACGCAGGCGATGATTATGCCGCGGTCACGGCGCCTTTGTGGGCATGGCTCGAGGAAACGACGCCGAACATGTGGCGCGGCGGGCGGGCGTACCCGCAATCGGGCCCGCGCCAGCTGCAGCTGATCAACGACGGAGAGATCGACCTCGCTGTCTCGTTGTCGCCGGGTGAGGCCACCGCGGCCATCGCCAACCAGCAACTGCCGGAGAGCGCGCGGACCTTCGTTCTTGATGGCGGCACCATCGGCAACGCGTCCTTCGTGGCGATCCCCTACAATGCGAACGCCAAGGCCGGGGCCATGGTCGTCGCCAACTTCCTCCTAAGCCCGGAGGCGCAGCTTCGCGCGCAGACACCTGACATCCTCGGGTACGGAACGGTGCTCGACATGGACAAGCTGAACGAGGCAGACCGCGCGGCCTTTGATGCGCTGGAGCTTGGCATCGCCACGCTTTCGCCCGCGGAGCTTGGCGCCGCTCTGCCGGAGCCCCATGCCTCCTGGATGACCCGTATCGAGAAGGACTGGCGCGAGCGTTACGGCGTTGCGAACTGACCCTGTGCCGGGGGCAGCGGTAGCGCATGACCCGGGCACGATCTAGGCGGGCCTGACCAATGCACGACCCGTCGCCGGCAAGGACAAGCCGCCTGTCCGCAGTCCCCGCGCTGACAATTGCGGTCCTGATCGGGCCCATTGCCGCCGGCCTCATCGGGACTGTGTTGCCAGCGTTCGGGCTTTTGGAGGTCGGGGGCGGTGGAGCGCTGTCGCTTGAGCCATGGTCTCTCATGGCTGCGGAGCCAGGCATTGCGCGTGCGGCTTGGCTCTCTGTCAAAACGGGGGTCCTTTCTGCCTTTGGAGCATTGGTCGGGTGTCTCCTGCTCATTGCCGGGTGGCAGGGGACGCGGGCCTTTGCAGCGCTCGAGCGCCTCTTGTCGCCACTTTTGTCGGTGCCCCACGCGGCCGCGGCCCTTGGCTTGGCTTTCCTTGTGGCGCCGTCGGGCTGGGCGGCGCGGCTGACGTCGCCCTGGCTCACCGGCTGGGAGAGGCCGCCGGACCTTCTCATCGTCGGTGACAGCGGTGGCTGGGCGCTCATCGCGGGGCTCATGGCGAAGGAACTGCCGTTCCTGATGCTCATGTCCCTTGCCGCGCTACCGCAGATCAACAGCCGCGAGCGGATGCAGGTGGCAGTGTCGCTGGGTTACGGGCGTGTGCGGGGCTGGGTGCTTACCGTGCTCCCTGCCCTTTACGCGCAGCTCCGGCTGCCGGTTTACGCGGTGCTTGCCTATGCGATGTCCAATGTGGATGTGGCCACGGTTCTGGGACCGACCGCGCCGCCCACTTTGTCCATTGTTGTTCTGCGCTGGATGACGGACCCGGACCTTGCCTTGCGCGCCCCGGCGGCGGCGGCGGCCCTGTTGCAGCTCGTGCTCGTGTTGGGCGCCATCGCCCTTTGGCGCGCTGGAGAGATCTTTGCCGCCATCGTAGGGCGGTGGGCGGTTGAAACCGGGCGACGTGGGCGCGGGCCGACCGACCGCATGGGCCGGTTCTTCGGCCTCGGCGTGGCGGCAATTGCGGGGCTTTCGATCCTGGCTGGCCTCGCCTCACAGCTCATCTGGTCCCTGGCCGGACGGTGGCGTTTTCCGGAGGCGCTTCCGTCAGGCTTTGGCCTGCGCTCCTGGGAGCGTCACGGACCGCCCGCTCTTGAGGTCACGCAGGTCACCCTGGGCCTCGCGGCGCTGGCGGCAATCATCGCCCTTTTCTGCGTGCTGGGCTGCCTTGAGGCGGAGCATCGGCGCGGGCGCAACATGGGCCGGCTGGGCATGCTGCTGCTTTACCTGCCGCTCCTGCTGCCCCAGATCGCATTTTTGCCGGGGCTGCAGATCCTTCTGCTTCAGCTTGGCGCAGCGCAGGGCTTTTGGCCGGTGCTGCTCACCCACATCGTCTTTGTGCTGCCTTACATGTTTCTGGCGCTCGCTGGACCGTTTCGGGCCTGGGACACCCGCTATGCCACGGTGGCTGCGGGCCTCGGGAGCGGGCGGGAAGCTGTCCTGTGGAAGCTGAGGCTGCCCATGCTTCTTGCGCCCATCCTCACCGCCTTCGCGGTGGGCATGGCGGTCTCAGTAGGGCAATATTTGCCCACTTTGCTCGCAGGTGGAGGGCGGCTTGTGACGCTTACAACAGAAGCTTTGGCGCTGTCGTCAGGCGGCGACCGGCGCGCCATTGGCGTTTGGACGTTGGCGCTGACGCTGGCGGCCTGGCTCCCGTTCGCGGTTGCGCTTGTACTGCCTCGGCTGGTTTACCGGCATCGCTCGGGAATGCGCGGTGGATAAGGGTCTTCTTCTCGACATGGTAGACATCCGGCATCGGGATGGGCGTGCGCTTATCTCGCTGACGGCCCGGGTCGCCCCCGGTGCCATCCTCAGCGTTATGGGCCCGTCGGGCGTGGGCAAATCCACCATTCTTGCCGCGATCACGGGCACGTTGCCGCCTGACTTCCGCTTCACCGGGCTGATTTCCCTGAATGGACGGACGCTCAACGGTCTAGCGCCGGAGACGCGCCGGGTTGGCATCCTGTTTCAGGACCACCTTCTCTTTCCGCATCTGTCGGTGGGGCAAAATGTGGGGTTTGGCCTTCCGCGCGGGACGGCGAACCGCCGTCAACGGGTGGCGGACGCTTTGGCAGAGATCGGGCTGGACGGCTTTGCAAATCGCGATCCCTCCACCCTTTCGGGCGGCCAGCGGGCACGGGTGGCGCTGATGCGCACGCTCCTTGCTGAACCCGAGGCCCTGCTTCTTGATGAGCCATTTTCGCGCCTCGATGCCGAACTGCGCGGAAAGATGCGTGAGCTTGTGTTTGAGCGTGCGCGGGCGCTCAGCCTGCCGGTGCTGCTTGTCACCCACGACCTTGCCGACGCGGAGGCTGCCGGTGGGGAGATTATTCGCCTGAGCCCGACGCCTTAGCGGCCTCAATGGCCTCGGCAAACGCAGCCTTGTCGCCCAGATGGTTCATGAGAATGAGGATCAGCCGCGCGTTCAGCGCGTCACTTTCCGCCTTGGTAAGGCCCTCATGGGCCGCGATGAGAAGGTCGTAGCATCCGTCGGGATCATTGAGATTGGGTGTCAGCGTCAGCATATCGCCAGCGACTTTTTCACAGCCTGGTCAACCGCTTCTGCATCAAAGCTCTTCCATCGCGCGATGACGTGCTGGTCTGGCCGGATCAGGTAGACCGCCGCCTCGGCTTCACCGAGGTAGCGTTGACGAAGCTCCTCAGACGGCTTTGACACGTTGACCTGGCGGAGGTCCGTGTCTGCCTCGGGCCCGATGGTGAGGAGCGTGAAATCATGGAGATGATCGAGCAGGTAGCCGTTGCCCACCGGCGCATCAACGCAGGCCCGCCCCGGCGCGGTGACCGCAGGCCCGCCCAGCGCGTCCTCACCAAAGAGCGCCATGCCGGTATACGCGCACGGCACCGAAAGGCGGCCTGAATTCACGAGCGGGCGCGCGAAAGCATGGTCCTTCGCGAGATCGAGGACGGCGTTGCGGAAAATCGTCGATTGCTCGGACTTGGGCGTCATGAAGTCTGTGGCCCGCGACGAATTGAGAATGTTTTCGTCCGCACCGTGGGATCGTTCTTCATGGTAGGTATCAAGCAGTGCTTCCGGTGCCTGACCGCTGAGCACAGCGTGGAGTTTCCAAGCGAGGTTCTCGGCATCCTGCATGCCGGAATTCGCCCCGCGCGCACCAAAGGGGCTCACCTGATGCGCCGAATCTCCTGCAAAGAAGACACGCCCATGGCGGAACGCCTCCATCCGGCGGCATTGAAAGGTGTAGATCGAGGTCCAGTGGAGCTCATACTCGGGCACCTCCCCCGCCTGCGAGGACAACATGGCGTCCACGCGCGCGCGGATCCGATCGGGGTCGAGCTCTTTCTCGCGATCAATGTCCCAGCCGAGCTGGAAATCGATGCGCCAGATATCGTCGGGTTGCTTGTGCAGTAGCGCCGATTGACCCGCGTCCTTGAAGGGTGGCTCGAACCAGAACCACCGTTCGGTCGGGAAATCCGCCTTCATATGCACGTCGGCGATCAGGAAGTTATCCTCAAAGACGCGGCCGTCGAAGTCGAGACCCATCATGTCCCGGATGGGCGACCGCGCCCCGTCGCAGGCGATGAGGTAGTCGGCCTCCACTGCGTAGGGCCCGTCCGGTGTTTCGATCTGAATGCTCGTGTGATCGGCGTGGCGGTCAATCGCCGTCACCCGGTTGCGGCCCCGGATCTCGATGGGCGCGCCGTCTGCCTGCGCCTCCTCAATCCGCTCCACGAGAAACTTCTCGAAATAGGGCTGCTGGAGGTTGATGAACGCGGGATGGCGGTGTCCTTGCTCGGGCAGCAGGTCAAACTCGAAGAGCTCCCCTTCGGTGTAGAACACCCGCCCCTTCGACCAGACGACGCCCTTTTCGACCATCTTGTCCGACGCGCCGAGCCGTCGCGCGATGTCAAGCGTCCGCTTCGAGAAACAGATCGCCTTTGAACCCAGTCCCGCCCCCTCATGATCATCAAGCACCAGCGCCGGTGTGCCCTTCAACCCGAGATCGAGCGCAAGGCCCAGACCCACAGGCCCACCACCGACGATCACCACGGGATGACGCACTGGGCTTTCGTCCTGCGCCGGCAGCTTTGCGTAAGGATACAGGGTGAACGCGAGCGAATATCTGTCCTGAAAGCTCATCCCTGCAGTGCGTCCCACATCTTTGCGTCACGCTCGGCGGTCCAGATGCGGGGCGTGTCGATGTCGAGCGCCTCGTCATAGGCACGGGCGACGTTGAAGGGGAGGCAGTGCTCGTAGATCGCATAGTCGGAGAACTTCGGGTCGCAGGACGCCCGAACCGCGTCCCATGCGTCCTTGAGGCTGCCGCCGCGAAGCGCCACTTTTGCCGCTGGCGCGTAGGTGGAGCGGACGAAGTCGGCGGTGCTGTCGAGCGCCTTGTTCACCATGTCTGACCCGACCAGAGCGTCGCCGCGCCCGGGGGCGATGGCGTCGAGATCAAACCTTCGGATCGCTTCCAGAGTGCCGGGCCAGTCGTGAAAGTGCCCGTCGCCGCAGTAGCAGGCGGAGTGATATTCGACGATGTCGCCGGTGAACATCACGTTTTGGTCTGGCACGTAGATGACTGCGTCACCGGCCGTATGCGCGCGGCCAAGCTGCATGATATCCACGCGCCGTTTGCCCAGATAGACGGACATCCGCCCGTTGAACGTCGTTGTCGGCCAGGTGAGGCCAGGGATGTCTTCATGGCCCTGAAAGAGGCGCGGGAAGCGGGCGAACTCGCTATCCCAGTCTTCCTGCCCGCGCTCTGCGACCATGCTGCGGGCTTTCTCGGACATGATGATTTGCCCAGCGCCATAGGCGGAGGCCCCGAGGACCCGGACGGCGTGGTAGTGGGTGAGAACGAGATGGCTGATCGGCTTGTCGGTGACACTGCGCACGCACTCAATCACCTTTGCGGCGAGGCGCGGTGTGGCCTGAGCCTCCACGATCATGACGCTGTCATCGCCGATGATGACGCCGGAGTTCGGATCGCCTTCAGCGGTGAAGGCATAGAGGCCGTCCCCGACTTCCGTAAAGCTGATGGTCTTCTCGGCCATGTCGCCCTGGCTTGCGAATGCTTTGTTCATGCGCGTCCTCCTTATGATTTGGGTAGTCGCCCCCTGCCCCGCGATCAAGGGAGCTTTGATCCCGAGTTTCCAGAAGGTAAGTCGACCCCATGGATGACTATAGCGACCTCCGATCTGCGATTGCGAAACTTTGCGCCGGGTTTGACGGCGCCTATTGGCGCGCGCTTGACCGCGACAGGGCCTATCCAAGCGCCTTCGTGGAGGCGCTGACGCGGGAAGGCTGGCTCGCCGCATTGATCCCGGAGGCGTACGGCGGGGCGGGCCTGCCGTTGAGTGCGGGCGCGGCAATCCTTGAGGAAATCCACGCCTCGGGCGGAAATGCCGGGGCGTGCCACGCGCAGATGTACACGATGGGCACGCTGCTGCGTCACGGCTCGGACGCGCAGAAGGCGCAGTGGTTGCCAAAGATCGCGTCGGGCGAGCTGCGCCTGCAAGCGTTCGGCGTGACAGAGCCGTCGTCAGGCACAGATACCAGCGCCTTGCGGACGACGGCGCGGCGTGACGGGGACATGTTTGTCGTCAACGGGCAGAAAATCTGGACCAGCCGTGCGGAGCATTCGGACCTGATGATCCTGCTTGCGCGCACCTCGCCGCCCGAGCCCAAGGCGACCTCCGGCTTGTCGGTCCTTCTCGTGGATATGCGCGAACAGCCCGAGGGCCTCACGATCCAGCCCATTCGAACGATGATGAACCACGCGACCACGCAGGTGTTCTTTGATGATCTGCGCGTCCCGGTGGCCAATCTGATCGGCGAAGAGGGTAAGGGCTTTCGCTACATCCTTTCGGGCATGAACGCCGAGCGCATCCTGATCGCAGCGGAGTGCATCGGCGACGCGCGCTGGCTCATTGAGAAGGCCGCCGCCTACGCTAAGGAGCGGGAGGTCTTCGGGCGCCCCATCGGGCAAAACCAGGGCATTCAGTTTCCCATCGCGAAGGCCTACGCCAACATGCGCGCAGCAGAGCTTATGGTACGCGAGGCGCTGCGGCTCTTTGAGGCGGGGGAGAACCCGGGGGCGGAGGCAAATATGGCCAAGATGCTCGCGGCGGACGCGTCGAACGAGGCCGCCAATGTGGCCGTGCAGACCCATGGCGGTGCCGGATTTGCCGAGGATTACGACGTAGAACGCAAGTTCCGCGAAACGCGCCTCTACCAGGTCGCGCCGATCTCAACCAACCTGATCCTCAGCTATCTGGCCGAACACATCCTCGGCCTTCCCCGCTCCTACTGACGCGCAAGGGGCAGCCCGTCGTCCCGGACCGCCCCTTTCTTTCGTTCATAAATACTCACGGCGCGCAAAGTGCCGCGGGCACCCCGCCTCAGTAATGCACGGAGAGCGCGTCCATCGGCGTCTTCTGCGGCGGGGCGAACTTGGTCAGGTCAATCCCCTCCACGGCGGTCTTGTATTCCTCCACCGTGGGCGTTCGGCCCAGTATAGCGGCAAGGACCACCACCGGCGTCGAGGCTAGGAGGCTCTCGCCCAGTTTTTCGGCGCTGTCTTCCACGACCCGGCCCTTGAAGAGACGTGTGGAGGTGGCGAGCACTGTGTCGCCCTTTCCGGCCTTCTCCTGGTTGCCCATGCACAGGTTACAGCCCGGACGCTCAAGATAGAGGATGTTCTCGTATTCCGTCCGCGCCTTTTGCTTCGGTGCGGTGTCGTCGAATTCAAAGCCCGCGTATTTCTGCAGGATTTCCCAGTCGCCCTCTGCCTTCAGCTCATCAATGATGTTGTAGGTGGGCGCGGCCACGACGAGGGGTGCCTTGAACTTAACGTCGCCATAGGCGGCCTCGAGATTGCGCAGCATCTGCGCCACGATCTTCACGTCCCCCTTGTGGACCATGCAGGAGCCCACAAAGCCCAGATCGACCTTCTTGTCGCGGTAGAAGCTGATCGGACGGATCGTGTCGTGGGTGTAGCGTTTGGACACGTCCGCATTGGACACATCCGGGTCTGCGATCATCGGCTCATTGATCTTGCTCAGATCGACGACGACTTCGGCCGCGTACTTTGCATCATCATCCGGGGTCAGCGCGGGCCTTTCACCGCTGCGGATCTCCGCGATGCGGGCATCGGCGATCCCGATGAGCTTTTTCAGCATTCCGCTGCTGTGCTCCATCCCTTTGTCGATCATGATCTGGATGCGCGACTTGGCGAGTTCCAGTGACCCGATGAGCGTCTCGTCGGTGGAGATACAGACGGAGGCCTTGGCCTTCATCTCCGCCGTCCAGTCGGTGAAGGTGAACGCCTGGTCGGCGAGAAGCGTGCCGATGTGGACTTCGATCACGCGGCCCTGGAAAACGTTGTCGCCGTGCTGCTCCAGCATCTGCGCCTGCGTGGCGTGGACGACATCGCGGAAGTCCATGTGCGGTGCCATCTCGCCCGTGAAGGTGACTTTGACGGATTCCGGGATCGGCATGGACGCCTCCCCGGTGGCGAGCGCGAGAGCCACGGTGCCGGAATCCGCGCCGAAGGCCACGCCCTTTGACATCCGCGTGTGACTGTCGCCACCGATGATGATTGCCCAGTCGTCCACGGTGATGTCGTTCAGGACCTTGTGGATCACGTCCGTCATGGAGTGATAGACGCCCTTCGGATCGCGACCGGTCACGAGGCCGAAGTCGTTCATGAATTTCATAAGCCGCGGCGTGTTGGCCTGCGCCTTCAGGTCCCAGACAGAGGCGGTATGGCAGCCCGACTGGTAGGCCCCGTCCACGGAGGGGGAGACGACCGTCGCGGCCATGGCCTCCAGCTCCTGCATGGTCATGAGCCCCGTGGTGTCCTGTGACCCCACGATGTTGACCTTCACCCGCACGTCAGAGCCGGCGTGCAGCACCTGGCCCGGCGTATTGCCCCGGGCGTTGGCGTTGAAGATCTTCTCCACCGCCGTGAGGCCCTGCCCGTCATGGCTGATCTCTTTCGACGGAGCGAAGGCACTTTCGAGCGGGATCCCCAGTGCTTCGGACGCGAAGGTCTGCAGCTTCTTGCCGAAGACGATGGCGTAGGACCCGCCCGCTTTCATGAATTCGAGCTTTTGGGGCGTGAAGGAGGACGCCATGTCGACGAGCTCCTCTCCGTCTTCGGAGTAGAGCTTTTTGTCTTTTGTGTTGATCCTGAGAACGGTGCCGGTTTCCACAGAGTAGCGCTGTTCGAGGACGGCGTTGCCGTCATTCCCGAGAATGGGCTTGCCGTTCTCATCGACTTTCTTGACCCAGTTCTTGAGGTCGACGCCGATGCCGCCGGTCACGCCCACGGTCGTCAGGAAAATTGGAGAGATCCCGTTCGTTCCGGCCACCACAGGGGCAATGTTGACGAATGGCACGTAGGGCGAGGCCTGCTTCCCGGTCCAGAGCGCGACGTTATTGACGCCGGACATCCGGCTCGAGCCCACGCCCATGGTGCCCTTTTCGGCAATGAGCATGACGCGCTTGCCAGGATGCTTGGCTTTCAGTGCCTCGATCTCATCCTGCGCTTCGGGAGAAATCATGCATTTGCCGTGGAGCTCGCGGTCAGCGCGGGAGTGGGCCTGATTGCCGGGGCTCAGGAGGTCCGTGGAGATGTCGCCCTCGGCAGCGATGTAGGTGACGACGTCGACCTCTTCCTCGATCTCGGGGAGCTTGGTGAGGAATTCGGCGGCGGCGTAGCTTTTCAGGATGTCCTCGGCCACTGCGTTACCCGCTTTGAGCGCGTCGCCCAGCCGGTCCATGTCCGCATCGTAGAGGAAGACCTGCGTCTTCAAAACCTCGGCGGCCTTGGTGGCAAGGTCTGCATCTTCTCCCAGCGCCACGTCGAGAAGCACCTCCACGGAGGGGCCCCCTTTCATGTGGCTGAGCAGCTCGAATGCGTAGTCGCCCGTGATCTCTGCGACCGAGACCGCGCCGGTGACGATCTCCTTGAGAAAATCTGCCTTCACGCGGGCTGCTGAGGTCGTGCCGGGCAGCGTATTGTAGATGAAGAAGTGAAGCGCGTCCTTGCGGTGCTCATGCCCTTCATCTTTGATGATCTCTATGATCTCCGCGGTGAGCGGGCCTTCGTCTACGGGCTTCGGGCTCAGACCCTCGCCTTTGCGTGTTTCGATCTCTTCAAGATAGGCGGTGTAGAGGTTCATGGCTGACCTGACGTTGGCGGTGAAGGGCACTCTGAATAATTGTATGCGGCGGTATACGAATTCAAGTGAGCACGCAATACTTGGGCGCGCGGCACGCTGTCACGCGCGCCCTTGTCGTCCACTGGCCCATGGGCGAATGTCGCGCCCACGAAAGAGGGGCACCCATGGCCGAGGCTTTTATCTGCGACTACATCCGCACGCCCATCGGGCGCTTTGGCGGAGCGCTGGCGGAGGTCCGCCCCGACGATCTGGCCGCGCTGCCGATCCGAGAGTTGACGCGCCGCAACCCGGGCCTCGATCCATCTTCAATTGACGAGGTTATTTTCGGGTGTGCGAACCAGGCGGGAGAGGACAACCGAAACGTGGCAAGGATGGCTGCGCTTCTCGCTGGCTTGCCGGAAACGGTGCCCGCGACGACGGTCAATCGTCTTTGCGGTTCCGGGATGGACGCGGTGATCATGGCGGCGCGGGCGATCCGTGCAGGAGAGGCCGACATGATGATCGCCGGGGGCGTGGAAAGCATGACGCGCGCGCCGATGGTCATGCCCAAGGCGAGTGGCGCGTGGTCGCGCAACGCGGAGATCTACGACACGACCATCGGGTGGCGCTTTGTGAACTCTGCGCTTGCGGCGGAATACGGCACGGATTCGATGCCCGAGACCGCCGAAAACGTGGCCGAGGACTTTGACATTTCGCGTGTGGACCAGGACGCCTTTGCGTTCCGCTCCCAAGAAAAAGCCAAAGCCGCCATGGCATCTGGTCGGTTGGCGAAAGAGATCGTGCCTGTGACGATCCCTCAGAGACGTGGCGAGCCGCGCGTGGTCACGCAAGATGAGCACCCGCGGCTTACCAGTCTGGAAACCCTTGCCGGGCTCAAAGCGCCATTCCGTGCGGGAGGCAGCGTCACCGCCGGGAATGCGAGCGGGGTCAATGACGGTGCGGCCGCGCTGATCATTGCCACGGAGGCGGCAGCGGTTGCCCATGGGCTCACGCCGCTCGTGCGCATTCTAGGCGGCGCGAGTGTCGGCGTTGCCCCGCGGATCATGGGCATCGGCCCCGCTCCGGCGACGGAGGCTCTGCTGGCCCGTCTGGGGCTGGGCGTTGAGGCGCTGGACGTCATCGAACTCAATGAAGCTTTCGCGAGCCAATCCCTTGCCACGCTGCGCCGTCTCGGCCTGCAAGACGATGATCCGCGTGTGAACCGAAACGGCGGGGCCATCGCGCTTGGACACCCGCTAGGGATGTCAGGTGCGCGGATCACCGGGAGTGCGGCGCTGGAACTTGGCTTGACGGGCGGCAAGTTGGGGCTCGCAACCATGTGCATTGGGGTGGGACAAGGGATCGCAGTTGCCTTGGAAGCGGTCTGAGTTCCACGTTAACCAGCCGGAAATACTCGCATGGGATAGGGACTTGCCGCACCTAATCAGCCCTGCCTAAAGTGCAGGTCCGCGCAGTAGAGGGAGGACTAATGCGCACA
>JBCCPQ010000028.1:0-15491 GCA_039024825.1 Pseudomonadota bacterium
CGACCACGAGATCCCCGCGCGGGACCTCCACCTGAGAAGGCCGCGCCTTCCATTCTTCCAGCGTGGCGTCCTTGGCAATCTCTGCCCCGGCGACGAGATCCTTGAGCTGAACGACGCCGCGGGCGGCCTCATCGGAGCCCTGGATGACCGCAACGACTGAGCTGCGCTTATCGGCGTACTTCATCTGGTTGCCGAAGTTCTTCGGGTTGCCGAGATAGACCTCTGCCCGGATACCAGCGTTTCGCAGATCAGCGACCATGGACTGGTAATCGGCCATACGGTCGCGGTCCATGACGGTGACGACCACGGGACCCTCAGCCTCATTTTGCGTCTGTCCCTTGGAGCGGAGTGCTGACAGCAGCCGGTCGACCCCGATGGAGACGCCGGTGGCAGGCACTTCCTGCCCGGTGAAACGCTTCACGAGATCATCATAGCGCCCTCCACCCGCGACGGAGCCGAACTGCACCGTCTGGCCCTTCTCATTCTGAACGTCGAAAGTGAGCTCCGCCTCATAGACCGGGCCGGTGTAGTAGCCGAGGCCACGAACGACTGAGGGGTCGAGCTCAACCCGGCCTGCGCCGTACCCACCGGCAACTAAAAGCTCTCCGATGGCTTCGAGTTCAAATACGCCTTCCGCGCCAACATTAGATCCCTGAACGAGGCCCCGAAGTCGCGCTATCGTCTCTTCGCCAGTCGCACGTTTGGCGTCCATAAAAGCCATTACGATTTCGGCTTGCTCAGAGCCCAAGCCCGCGCCCTTCGTGAAATCACCGCTCTCATCCTTGCGGCCTTCGCCAAGTAGAGCGCGGACACCGTCGGGGCCGAGCCGGTCGAGCTTGTCGATGGCTCGGAGCACGATCCCACGCTCGCTGACCTTGTCCTGCCCGGCGAGGCCCGCAACCTCCATCACGCCGTTCAAGACCTTCCGGTTGTTCACACGGATCACGTAGTCTCCGCGCGGGATCCCTACGGCCTCCAGAGTGTCCGCGAGCATGGCGCAGATTTCAGCATCAGCGGCCATGGAAGCCGTCCCTACCGTATCAGCATCGCATTGATAAAACTGGCGAAAACGGCCAGGGCCGGGCTTCTCGTTGCGCCAGACCGGACCCATGGCATAGAGGCGATAGGGCGTAGGCAGGTCGTTGCGATACTGCGCATAAACACGCGCCAGAGGGGCGGTCATGTCATAGCGCAAGGCAACCCAATCGCCACCTTTGGCGTCGTCTTCCTCCTGCCAGGCAAAGACGCCCTCGTTGGGGCGGTCAACATCGGGAAGAAACTTGCCCAGCGCCTCCACCGTCTCCACAGCCGAGGTTTCCAGAGCGTCGAAGCCATAGCGATGATAGACATCCTCTATCCGGCGAAGCATCGCGGCGCGGGTGGTGACCTCCGCTCCGAAATAGTCGCGAAATCCCTTTGGCGTGGCCGCCTTGGGTCGAGGCATTTTCTTCTGCTTGGCCATCTCATCCTCCAGCGAGGCTGCCTTTATCCGCGCGCGTGCGACTTGGCAAATGGACTACGCCCTGTATGGAGAGGCCATGGAACAGATCGAGGAAAAACTCGCCTATCTCGAACGTCTCGTTGAAGAGCTGAATGGCGTCGTGGCGAGACAGGATGGCGAGATCGCGGCGCTGCAGTCCAAGGTGACGCTTCTCATCGAACGCGAAGCCGCGCGAGAAGCAGATGGCGGCGTCATAATCGGCGACGAGCGCCCGCCGCACTACTGAACGAAGAAATTCCGTGCGACGGAATTTCACAAATCTCTTGCGAAGAGATTTGGAGCTCTGTCGTCAAAGACGGCGCAAAACTCCTGCGACAGGAATTTGTGAAGCTCCTGCGCCGGGAGTTTCCCTGCTCAGCGCCCCCCGTGCACGTCCGCGACCGTGAGGCGCGGACCAGTGCGACGAGCGCGTTCTTCTTCGATCACGTCCTCAGGGAACTGGCTCATGAAACAGCAGCAGACACCTTCGTCGATCATCGTTCGCGGCCCCTGCGGGTGCGCGATATGACGATAGACGCCGTGACTGTGCCCATGGCTGTGGCCATGGTGATGATGATGTCCGTGGTTATGGTCGTGATCATGGTCGTGGGCATGGTCGGCGTCGCCCGCTTCATCATCCAGGGGATCAAGATATTCCGCGTGATGATGGTGGACATCCACTTCGCCCCGCGCAAGCCGTGACTTGAAGGAAGCCATGAGGTCGCGATCGTCGGACATCTCCCCTGTCGCCGCCTCAGCGATCCTCTCGACAAAGGTGTCAATGACGTGGGCCTGGTCCGCAAGGTAATGCGCCTTGAGGAACTGCACATCAGGATGTGCCGCCGCGACACGGTCCACATATCCGTATATCCGATCTATGAGGCGTCCCGAAAACAGGAAATACGGCGCCACGACCACCCGTTTGAACCCAAGCTTCAGGGCCAGTTCCAAACCCCGCCCCACCGACGGGAAGGTGACGCCGGAATACACCGTTTCTGACCAGCCAAAGCCAAGGTTCTCTGTCACGATGCGCGTCAGCCGCGCCGCCTCAGCGTTCGCGAACGTGTCGGAGGTGCCACGCCCCACGACGACCAGCATCGTGTCATAGAGATCGCCGTCATGAACATGATCCAATCCCAGCGCCTCAAGGATCCGCGCTTCGAACGCCGCAATCATCTGTGGGTGCAGACCAAGCTCACGACCATAGCTCACTGTGAGGCCGGAATGTTTCTCCTGATACGTTGTCAGAACAGAAGGAATGTCGTTCTTTGCATGGGTCGCCGCAAAGAGCATGCCGGGCACGGCGAGGATCTCTTTCACACCGCGCTCGCGGAGCCGGTCGAGACCCATGTGAATGTTGGGAGCCGAGTATTCGAGAAAACCATACTCAACCGGCAGATCGGGAAAGCGCGCCTTAAGGCCTTTGGCAAGCAGTGCGAACTCTTCCTCCGCGATCTTGGCGCGGCTGCCATGGCCGCAGATCATGATGCCTTGTGTCATTGAACTCTCCCCATTCGTTCGGCGAACATCGCTCTCATGCAGCGATTGGCAAGTGCAATCAGCGGATAGATTTGAAGTCTTTCGCAACAACACGCCCATCGTGGATGAGCATGTCTGCCCATGTGGGACTAGTCCCGAAGCGCTCATAGACGCTCACAAAGACCGCACTGCGAGCGAGGCGTGCGAACTGACGCGACGGGCAGTCTGTTCCCACCGGCGCGCCACAGGCACGGGCCCGAATTGCTTTGTAGCGCGTGTCCGTCTCGGTCACGGTGGTTGAATTGCGCCCGTCCTTGTAGCGCGTGGTCTCGTAGGCCTCGATGCCCCCGAAAACTGCGAGCGCGGCCAAGAATTTGCGCGGGCAGCCATCATCGAACCCGGTTATGTAATGCGGGCGCAGAGCGATGGTACCGGGATTGCTGTCATAAAGCCGGTAGCCCGACCCACGCTCCGGAAAGCGGGCGACTTCCTGTCCGAGGTCACGTCTGGGTGTCCCGCAGGATGCGACGACCATTCCGTATCGCAGGTCAATCTCGTCCGTGCCGAGCTCTGGCGACGGCGCAACAGCCCTATTCAACATTCCGGAAAGAAGGCCGCGGCGTGGAAGGGGTTCTGGAGAGGACTTCTCTGGCAAACCTGCCTCAACCACCTCAGGCACATCCGGTGTGGCTTCCGCCGGAGCGCGTCGCCTTTCGAACAGGCCGCTCAAGAAGCCCGGACGCGCCAGTTCTTCCGGGGACGCAACGGCCTGCACGGCCTCTTCAGGTAGCGGGCCATCGACAACCTCGAAATCCGCTGTCGCGCAGCCTGCGAGGAACCCAAGAGACAGGATAACGGTCCTCATAGCTCTTCGACCATGAGGACACCCGGCAGGGATTTGATCGCAGCCTTCACCTGGGGGGAGACCGGGAATGAACCTCCGAGGTCGAGCTCCACTTCGCCGGGTAGCGCGGGATCCATCAGGCAGAAGTGGATCGGACCCTTGGTCGCCCGGGTCGTGCTTTCCGCAAGGCCCGCAAACACGCTCGCGACCGACGGCACTGCCGCGCTGTCTTCCACAAAGACCTTGAGGCCGCTCGCGCTTGCCTGGGCCACGGCGCTGTCGATCGGACTGACGGAGCGACCCAGCAACTTGAGTTGGTCGGCTTCCATTGTCGCCTCCACTTGAAGGACGACCTTTGACCCTGACTCTAAGTGCTCTCGGGCTGTTTCCAGCGTGTCGGAGAACATGGTGACCTCATAGGCCCCGGTCGGGTCGGAGAGCTGCACGAAAGCAAACCTGTTACCGCGCGCTGATTTCCGTTCCTGGCGGCCACTCACCGTTCCAGCAAGCTTGGCGACCATGGCACCACGCTCTGCCTTCAACGTGAGGTCGTCCAGCGTCAGCACGCCCGATCGTTTGAGCGGCCCCATGTAGTCATCAAGTGGGTGGCCCGAAAGGTAGAACCCGATTGCAGCAAACTCCTCACTGAGCCGTTCCGCAGGAAGCCAATCATCGACGGGGGACAGCCGTGGCTCTGGAAGATCATCGCCCGCTTCGCCGAAAAGCGACACTTGATTGGATGTCTTCTGATCAAAGATTGCTGCGGAGTAGGCGCTCAGCGCGTCTAGGCTCATGAAGACACGTCGCCTGTTGGGGTCGAGCTGGTCAAATGCTCCCGCCCTCGCAAGCATCTCCAGCGGACGTTTTCCGACCCGCTTGAGGTCCACACGGCGCGCAAAGTCAAATAGGGTCGCAAATGGCTTTTCGCCGCGCCCGTCAGTCACGAGGCGCATCGCCTCCACGCCAACGTTTTTCAGGGCGCCCAGCGCATAGACAAGCGCCCCATCGCGGACATCGAAAGTCGCCCCTGAGCGGTTTACACATGGCGGAACATAGGGCAGCGCCAGCGTCTTTTTCACCTCATTGAAGTAAACAGCGAGCTTATCGGTGAGATGCAAATCGCAGTTCATGACGCCTGCCATGAACTCCACCGGGTGGTTCGCCTTGAGCCAGGCCGTCTGGTAGCTCACGACTGCATAGGCAGCGGCGTGAGACTTGTTGAAACCGTAGTTTGCGAACTTGTCGAGGAGGGCCCATGTCTCCTCCGCCTTGGCCTTGTCGACGCCATTCTCAGCCGCACCCTTCAGGAACTTGGGCTTTTCCGCGTCCATGGCCTCCTGGATTTTCTTACCCATGGCGCGGCGCAGGAGGTCTGCTCCGCCAAGCGAATAGCCCGCCATCTGCCGGGCGATTTCCATCACCTGCTCCTGGTAGACGATGATCCCCTGCGTCTCGTCTAGGATGTGATCCACGGTCGGATGCAGGTTCTCCCGTTCGGATAGCCCGTTCTTTACCTCGCAGTACTTGGGAATGTTCTCCCTCGGACCTGGCCGGTAGAGCGCCACGAGCGCGACGATGTCTTCAATACAGGTGGGTTTCATCCGCTTGAGCGCGTCAATCATGCCCGAGCTTTCCACCTGGAACACGGCCACTGTCTTGCCTGACGCATAGAGCTTGTAGGACGCTTCATCATCGAGCGGGATCGCATTGATCTGGTTCACGGTCCCCGCCGCGGGCGTGTACAGCTCCGTCCCGTCCGCGGCGATATGGAGGTCCCTTCCTGCGGATTTGATAAGATTTACGGCGTTTTCAATGACGGTAAGGGTCTTCAAGCCAAGGAAGTCGAACTTCACAAGGCCCGACTGTTCCACCCACTTCATGTTGAACTGCGTCGCAGGCATGTCGGACCGCGGATCCTGATATAGAGGGACAAGCGCGTCCAAAGGCCTGTCCCCGATCACCACCCCCGCCGCGTGGGTAGAGGCGTTCCGCAAGAGCCCCTCGACCTGCTGGCCGTAAGTCAGGAGCCGGTCCACGACCTCCTCGGCGCGGGCTTCCTCCCGCAAGCGCGGCTCATCCGCGAGCGCCTTTTCGATGCTGACAGGCTTTACGCCCTCCACCGGGATCATCTTCGACAGGCGATCCACCTGCCCGTATGGCATCTGAAGGACGCGACCCACGTCACGGACGGCTGCTTTGGACAGCAAAGCGCCAAAGGTGATGATCTGTCCGACCTTGTCGCGCCCGTATTTCTCCTGAACGTAGCGGATCACCTCTTCCCGCCGATCCATACAGAAGTCGATGTCGAAATCGGGCATGGAGACCCGTTCCGGGTTCAGGAAGCGCTCGAAAAGGAGCCCGTAGCGCAACGGATCAAGGTCCGTGATGGTGAGCGCATAGGCCACCAGAGACCCTGCCCCAGAGCCGCGCCCGGGGCCCACAGCCACGCCATTGTCTTTCGACCACTGGATAAAATCGGCCACGATCAAAAAGTAACCGGGAAACCCCATCCCCTCGATAATGCCCAACTCAAAGTCGAGCCGCTCCTGGTACTTGGCTGGCGATACAGCATGCGGGATCACGTCGAGGCGGGCTTTGAGACCTTCTGTTGCCTGTCGCCTGAGCTCTGCGACCTCGTCATTGGCAAACTTCGGCAGGATCGGATCCCGCTTGTATGCCTTGAAGGCACAGCGTCGGGCGATCTCCACAGTTGTCTCAAGCGCCTCGGGAAGATCTGCGAACAGCGTCGCCATCTCTTCGGCAGACTTAAAGTAATGCTGGGGCGTCAGGCGGCGGCGGGGCTCTTGCTGGTCGACATATGCGCCTTCCGCAATGCAGATCAGCGCGTCGTGGGCTTCGTACATCTCCGCCTTTGGAAAGTAGACATCGTTTGTGGCCACAAGCGGAAGGTCCATTGCGTAGGCCATCTCCACGAAGCCACGTTCCGTCAAACGCTGGGCTTCTGGCTGGCCACCTTCGCCGGGGTGGCGCTGAAGCTCAACGTAAAGCCTGTCGCCAAAGGCCTCTGACAGTCGCGTCATGAGGGCCTGCGCTTTCGCCGCCTGCCCGTGCTGCAGAAGTCGTCCCACCGGCCCGTCCGGACCGCCGGTCAGACAGATCACGTCACGTGCGTTGGCGGAGAGCTCTTCCAATGTGACTTGCGGCAATTGTCCGCCTTTATCGACGTACAGGCAGGAATTGAGCCGCATGAGCCCCTCATATCCGGCCTCGGACTGCGCGAGCAGGACAATCGGCGCCGGGGCGCGAGGCTTCTCGCCAGGTTGAGCAGGGTCAAAACACAGGTCGATCTGGCATCCGATAATGGGCTGGACACCGGCTTTCGCTGCAGCCTCGGAAAGCTCCAGCGCGCAGAACATATTGTTCGTATCAGTGACCGCGATGGCCGGCATCCCAAAGTTCGCGCAAAGCTCCGGCAGCTTTTTCAGGCGCATCGCCCCTTCGAGGAGAGAGTACTCGGTATGTACACGAAGGTGGATGAATCGAGGATCTGCAGCCATGGGCTTACCATATGTTGTGGTCGCGCGCGGATGAAGCAAATATCGGTGGCCTCGCCCCGACTGCCCTAGCGTTCTGGCGATCCATATAGCTCAACGTGCTCCACAGGGCAGATCAAGAGCGTTCGGACGACCCGGAAAAGCTCGACACCACGCACCGCACTTGGGTCGTGGCGTGGTGGGAGTCCATCGCGTTGCCCTTCTGGATCGGCCTCGGGTCCCAATGTGCTCTGTAAAGCTCAGTAGCACGAACCATCATGCAACCTTGGATGCGGACACCGCCACAGGTGCAGAGCTCCAAAAAACTTATCCATTTGACTAAGTGTCTTGACTCGAATCGATGAACGGCATTACTTAGCCATATGACTAAGCATTTAGATGCCTTCTTTGCCGCCCTCGCCGACCCCACGCGCCGGGCTGTGATCGAACGCCTTACCGAAGGCTCAGCCCCGGTGAGCGAACTTCACGCCCCCCATGACATGGCTCTGCCCACATTCATGAAGCACTTGTCCAAACTGGAAGCAGCCGGCCTCGTCCGCACCGAAAAGAAAGGCCGCGTACGCACCGTTCACATTGAGGCCGCGCCGCTGGAACAGGCCGAAACCTGGATCTCTCGGCAGCGCCGGGTCTGGGAACGCCGCCTCGACCGCCTCGAAGACCTTGCAAACAAACTTAATTCCCAAGCCTGAGAAAGGACCGCACCCATGGCTACACAAACCTCCAACCTGACCTTTGAGCGCAGCTTCTCCCTTCCCCCCGCGCGGCTCTGGATGCTGCTCACCGATCCCAAAATGCGCGAAGCCTGGGGCGCACCATCCGAGGATGCAGTCCTCACCATGGAAATCAGCGACCTGCGCGAAGGCGGGTTTGAGATCCACCACTGCGGCCCGAAAGAAGCCCCCGAATTTACCGTGGAGACGCGCTGGTACAAGCTCAACGCGTCAGAAGACGCCTGCTATACCGAGACCCTCGTCATCGGCGGCGAGAAGCTCTTTACCAGCCTCGTGACCTACGCTCTCGTCGAGACAGCCAGCGGAACCGACCTCGGCATCCATGTGGCCATCACCTCTTTCGGCGACGAGGATATGACCGCAGACATCAAAGAAGGGTGGGAGGGTGGCCTCGCCAACCTCATGAAACTGGCCGCATCACAGGCTCTGCCTGCCTGATCCTTAGGCGTGCGGTGCGTGAATCGCGCGCACCGCCCGTGTGTCACCCTTGCAAAATTTGCGTGCCCGCTATCCATTAAGGCTACGGGCGCGCTTTTTACGCCGCATCAGAAGCGTTTCCCCGCCACCTAGGTACCGCGGCTATGCGCACCCATGGAGATTACCTTCCGTCTGAACGGCGAAGACGTCACCCTTTCGACCGAGCCGACCACCACCCTCCTCGACTGGCTCCGCGAAGACCGCGGCCTGACCGGCACAAAGGAAGGCTGCAATGAGGGCGATTGTGGAGCCTGCACGGTCATGGTCACCGATGACCAAGGTCCCAAAGCACTGAACGCCTGCATCCTGTTTCTACCGCAGCTTCATGGGAAAGCCGTTCGCACCGTCGAGGGCATCGCCGCACCTTGCGGCGCGCTGCACCCGGTGCAGGAAGCCATGGTTGACCACCACGGCTCCCAATGCGGGTTCTGCACACCGGGCTTCATTGTCTCCATGGCCACCGACCACCTCACAGGCTCCAAAGACCATGACACAACACTCGCCGGTAACCTGTGTCGCTGCACAGGCTACGCTCCGATTATCCGCGCGGCGCGGGCAGCTGAAGCGGCCCCGATCCCGGAACACATGCGCGACACCCCACCTTCATCTTTCCCCAAAAACCTCGGGGGGGCGAAGCGGGGGCAGAGCCCCCATGCCTTGCCGACCACGAGCGATGAGCTGGCCGCATGGGCTGTGGAGCACCCGCACGGCACCATCGTGGCGGGCGCCACGGACGTCGGGCTCTGGGTGACAAAACACCATGCCCCCCTAGGACCCGTGGCCTTCCTCCATGCCTGCGATGATCTCAAGGAAATCGAGGAAACCGAAGACGCCATCCGCTTGGGGGCCGCCGTGACGATCTCGCGAGCCATGGACGCGCTGCCCTACGAAGAGCTCCGGGAGATGTTTAGACGCTACGGCTCTACCCAGGTGCGAAACGCGGCAACGATCGGCGGCAACATCGCCAACGGCTCTCCCATCGGGGACAGCCCGCCGCCTCTGGTTGCCCTTGGCGCCACGCTCCACCTGCGACGGGGGGACACGCGCCGCGCGCTTCCGCTCGAAGACTTCTTTCTCGACTACAAAAAGCAGGATCGCGCGCCGGGCGAGTTCGTGGAGGCCGTGACCGTTCCCAAGCGCCCGGATCGCCTGCGTGTGTATAAGCTGTCAAAACGGGCGGATCAGGACATCTCAGCAGTCTGCGGGGCGTTTTATGTTCCACTGGATAAGGCCGGGAACGCCGACGAACCGCGCATTGCATTTGGCGGCATGGCAGGGACGCCCAAGCGAGCCCTGCATACCGAGGCGGCCCTCCACGACCAGCCATGGACCATCGCGAGCGTTGAACGGGCTCTTCCTGCCATGGCCAGGGACTTCCAGCCACTTTCTGACATGCGCGCATCCGCCGAGTACCGATTGCACACCGCCAAGAACATGCTTCTGCGCGCCGTCATGGCCGATACGGGCGCGCCACTCAGCGTGGCCGAGGTCCGTGCGGAGATGCGCGCATGAGCGTTGCAAAACCACTGCCCCACGATGCGGCACGACTGCATGTGACAGGGGCGGCGCGCTACACCGACGATGTCCCCACGCCGTCCGGAACACTGCACCTTGCGTTTGGTATTTCGCGTATCGCGCGCGGCAAGGTTATCAGCATGGACCTTGCGAAGGTGCGCGCGGCTCCCGGGGTCATAGATGTCCTCACAGCGCAGGACTTGCCCGCAGAGAACGACGTCTCTCCGTCAAACCACGATGAACCGCTTCTAAGCGACGGAACGGTGCACTATTTGGGCCAGCCCCTTTTTGCTGTTGTCGCCAAAAGCCATTTGGCAGCGCGGTACGCGGCAACTTTGGGCGAGGTCGAGTATTCCGAAGAGACCCCGATCCTCACCGTTGAGGATGCGCTCGCCGCCGACAGCCGGTTTGAAGACGGTCCCCGCATCTACTCCAAAGGCGATGTTGAGGCCGCCCTCACAGCGGCGCCACACCGGGTTCAGGGCACTCTTGTCCTCGGCGGACAGGAGCATTTTTACCTCGAGGGCCAGTCAGCGCTTGCGGTGCCGGGCGATGATGGCGACATGGTTGTCCATTGTTCCACCCAGCATCCGACGGAAATTCAGCACAAAGTGGCCGAAGCTCTGGGCGTGCCATTCGCGCTGGTACGCGTCGAAGTGCGCCGCATGGGCGGCGGCTTCGGCGGCAAGGAGAGCCAGGGCAACGCGCTCGCCGTGGCCTGCGCAATCGCCGCCGCGCGCTCGGGGCGCGC
This sequence comes from Pseudomonadota bacterium, assembly GCA_039024825.1. Taxonomy (GTDB): domain Bacteria; phylum Pseudomonadota; class Alphaproteobacteria; order Rhodobacterales; family Rhodobacteraceae; genus Shimia_B. Next base: position 10,793 of record JBCCPQ010000028.1, read on the forward strand.
TTGCAAAATGCGCTACGACCGCGACGACGACATGATCATCACAGGCAAGCGTCACGATTTCCGCATCGACTACGATGTGGGCTTTGACGACGATGGCCGTCTCTGTGGGGTCGACTTCACCCACTACGTTCGCTGCGGCTGGGCAATGGACCTGTCGCTGCCGGTGGCCGACCGGGCAATGCTGCACTCCGACAATGCCTACGACCTGCCGACCGCGCGGATTACCTCCCACCGGCTCAAGACGAACACCCAGTCAGCCACAGCCTTTCGCGGCTTCGGCGGGCCACAGGGCATGGTTGGCATCGAAAGGGTGGTGGACCATGTCGCACACCATCTTTCCTTTGACCCGCTGCGCGTGCGACAGGCGAACTTTTATGCGTCCCCCTCCCATGTTCAGGCGATGACAGCTGCAGCAGGTGGCGGCCCTCCGGGGGAAGTACAGGGCACAAAGAAGGTGCAGACGACGCCCTACGGGATGGAGGTCACCGATAGCGTCATCGCCGATCTCGTGGAGGTTTTGGCAGAGCGTTCTGACTACGCCGCGCGCCGTGCAGCGGTGGCGGACTGGAACGCCAAGAACCCGGTCTTGAAAAAAGGTATCGCCCTGACCCCCGTGAAATTCGGGATCTCCTTCACGCTGACCCACCTCAATCAAGCTGGCGCGCTCGTTCACGTCTACGCTGACGGGTCCATCCATCTCAACCATGGTGGGACAGAAATGGGACAGGGCCTGTTCCAGAAGGTCGCCCAGGTGGCCGCAGTCCGCTTCGGGGTCGGTATGGAGGCGGTGCGAATTACGGCCACCGACACGGCCAAGGTGCCAAATACGTCCGCCACGGCTGCTTCCTCGGGAAGCGATCTCAACGGCATGGCCGTCAAGGTCGCGTGCGACACAATCCGCGACCGCATGGCCGAGCACCTCGCCCAGATCTATCAGGTCAAGCCCGCCGAGATCGTCTTTGCCGAGGGGCGTGTGCGCGCGGGTGGCGACGATATCTCCTTCGGGGACGCCGCCGCGCTCTGCTATGGCGCGCGCGTCTCGCTTTCTGCCACGGGGTTTTACAAGACGCCCGACATTGAATGGGACCGCATCAAGGGCAAGGGCCGCCCATTCTTTTATTTCGCATACGGAGCCAGCGTGTCTGAGGTGGTCGTGGACACGCTCACCGGGGAAAACCGCATCCTGCGCACCGATATCATCCACGACGCGGGACGGTCCTTGAACCCGGCTCTCGACAAAGGACAGGTTGAAGGCGCCTTCGTCCAAGGCGCTGGCTGGCTCACGATGGAGGAGCTCGTCTGGGACGACAAAGGCGCGCTCAAGACCCACGCCCCCTCAACCTACAAGATACCAGCCGTCGCGGATCGGCCCGAGATCTTCAACGTATCCCTGTGGGACGGCGAAAATGCTGCGGACACGATCTACAAGTCAAAGGCCGTGGGCGAGCCGCCCTTCATGCACGGGATTTCGGTCTTTTTGGCGCTGTCCCACGCACTGACCCAAGGTGACGCCTACCCAGCCCTCGACGCTCCCGCGACCCCGGAGAGGCTCCTGAACACGTGGCTCAGATGCGGTTGAGTGATGCCCTGGCGAGCGGTCCGGTGGCACGGGTCATCGTGGCTGCCGTGCGCGGCTCCGCCCCGCGAGAAGTCGGGGCTGAAATGTGGGTGTTTGCAGACAGAGCTTTTCAAGGCGGGCAGCACGGAACAATCGGAGGCGGGACACTTGAATTCGAGGCCACGGAGGCTGCTCGCCAGCTCCTAACTCAGGGCGATGCTAGGCGCGCCACAAGGACGTCCCACGCCTTAGGCCCAGACCTTGGGCAGTGCTGCGGCGGTGCCGTGATCCTCGTCACCGAGATCTTGACCGACCTCCCCGCGCCTGGCCCGCGTGCAATCCCCTTGGCAGAGACGCCGAAAACGCTGGCAGTAGAGCGCGCACTAGCTGCCCTGCGCAACGGCACCTCGCCCGAACGCGCGACGCTCGTGGACGACTGGTTTCTTGAAGCCCCGCTAGAGCCCAAACGACTCGTCTGGATCTGGGGTGCCGGCCACGTGGGGCGGGCTCTGATCGACGTACTCAGCCCCCTGCCCGACCTCGCGCTCACCTGGGTGGATACCGCGCCGGACCGGTTCCCAGAGGTCCCGGATGGCGTTACCCAAGTCAGCGCCGCCAAGCCTGAGCTGCTTATGACCCACGCACCGGAAGGCGCAGAGCATCTGATCCTGACCTATTCCCACGCGCTCGACCTCGCGCTTTGCGATGCTGCCCTTCGACGTGGCTTTGCGACGTGCGGCCTCATCGGTTCAAAGACGAAATGGGCGCGCTTTAGGTCGCGCCTACGCTCTCTTGGCCACGATGACGCTCAAATAGCGCGCATCGCCTGCCCGATCGGCGACCCCGCTCTCGGCAAGCACCCACAGGCCATTGCGGTCTCCGTCGCCCATGGCCTACTGTCGGCCCGGGGATCACAAAGGGACACGCGTGACACAAGAACTTCTCGCGCTTGACGGGCTGACCAAGGCCTATCCCGGCGTCGTGGCAAACGATGACGTGTCGCTCACGATCCGCGCGGGCGAAGTGCACGCCCTCCTCGGGGAAAACGGCGCTGGCAAGTCCACCCTTGTTAAAATGATTTACGGCCTCGTGAAGCCAGACACGGGCAGCATGACCCTTGAAGGCGCGGCGTTTGAACCTGCCGACCCCAGAGTTGCCCGCGCAGCCGGGATCGGAATGGTCTTCCAGCACTTTTCTCTCTTTGAAGCTTTGACCGTGGCAGAAAACATCGCTTTGGGGATGGAGACACCGCCGAAAGCGCGTGTCCTGTCAGGCCAGATCAGAGAGGTCTCAGAGACGTACGGCCTACCGCTCAACCCAGACGCAACCGTCGGCACTTTGAGTGCAGGAGAGCGGCAAAGGGTGGAGATCATCCGCTGCCTTCTCCAGAATCCGCGCCTTCTGGTCATGGACGAACCCACCAGTGTCTTGACCCCGCAAGAGGTGGACATCCTCTTTCAGACATTGCGGAAACTCAGTTCGGAAGGCACCGCAATCCTCTACATCTCCCACAAGCTCGAAGAGATCCGCGCGCTGTGCGAACGCGCCACGATCCTGCGCAGTGGGAAAGTGGTGGAGACCTGCGACCCACGAGAGCAAACCGCCCGTGCCCTGGCAGAGTTGATGGTGGGCAAGTCCTTTGCGACCGCCACACGTGAGGGCGCAAAAGCCGGCGAGGAGATGCTGGTGGTCAACGGCCTTTCGACGCAGGCAACATCGGCGTTCGGCACGGCCCTTAAAGACGTGACCCTAAGTGTAGCCGAAGGGGAAATCCTCGGCATTGGAGGGGTCGCGGGCAACGGGCAGGATGAACTTCTCGCTGCACTTTCGGGGGAGGCGCGCGCCGCAGCCGGGGCCATTACGCTGGCAGGCACACCTATCGGTGCCCTCGGTCCGAGAGACCGCCGCGCCGCGGGACTTTGTGTCGGCCCGGAAGAGCGTTTGGGCCACGCCGCCGCGCCGACCCTTTCGCTTATTGAAAACGCACTTCTCACCGCAGATACCCGCGAAGAGCTTAGCGACCGCGGTTTTATCTCCTGGTCGAAGGTGCGCGCCTTTACCGAGAAAGTGATCGCGGGTTTTGACGTGCGCACGCCCGGGCCAGAGGTTGCTGCGCAAGCGCTCTCGGGCGGCAACTTGCAGAAGTTTGTCATGGGCCGCGAGATGCTGCAGCGTCCCGTGGCTCTCGTCATCAATCAGCCCACATGGGGCGTGGACGCAGCGGCTGCAGCGTCCATCCGGCAAAAGCTCATCGGGCTTGCAGGCGAAGGCGTTGCGATCCTCGTCATCTCCCAAGACCTTGACGAGCTCTTTGAGATCGCTGACCGCTTTGCGGCGCTCAATGAAGGCCGCCTGAGCGCCGCCCGCCCCATGGCTGAGCTGACGATGGACGAGATCGGTCTGATGCTCGGCGGTGTGCAGGGTGAGGCAGCATGATCACCATTGAGAAGCGCCCAACGCCCTCAGCCTTTTGGGCCTATCTGACGCCGGTGATTGCAGTCACTGCGACGATTATCGCAGGCGCGGTGATGTTCGCGGCGCTGGGCCAGGACCCGTTCCAGTCGCTCAAGCTCATCTTCTGGGACCCGCTGTTTGGGGATTTCGCGTTCTTCTACCGCCAGCAGCTGCTGATCAAGGCCGGTCCTCTGATCCTCATCGCCATCGGTCTTTCGCTGGGTTTCCGGGCCGGCATCTGGAACATCGGGGCAGAGGGGCAGTACATCATGGGCGCGATCTTTGGCGCCGCTGTGGGCCTCGCGCTCTATCCTGCAGAGACGCGCCTCGTCTTTCCGCTCATGGTCATTTTTGGCGCGCTGGGCGGGTTCGTCTGGGCGATGATCCCCGCGATTTTGAAGACGCGTTTCAACACGAACGAAATCCTCGTCTCGCTCCTCCTGGTGTACGTGGCCGAGCAGTTCCTTGCGATGATGGCCTTCGGGCCGCTCCGGAACCCGGATGGGCAGGGTTTTCCCGGCTCTCGAAACCTTGCACGCTGGGAGAGCAGCGCGAACCCGGAACTCATAACTGGCACCGGCCTCCATTACGGCGTCGTGGCCGCGATCATCGCCGTGCTTCTGGCCGCAATTCTTCTGTCACGGCATCGCGTGGGCTTCGACATCAAGCTCATGGGCGTGGCGCCAA
>JBCCPQ010000029.1:0-15490 GCA_039024825.1 Pseudomonadota bacterium
ACGCGCTGGAGGCGCGGTTGCCCGACGCGCGAAAGCAGTTGAATGCGCAGGTCTCAAAGCTCGAGAGGACGAGCGGGACGTGCCGGGCCACGCTTGCGGACGGCCGGGTCTTTGAGGCCGACCGCGTCGTGCTGGCAATGCCGCCAAGGATTGCTGCTCGTCTTGAGTTTGCGCCGGTTTTGCCGTCCGAAGCCCTCCGGGCCATGGGCGACGTGCCGACCTGGATGGCCGGTCAGGCCAAGGCGGTCGCGGTCTACGAGACACCGTTCTGGCGCGCGGATGGCCTGTCAGGCGATGCCATGAGCCGACGGGGGCCAATGGTCGAAATCCATGATGCATCCCCGGCTGAGGGCGGGTCTGGCGCGCTCTTTGGGTTCCTCGGCGTGCCGCCGCACGCCCGTCGTGACGAAGACGCCTTGAAACAGGCTGTAATGGCCCAGCTCATTCGGCTTTTCGGCGAGGACGCGACGTCGCCGCGTGCGCTCTTCCTGAAGGACTGGGCATTCGATCCGCTGACTGCGACCCCGGACGACGCCGCACCGCAATACGCGCACCCGGCTTACGGATTGCCTGTCGCGCTGGAGGACCTTTGGGACGGGCAGCTCCTCCTCGCGGGGACCGAAGTTGCACGGACGTATGGTGGGTACATCGAGGGGGCTTTGGAGGCGGCGGAGATGGCGCTCCGACGCCTCACCGAGAAAGAGGCAGCATAGTGCAGCGTGTCCTTGCACCAGGTCCGATCTGCGGAACGCGTTGCCTGAGAGGAAGAGTGTAAGTCATGTCAGATCGACAGAAAGCAATTCTGGACGTGGCTGAGAGGCTTATCCGTGCCCATGGCTACAGCGGCTTCTCGTTTCGAGAGGTGGCGAGCGAAGTTGGCATCAAGTCCGCAAGTGTCCACTACCATTTCCCAACGAAACCAGACCTGGCCGCAGCCGTTGCGAAGCGATACCGCGAGCGATTTGCGGAGGCGTTGGAGGCAGAGGAGCAGAAAGGCACGGCACGCGTGACAGCGTGGCGGGCGCTTTTTCACGACGCGTTGACGAAGGACGGATTGATGTGTCTGTGCGGGATTTTGGCTGTCGAGGGAGCAAGCCTTCCTGCGGACGTCGCGGGCGAAGCGCGGGCCTTCCTTGAGTTCGGCATCGCCTCGCTGAATGAGGTGCGGCCCGGCGAGGGCGTCAAGATCCTGTCTCAGCTCGAGGGCGCGATGCTCATCGCCCGTTCTGCGGGGGATCCGAGTGTCTTCGAGGACGCCACCGCAGACCTCGTCGCGGCGTAGTTCAACACTGAAAACCGAGGGTGGGGCCGTCGGCTGATCGTGGCTGACGCCGAGCGGTGCCTCCTCAGGCCCTCTGCATCGTCGTTCGCCGACCTTCGATGGAGTAGAGGATCGTCGGGCCGATCCCTTTCAGCCGCACGCGCGCCTGTTTCTGGAAGGTGAATTCGTTGCCGAGCCGGGTCAGAACCGCTTCGCTTACGCTGACCTTGCCGGGTTTGCCTGCTTCCTCGATCCGCGACGCGACGTTCACTGTGGTTCCCCAGAGATCGTAGACAAAACGCAAGTCGCCGATGAGCCCCGCGACCAGCGGTCCGCTGTGGATGCCGATGCGCACCGTGAGCTCGCGACCCATCTTCTGGGACAATTGTCGCGTCACAAAGAGAAGTTCCAGCGCCGCGTCCACGGCGGCGGCGCAGTGATCCGCCTGGGGTTTTGTTACCCCTGCGACGAACATGTAGCTGTCGCCGATGGTCTTGATTTTCTCCAGGTCAAAGCTGCGGATGACATCGTCATAGCGGCCAAAAAGGTCTTCGAGCAGCGCCATGGATTCCTGCGGGGGCACTGTGGCGGAGTAGGCGGTAAAGTCGACGATATCGACGAATACGACCGAGGCGTCGGCAATCTGGTCGACGATCTGTTCTTCGCCCGCGGTCATGCGCTGGGCGATGCGTTTGGGCAGAATGCTGTCGATGAGCGACTCTTTCTCTTCGAGCGCGGTGCTCAGATCTTTCTGCTGTTGCGTGACCTGACCGAAGGATTGCTCGAGCTCAAAGAGCACGGAATTGTAGAACAGCCCGATCTGCCCGACCTCGGTAAACGGAGATTGCGGGGCACGCACGGTGAGGTCGCGGTCGCGGGCCTGCCGCTGCATGACTTCAAAGAGTTCATTCAGGTCGGTGTTGGCGCCGTGCTCCCCGACGTTGAGGCCGATTGTCTCAATATGACGGGTCACGCGCAGCGGGATCACCCGGTTGATTGCCGTCAGCAGAACGAGCGGCAAGGCGAAGGCGTACACGAGCAGAGTGAGGATCCCGAGAACCTGCGCGAAGAGCTGGTCCATAACCCCGGTGCCGAGAGTGCCCGACCCAAAGAGCGCAACCGCAAGGAGGCCCCAGATGCCGGACATCAGGTGCACCGGCACAGCGCCCACCACATCGTCGATGCCAAACCTCTCAAGCAGGCGGTCGCCGCCAAAGGCAATGAGTCCGCCCAAGGCTCCGATCACGAGGGAGGCTTGGGTGCCCACGAGGCTGCAGCTCGCGGTGATCGCGACGAGCCCCGCGAGGGAGCCGTTCATCCCGGCAAAAACCTGGGGTTTGCCGTCGCGGGCCCATGATACCGCAAGCCCTGCGGCCACGCCCGCCGATCCAGCCATGAAGGTATTGAGGATCGCGGAGGGCACACCCTCCGACAGGGCCAGAAAGCTGCCCCCGTTGAAGCCGACCCAGCCAAACCAGAGAAGGAGCACGCCAAGCATCGTCTGAGGCAGGTTTGAGCCGTTGAACCGGCGCGGCTGCCCAGTGTGAAGAAACCGACCTTCCCGTGGCCCCAGGACGAGGATGGCCGCCAGCGCGACGCTGCCGCCGACGGCATGGACGACGCCGGATCCGGCGAAATCGTAGTAGCCCGCTGCGCCCAGCCAACCTGCGGGATTGCCTGCGGCATCGACCGCCCAGGCCCAGTGACCGAAGACCGGGTAGATCAGCGTCGCTGTTATCGCCGTAATGAGGAGGTAGCCGTAAAAGCTGCACCTCTCCGCCACGGCACCGGACAGGATCGTGGCAGCGGTTCCGCAGAACATCGCCTGGAACAGAAACGTCACGTAGTCGGAACTGCCGCCGAGGCGGTCAAAGGCGAAGCCGGTTGTCCCGAACCAGCCGCCAAGGCTGTCGCCGAACATCACGGCGTAGCCGAAGAGCCAGAACAGCAGCACCGACAGGGAAAAATCGCTGATATTCTTGATTGCCACGCTGATGTTGTTTTTGGCGCGGGTGATGCCGGCCTCGATGCACATGAAGCCGGCCTGCATCATGAAGACGAGGGCTGCGCAAATCAGCAGCCAAAGTTGGTCAATCTGGCTCATGTGGTGGCGGCGCTCGACGGCAAAACCCGCGGGACACGTTCCTTGACGGTCTCCGTGTCGATCGGGTGGCTGGTGGAGAGTTTCCGAGCGAGGTCCTGCGCTATGAGGGAATCGAGTGCGAGCTCAAGGCGCGCACTTCGACGGGTCGCGCGGCGCAGGCTTTTCGTCGGCCAGGACAGGAGCTGCGCGCCCTCGCGGGCCGTCACCGTGGCTGTGGCGGCCCCTTGTGTGAGCCAAGCAATCTCGCCCACGAAACCGCTCTGATGGATGTCGACGGCAGGTTGACCAAAGCGTTCCACGCGCATTGTGCCTTCAACCAGATACCATAGCTTTTCAACGGGCTCGCCTTGTTGGGTGAGCACGAAATCCTGGCTGACCTCAAGCTTCTCGGACGCGCGGTACAATTGGCGGAAAAGACCGGGCTCGATCTGGCCGATGCGCTGAAAGACTGCTCTGGCCTCCCGCGGGACGGACCATTCCAGCCGACTGATCCAGAGCCGCATGACCCCCTGAGCGCTGGACAAGGCAATCAGCGAAGAGCCGATTATCGCATCCCAAAGCGGCGTCGGCCCGGCGATGCTGTAATAAAAGATGTAGACAGCGCTCCCCAGGATCACGAGGAGCCGGGTGTAGATCTGGTCGCGAAACAGAAAGCCCAGAACATAGGTTGCGACGGCGCAGAAGATCAAAAAGGCCTTTAGGTCGAGCCCTGCAAAAAATGCCTCTACGCTGGCGCCTATGTCCATTCGAAACTTCTCTCTCCCAATGAGGCCATGTCCTGCCTGACGCAGGGTTTCCTGTCCAGTCGAACCTGCGGTGGCGGAAAGAGGCGCTGCGTGGACGAACGTCATGCAAGCGGGTCTTCATCGAGCTTTGGCTGTGCGCGTTGGGCGGCCGCAGCGAGGCGCGGGATGATGATGTCGTAGTGCTTGTAGATCATCATCTGCCCGCCATCGGGGATCACTTCGATGTCGATCCAGGGGTAAAGCTCTCGATATTCTGCGATGGCGGCCAGATCGGTTGACGGATCGTCGCCGCCGTTCATGAACCACGTCGGTGTGTTTCGCGCGCGTGCCATGAGATCGTCCCAGGGCTTTTCGGCGGCGAGCACCTCCATGGTGAAGGCCTGGCTGATGTCGGTTGATTTGGAGGCTGCGAGTTCCGCGTTGTAGATCAGCACATCGTGGATGTGGCGATCCTCGAGCAAAGACATATCGGATTTAGAGCTCTTGTTCATATGGATGAACATGTCGGTGACGCCGATGCGCTTGCACATCGTGACGGCGGCTTTGACCGTGAATTTCAGAAGGTGCGGCGCGTGTTTGCCCGTGGACAGAAAGAAACGGTGCCATTTTCCCATGGTGGAGTAGTGGCGATCCCCGGTGAGGCTGGGGCGCGCGCAGATGCCTGCGATCTCCGTGATGACCTCGGGGTGGTGAGCCGCAAGATCGATGCCAAAGATCAGGTCGCCGCCTTGCGTGGCGTAGGGTAGCTTTTCGATCCCCAGATGCTTGAGCAAGAACAGGGTGTCCGCGCGCGTCGTCTCAAGGATATCGGCTTTTGGGTCGACGTTGTCAGACTGGCCGTAGCCCGCGCGCAACGGCACGATCACGCGAAGGCCAAGCTGGTAGCACAGCTTGATCATGGGCTCTGCCCACCGTGCCATGCAGTAGCCCATATGCGTCCAGATGATCGGCGCGCCGGTGACCGGTCCCATGTCGTGGTAATCCATGCGCCGACCGTCGGGCAGCGTCAGTGTCTTGAACGGTTTCCAGACCTCCGCCTGAAGCCAATTGCCGCCGGTCGGGGCGGAGGAGAGGGCCGGGGGGCCGTCAGTTGGCGTGCGGGGCGCAGTGAAGTCGCGCAGGGACAGGACAAGGCGGATCACCTCAGACTGGGACCGAGCGCTCATTTTGGCGAGCACGGTCTTGATCTGACCGCGCACTGTGCCTTCGCTCGTTCCGCGCGCGGCAGAGATTGATTTCGCGTTCTGACCTTCGACGAGCGCGCGCACGATGCCTTGTTCCGCGGGGGTCAGGCCAAAGACCTCCTCCAGCGTTTGCCCAAGTCCGTCCTGCCAGTGGAAATGCGTTGTCACCACCAGAACATGCGGGGCCGCAAGATCGGGCGCTCCCGCCAACCGATGGAGCTGAAACAGCGACGTTCCCGTCGTGCCCGGCAGCGTGAGCTTGAGGAGCTTGTCGACACGTTCTGTTGCCGAGAGCACCGCGTTTATGCCGTCGCTGAGGCTCTCCACGGCTTCGGGCGGTAGATCAAAGTCCGAGATCGACGCGCCCGCTTCGATGCTGAATGCGTGCCGCGCCCCATCATTGGTGGCCGCGACGCTGCGCGAGGCGTCTACGATGAAAGCTGCCAGCCCGTGGAAGCGCGCCAGCATGGCGGAGAAATCGGGCCCGCCCACACGGGTCGCATCGCGGCGTAAGAACGTCTCTGCGCGGGTCAGGTGTGCTTCATAGGCACTGTCAAACTGATCGATGCGTTCAATGGTCTGTCGGACTTCGCGGGCATCGAGCCCCGCATCGTTCCAGGCGTCCATGAAGGGAAGAAGGGATTCCGTGTCTAAAGCGATGTCGTAAAGCTGATCGACGATGGCGTCCGGATCAATGCTGGTCTTCTTGTCCATTTTCTGTCCTTGGGCCGCTCACAATAAACGCGGCCGTGAAGTTCACGCTAACAGGTTTTCAACGGGGTGTCTGCGCATGCGATTGCACTCACATCAAGCGCGGCAGACACCCCGGAACGCTCCGGCTTGGGCAGTCAGGAAGATGGCCGCCCAAGCCGCGCGCGTCTTGTCCTAGATGAACGCCATGGCCGTTCCGCCGGCCATGAGGCACCCGGCCAGGGACCGGTTGAAAATACGGGCCGAGCGTGGGGAGCGGACGAGGCGGCGAAGCTGCAGGGCGAGCCCCACAAGGATCGCAGCGCCCGCCAGTTCGGCTGCAAGGGTCGTGACCACGACGATGAAGAAGTCGGGCATTTCGATCACCGAGATGTCGAGGACCTCGGGCAGCACCAGAGGAAAGAGGATCATCATGTAGGGCGAGGTCATGTTGGCGATGAAGCCCGCGATGAAGGACGACACGAGGCCCGAGCGCGGCGCGCTTTCACCCTCGACCGTGATACCGGCCTTCCACATGCCGCGCGCGATCCACGCGATGTAGCCGATCATGACGTATTTGGAGTAGGCAAAGATCCCTGCCTCGCCACCGGCCACCAGGCTCATGCCAAAGCAGACAGCCGTGACGATGAAGACGCAGCCTGCGGCCGCGCCGAGGCAGAAGACGAAAGCGCCGCGGACGTCTCCGCTTGCCGCGCGAGCCACGGTCAAAAGCATCATCTGACCCGGCGCGAGAAGAATGGCCACGAGGGTAAGGAAATAGGTGAAGGTGTCTGCGAGGGCCATCATCACGCCTCCTGATCGAGAGTTGCGTTGAGGACGCGTCGTGTGGACGTCCAGGCTTTCGCGGCACGCAGCACAAGGCCGACGACGCCGATCACGATCCAGCTGCCCTGGATAAGGGCGGAGGAGAGGTTGAACTCTTCGAGAAGGCTCACCGCCACGAGGCTGGCCGCAAGGATGTTACCCAGCGAGTACGCGGTGCTGTTGCCGTCGAGATAGCCGAACTGCACCGCGCCAAAAGCGCCGATGTAGCAGACGAACCCGGCAACCCCGATAATCTGGGGGGCGCTGAGGTCGAAAAAGTAGCTGGCGATAAAGTCCATTCCTGTCGTCCTTTGATGTGATGACGACGGAGGTAGAAAGGGTCCCGGAAACCGGCATCTGCCATTTGGGGGATGAGCCCGCAAAAGGTGACGCTAGGGTAAGGAATGCCTTACTTCCGGACTTGCATTGCGCGGCAGGGCGGGGAAGTTCTGCCGCAGAAGATGTCCGGGGAGGGTCGGGATGAAGACGTATTTGGCGCGAAGCGGCATGCTGATTTGCGCGCTCGCGGTGCTTGCCGTGATCAACGGCCTTGCCAATCCACTCGCGATCCACGTCCCGGCAAGCACCCTTGATGCAGAGGGCTTTTATTACGGTGTCGAGAACGATGACCGGCCCTTTGTCGGTGTTGCGTTTTCGGGTGGCGGCGCGCGGGCTGCGGCGTTTTCTGCGGCGGGTCTTCAGGCGCTTTCCGAGCATCGCGGCCTCGCCGACATCACCCATGTCTCAAGTGTCAGCGGGGGCGGGTTCACGGCGTCTTACTTTGCGCTCCATCCGCCGACAGGGTGTTCCAGCCCCGAGGACCAGTCGGGATGCGAGGCCTATTTTCAGGACATGCTGGCGGAAGTTGCGCCGGCCTCCATGTGGAGCCTCGAGCTTCGCCAGATTTCCAAGCCCTGGCGTATTCTGAGCCCGTCGCGGCGGCTCAATTCGCTGCGTGATGTTCTCAACCGGGAGAGCTTTCTGTCGGGCAAGACGTTTAGCGATCTGCCCCGAGACCGCAGCTTTTATTTCAACGCGGTCAGCTACGATACCGGGCGGCCCTTCGTCTTCTCAAATGCCATGCTTCCCAGCGAGGAGGCACCGGAGACGCCCGGCCTTCCAGCGGACCTTCGGTCCCAGACATTTTCCACGCAGGAGGAGGCGCGCCCGACCCACGGGGACATCGAAGTGTCCCTTGCCGTTGCGACGTCTGCGGCCTTTCCGCCTTATCTTGGCCCGGCCAGCATCGAAGCCCGTACGGGGGAAGAGTTCTGGCATCTCGGCGACGGTGGCATCGTTGAGAACACCGGGCTCGCGACACTTCTGGAGGCGCTCCACGCTCGTCCACCTTCTGAAGGTCCGGTAACACTCTACGTCTTTGACGCGGGGCAAAAGCTCGACGCGGCGGCGTCGATCGGGGCCGCTGACATCAGCGTCTTCAGCAGCCAGATCCCGCGCATCGTGGACATTCTGAACATCTACGGCGCCCGTTACCGGGAAGCGCTGCTGACCAAATTGGCAGAGGCGGACGGCCTTGATGTGGAGATCGTCACTTTCGACTACCTCGACGGCGAAACGCTCACCGCGGACGCCGACGCAAGTACGAAATGGAGGGTCTGGTCAAAGGACGATTGGCCAAACTGCACGGATGACGGCGATACACCTCTGGAGCGTCTTCAGGCCATTCCGACCCGGCTTACGATCAACGCGTGCAATCGCGATCTGATCACCGCCGCCGCGCGGGACCTCGTGTCCGATCACTTCAAGAAGTGACGGGGTGCCTGATTCACCTTGCGAACGGCCTCTCGCCACGGTGAACTGACCCCATTACCGGGGAGGACACCATGTCAGACAAACGCGAGACAGGGCAGGCCACGCGTCGCAGCGTGCTTGGGGCGGAGCATGTGGCACGCGCGGACGCGGCGATGACAGACTTTGACGCGCCCTTCCAGGCGCTGATCACGGAATCGGCCTGGGGCACGGTCTGGTCCGACGACACGATTTCAAAGCGCGAACGCTCCATGCTCACGCTCGCTTTGCTGGCGGCGACCGGCAACTTTGCTGAAATCCCGATGCACGTTCGCGCCACGGCCCGTACAGGGGCCTCACCCGAGGATATCATGCAGGCATTCCTGCATGTGGCGATTTACGCCGGCGTGCCGAAAGCAAACCACGCGATCAAGCTGGCCAAAGAGACCCTCGCAAAGATGGACTAGTAGTGGGGCAGGTGTAAAACGCCTGATTGCGCCCTTTTGCTGCGCAAACCACCACGCAATGCTGAAAATCTGAGCGGTGTTCTGGCCAAAGCCGGGGAATAGACCTCTACATCTTGCACGCGCAGCATTCCGCGCCATTATCCGAAATAGGCAACGATGCCGCGCGCGCTGAGCGCACCTGAAGCCCGACGCAGAGCTTCCTTCTTCCAAACAAGCTATGCCCGTCTGCCGGGCTGCCACAGGGACAGAACGGATGTCGAAGAGCAACGGCTTCACACGCGAACAGCAGGAATACCTCGCCCGCGTCATCATGGGGCTGAACCTCCACAAGGCGTTTGCGCCAGCGGGTCAGGCGGCTGCCGCTTCTGAGCCGGAAACCGTGTACGGCGTGCCCGTCGAAGATCTTTGCAAGGAAGAGGCCCGCAAGCACGCCCAGCATCCGCTGGATATCTGGCGTCAGCTAGAGGAGTGGACCGCCGCGGATACGATGGCGGAAGGCCTCGACCAGTTCATGCTGCGCCACCTCGGGTTCTTCAATGTTGAGCCAAACTCCACCGGCTACATGATGCGTCTGCGCGCGCCGGGGTGCCAACTGCGCGTCGATCAGATGCGTGTGCTCGCTGAATGCGCTGAAGACTACGCTGGCGGCTACAGCCATGTGACGACCCGCGGCTCCCTGCAACTGCGCGAAATCAAGCCGCGCTCCGTCATTGATATGATCCAGAAAATGGAAACGGTGAGCCTGACGGCGCAGGGGACGGGGGCCGACAGCGCCCGGAACCTCACGGTGACGCCGTCTGCGGGTTTCGATGTCGACGAGCTTTGCGATATGCGGCCCCAGGCGCAGCGGTTGTCCATGCGCATCCTGCGCACAAGGGAGCTTCAGGGCATCCCTCGCAAGTTCAACATCTCCTTTGATAATGCGGGCAGGCTGAGCTGCCTGAGCGACACGAATGACATCGGGTATCTTGCAACGATCGTTGAAGAAAACCCGGATGGGGTGGAGCCGGGCCTCTGGTGCCGCATCGCGCTGGGCGGCATCACCGGCCACAAGGACTTTGCCCGCGACACGGGGCTGATCTGCCGCCCGGACGAGACGGTGGACGTCTCGGAGGCGATGCTGCGCGTCTTTGTGGAGCATGGCGACCGCACCAACCGCAAGAAGGCGCGCCTCAAGTACCTCCTCGAGAAAGAAGGGGTGGAGTGGTTCCTCGAACGGACGCAGGAAAAGCTGGATACATTCGCCTCCGGCATCCGGCTGACACGGCTTGATGCGCGGTATGATCGGCCCCGAACGCCCATCGACCGGCAGGCCCATATTGGTGTGCATCCGCAAAAGCAGTTCGGGCTAAGCTACATCGGTGTCGCGCTGGAGCTTGGCCGGCTGTCACCGGAACAGATGCGCGTACTGGCTGATGTGGCAGAGCGGTACGGCGACGGCGATATCCGCCTCACGGTCTGGCAGAACCCGATCATTCCCTTCATCCCGGACGCAAATGTCGCGGCAGCCTGCCAGATGATTGAGGCGGCGGGCATGCATACCCGCGCCTCCGCTTTCGCTGCGGGTGTGGTGGCCTGCACGGGCAAATGGGGCTGCAAGTTCGCGGCGGCTTACACAAAGCAAGACGCCCTGGACCTCACCCGGTATCTCGAAGCCCGGTACACCCTTGATCGGCCGATCAATATCCATCTCACGGGCTGCGCCAACAGCTGCGCGCAGCATTACATCGGCGACATGGGCCTGAGGGGCGCCGCGGCGCCCGGTGGGGGTGAAGGTTACCAGATTGTCATCGGTGGCGGATCAGACCTTGATCAGGGTCTCGCACGTCCCCTCGTGGGCCCGGTGGCGGCTGCGGACATCCAAGGCATCATCGGCCACGTCGTCGGAGAATACCTGTCGCGTCGCACGCCCGGCGCCACTTTCCTTGAATTCGTTCGGAGCCTGTCGGACGCGGAGCTTCTCACGCTCCTGCCGTCCGAGCTTCGCCAAGCTGCTTAAGCGAGGACCCAAATGAACGCGCAAAATCCTCTCATCGCCCAGACCATTGAGGCCGCAATCACCGCCGCTGAACCCAAGGTGGAGATACTGCCCGCGGACGCGCCCTTTGATGAGGCCCAGCGGCAGTGGCTGAACGGCCTTCTCACAGGGCTTTCTGCCATCGCAGCCTCTGCGGCGGCAGGAGAGGAAGAGGCCCCCCTGACCGAGATGTCGGTGCTTTATGGGTCTCAGTCGGGCAATTGCGAGGTGCTTTCGAAAGACCTCAAGAAGGCAGGGGCAGGTTTCGGGTTTGACGCAAAGATAACGGTGCTGGACGACATCACGCCCGCCGATCTTGGCGGGATGCAGCATGTCGCCATTGTCGTCAGTACCTTCGGTGAGGGGGAGCCGCCTGACAACGCCGCCAAGTTCTACGCGGCGCTCATGGCCGATGATTGCCCGCCGCTTCCAGCGTCTCTCAACTATTCTATCTGCGGTCTGGGCGATACGAGCTATGCGGATTTCAACAAATGCGCCGCGGATATCG
Source organism: Pseudomonadota bacterium (assembly GCA_039024825.1). GTDB lineage: Bacteria > Pseudomonadota > Alphaproteobacteria > Rhodobacterales > Rhodobacteraceae > Shimia_B. The sequence goes on from JBCCPQ010000029.1 coordinate 11,552, forward strand.
ACGCGCGCCTCGCTGAACTGGGCGCCACCCGCGTGGCAGAGCTCGTAAAGTGCGACGTGGACTTCGACGATGACTATGCTGAATGGAAAGGGGCGCTGTTTGCCTCCGACCCGTTCGCGAGCGCGGGCGGTGCGGCTGCTCCGGTGGTGATCGACGCGGAACCCGCCGCGATGTTCGACAAGAACCGCCCTTTCCTGGCGCAACTCCTCGCGTCCGAACGGCTCAGCGGCGACGCCAGCGCGAAATGCGTGAACCACATCGAGATTTCGCTCGCGGGCGGCGGAGACGACCTTGACTACAGTGCCGGCGATGCGCTGGGTGTCTGGCCGCTGAACTGCGCGGCAGAGGTCAATGCCCTGCTTGAGGCTGCCGGGCTGACGGGCAAGGAGATCGTGACGCTCAAGAGTGGGCAATCCACGCTGAAGGCGGCGCTCGCAACGCGGCTCGACATACAGACGGTTACGCCAAAGACGCTCGAGGCATTCGGCGTCGACAGCGCGGACGGGCAGGTCTTCGAACTCGTCAACGCCGCAGAAAGCGTTGAAGCTCAGCAGCTTGCGGATGCGCTGCGCCCACTTCAGCCGCGTCTCTATTCGATTTCTTCTTCCCCCAAGGCCCATCCGGGTGAGGTGCACCTGACCGTGGGCGAGGTGCGCTATGACCTTGATGGCCGCGCGTGCAAAGGCGTGGCCTCCACCTATTTGGGAGAGCGGTTGGCCGAGGGCGGGATGCTCGGTGTCTACGTTCAGAAATCCGCACATTTCCATCCGCCATCGGACGATACGCAGCCTCTCATCATGATCGGGCCGGGCACGGGCATCGCCCCATTCCGCGCGTTCCTGGAGGAGCGCGAGGCGCGGGGAGCTACTGGCAAGAACTGGCTCTTCTTTGGCGATCAGCACGCGGGATGTGACTACCTTTACCGCGACCAGCTTGAGGCATGGGCGGAGCAGGGGCTGACGGAGCTTTCTCTCGCCTGGTCGCGTGACGGGGCCGAAAAAGTGTACGTCCAGACGCTTCTCGAAGCGGAGGCGGAGAAAGTCTTTGCGTGGCTTGAGGAGGGCGCCGCGATCTACATCTGCGGCGATGCCTCGCGCATGGCCGTCGACGTGGAGAAGGCACTCCTGCGGATTATCGCAAGCGGTCTTGGGGGCGGAGAGGAAGACGCTCGCGCCTATCTGGACGCCATGGCCGCGTCCCATCGCTACCAGCGCGACGTGTACTGAATCTGTGCAGAGCGCCTAAAAATCGTGCAACTGCAACGCCCTGCGCGGATACCGCTGTATGCGCAACACTCCGTGATGGCAGCTTTGCGATACCCGCAATACGGCTCCGAAAATGACGCCCGAGCTCTCCATCATCGTCGTTGAGCCTGACCGCGACCGCGCCATGCAGATCGTCGACTCCCTCCGCGAGGCGGGCTTCGAGAGCATTCATGCCATCTCAGAGGCGTCATCGCTCGCACGTCAGATCGCGACGCTGAGCCCTGATGTCGTCCTCATCGACATGGCCAACCCCTCCCGCGACATGCTGGAAGAAATGGCGCTCGCCTCCGGCCCATTAGAGCGCCCGGTGGCAATGTTTGTGGACCGATCCGACGATCAGCTGACCCAGGCTGCCATCGACGCGGGCGTCTCAGCTTATGTTGTTGATGGCCTCAGGCCCGAACGCGTGAAACCCGTGATTGACGCGGCTGTTGCCCGCTTTCGCATGATCCAGCGCATGCGCACTGAACTCGCGGAGACGAAACGCGCGCTGGAGGAACGCAAGGTGATCGATCGAGCCAAGGGCATGATAATGAAGGCGCGCGGTATCGGCGAGGACGAGGCCTATTCGCTTCTGCGCAAGGCAGCGATGGATCAAGGCAAACGCCTTGCCGACGTTGCGGGCGCGTTGGTCGCATCGGCGGGGCTCTTGTCATGACGCCCGACGCGTTGCGGATCGGGTTCATGCCCCTTGTGGATGCAGCTCCGTTGGTCGTGGCCGCGGAGATGGGCTTTGCGGAGGAGGAGGGGCTCTACCTCGTGCTTGAGCCTTCCCCGTCCTGGTCGGCCCTCCGCGACAAGCTGTCTTTCGGCCATCTTGAGGCCGCACACATGTTGTCGCCCGTGCCCGTGGCCGGAGCGCTCGGGCTTGGCGGCGGGGGGGCCATCCTTCATGCGCTGTCGGTCCTCTCGGTGAACGGAAACGTCATCGGCGTGAGCCCGGAGATTGCAGCGGAGATGCGGGCCGCCGGACATGGCTTCGGCTTTTATGATGCCCGGGCTGCGGGTGAAGCGCTCATCGCGGTGAAGCGTGACCTGCGCGTCGGCGTGCCGTTCCCGTTCTCGATGCATGCAGAGTTGGTCTACTACTGGCTGTCAGCCCTCGGGCTTCCCGCCCCGCAAAGCCTAATTGTGCGCACCGTCCCGCCGCCGCAGATGGCCGAAGCAATGGCGGCGGGAGAGATCGACGCATTCTGCGTCGGCGAACCCTGGGGCTCCCGATCTGTCGAGAACGGAGTGGGGGAACTTTTGGTGCCCGGGTCGGCGATCTGGTCATTTGCCCCTGAAAAGGTGCTCGCGGTGCGCTCGGATTGGGCTGATGACAAACGCGATCTCTCCCAGCGCCTCATCCGCGCAGTGTGGCGCGCGTCCCGTTGGCTCTCTCACCCCGACAGTATTGCCGTCGCCACTGAGATGATGAGCAAGGATCACTACCTCGGGCTCGCTCCCGAACTGCTGGAGCGCGCTTTGCAGGGGACCTTCGTCATAAATCGGCGCGGCGAAACGCGCAGCGTGGACGGTTTTGTTGAATTTCACGATGGCGCAGCAGGGTTTCCCTGGCGCAGCCAGGCAGAGTGGATCGGGCGTCAGCTCGCTTTGCGCACCGGCCTCGACCGCGAGAAAAGCGCCGAGGCTGCGTCGGCCACATTCAGAAGCGACATTTACCGTGCCGCGCTCAAGGGCGTGGCGCACGATATGCCGCTTGCCAGCTCGAAGGTCGAGGGGGCCATCGATGTTCCCATCGCCGTTGGTTCGACGGGAGGACGCCTGATTCTGTCCCGGGACCGCTTCTTCGACGGACGCATTTTCGAGCCGTCGGGGGGGTAGTGCCTGCAATTTGGGCAACGGTACGCCTGTGTATGCTGCAACTGCAAAATAAGTGCATTCGCATCAATAAATCCGTAGCAGCGACGGGCGTCACGGACGATTATATCACCGAGCAAAGGTGCTCACGCACAAAACGCCCGACGATTCGGGCTCTCCTAAAGCAAAGCCGCTTCAAGGCCCCGCGACATGCGTCGTGTGGACCGTGAAGGCGGCTTTTTTCATGGCGCATCCTCCCGCGCCTTAGACGAAGGAAACACAACATGATCGCAAGGAAAGCCCTCGCCGTCGCAGCCTTTGGCCTCATGGCTACCGGCCCTGCCACGGCTGAGCTTCTCGACCTCGAGGTGGACGAGCTCACCTTTGGCTTTATCAAGCTGACTGACATGGCACCGCTCGCGGTGGCCTACGAGAACGGCTACTTCCTCGACGAGGGGCTGTTCGTGACGCTCGAAGCTCAGGCCAACTGGAAAGTGCTTCTTGATGGTGTGATCGACGGAACGCTGGAAGGGGCCCATATGCTTGCCGGTCAGCCGCTCGCGGCCACCATCGGCTACGGCACCGAGGCGCACATCATCACGCCCTTCTCCATGGACCTCAACGGCAACGGCATCACCGTCTCCAACGAAATCTGGGAGCAGATGAAGCCCAATATCCCGACCATGGACGACGGCCGCCCGCAGCATCCGATCAGCGCGTCTGCGCTGAAGCCGGTTGTGGAGGATTACCAGTCGCAGGGTATCCCCTTCAACATGGGCATGGTATTCCCGGTCTCGACCCACAATTACGAACTGCGTTACTGGCTTGCTGCCGGTGGTCTTGAGCCCGGTTTCTACTCCCCGGAGAACAT